>CAYUEL010000201.1:0-1508 GCA_964443025.1 uncultured Gammaproteobacteria bacterium | reverse complement strand
TTCGTCGTTAAAGTTTAAGCAACTTTGGCCGATAATAATAATGCAGGATTATCAATCAACTAAGGCAATAATAATGAAAGCGGGCGCTAAAAAAGTATTATTAACAGGTGGCAGAGGTCCTGCCGTATTAGAACTTGCGAGGCAATTGTCCCGCCATGGGCATGTTGTGTACGTTGCCGAAGCAACCCGAATTCAATATTGTCGGTTCTCGAATGCCGTTAAAAAGAATTTTTTAGTGCCTGATCCTTTGTTAAATGAAACTGGATATATCAATAGTCTTATCGATATTTTAAAACAACATGAAATTGATATGCTTATTCCTGGGTACGATGAAGTTTATTTCATTACCAAACATAAAAGCCAATTAGAGCGTCATGCGCAAGTGTTTTGTGATAATCTAGAAAAGATCAAATTACTTAATAATAAATATACATTCGGTGAACTTGTAAAGTCATTGCATTGCAAAACTCCCGAGACATTATTAATTAATAATGAACAAGAATGGAAAACGTTTCAACAGCATCCCACTATTTCAATGCCGTATTTAGTTAAAAGCTTTCATGCATCAGGTGGATCGCAAGTGATAACTATCCGAACGTCAAACGACATTCAAAAAATTAAGTTTCAACCACCCTTTATTGTACAAGAATTTATTGTGGGACAAATTTGGAGTACGACAGGTATTGCGCATAAAGGTCATTTAGTGATGAATGCAACATACAAGCCCTTATTTGTTTATCGTGAAAATGGTGCTGCCATTTGCTTTAAAAGTCAAAGTCACCCAGGGATATTGGCGTTGGTTAAGCAGGTTGTCGAAAATCAACAATACACAGGATTAATAGGATTTGACATCATGGAAACAGACGATGGAACGTTGTACTTCATTGAATGTAATCCCAGAATTACTAATGGCATTCATTTAGTATCGCAAGATGATAATTTACCTGAATGTATCTTTAATTCCAACATGAATTTCCGTGAAATAAATCCGGAACATTCTGTTCAGGTTAGCATGGGCGGCATGATGAAAGTATTTTTTAACTTGAAAAAAGGACAATTTAAAAAATGGTGGTATTGTATCACACACAGTCGTGATGCAATTTTTGATTTGAAAGATATTCGCCCTGCGTTGTTTATGTCCGTGTTAGCGGCATTTTATTTTTATCAATATGTCAAATATGCCAAACGACCTGAAGATACGATCTTTTATGACATGAATTGGTAGAGCCGGTTCAAAAATCAATGAAAGAGGTCTCAACCTAGCGGATTTTGAGCAGGCTCTAAATAATTACAATAAATGTTCTAGACCGTAAACCATTTCGTGCATGTTCACAACTTTTTTACAAGCCAGTACAATTCCTGGCATAAAGCATTTTCGATGCAGGGTGTTATGTACTATGGTCAATGTTTCGTCAACACCACCAAAGATGACTTCTTGACAAGCAAAAAAACCGGGTAATCGAACAGAATGTATGGGAACGTTTTGATGCAAAAATATTTTTGCATCA
>CAYUEL010000200.1:0-1658 GCA_964443025.1 uncultured Gammaproteobacteria bacterium | reverse complement strand
AATCATTACAACGAGCGAAAAAGATTATAAAACAATGCAACATCAACTGAAAGAAGAAAATAAACCGATCGATGTTATTATTCACGCATTAGCTTGTGATAAAAATCAAAATACCCCTTATCATGAGTATTTCTTTAAATTAGTTGATTTTTCAAAAACCATAAATGAATTTCTTGATACTTCAAAAATAAAATTATTTGTTTTGACATACCAAGGACAAAAATTATCCGGTGATGAATCCATTTGCCCCGCTAAACATATATTACGTTCGGCAGGGCTAGCCATGCGTCAAGAATTAGGAATCCAAACCTTTATGCTTGATCTGGATGCTTATAACCCTGCTCATTGGGCATTGCTGGGTAAAGAATTATTGTCATCTCATGATGATTTTTCAATTGCTTACCGCGCTCATTTACGTTTTGCGTTAGATTATAAACTCATTGATCGCTCTTCTAGCAAACAAAGTATTTTAAAAAAACAGGGGGTTTACCTTATCACGGGCGGGTTAAGCGAATTAGGATTGAAACTTGCAACATTTCTGGCAAATCACTTCCAAGCTAAAATCATCTTAACAAGCAGATCACTCACTGTGGATCGCTTGAAACTCCTCCAAGTAACTTTGGAAAAAATAAGGCAATCCGCCAGTAGCCTTATGTTGGTTGAGGCAGACATGGCTGATTACGATGCATGTAATCAATGCATTGAAACCATTAAACAAAATTACACACATATTGATGGGCTATTCCATCTTGCTGCTGCACCACGTCAATACCGTGAAAAAGCATTGATCGATGAAACACCGGAATCATTTAATTTACAGTTTTCTACAAAAGTAGATGGAATTAATCATTTATTAAATAGTTGTGATAGACATAAAATCTCGGTGTCTTACTGCATTCCTTATGCATCTTTAGCTTCGACCTTGGGCGGATTAAATCGAGCCACCTATGCCGCAAGCAATTTATATTTAGATGCACTAGCCTATCAATCTAAACCTTCTACACAATGGATAAACCTCAATTGGGATGCGATTGGTGACAAAGATAATACAGTGTTTGATGCGCTGCAAACATGTCTTTCAGCGAATAACGATGAGCCTGTTTATCTCATCAGTCAAGGTGATTTTATTAAGCGCTTTCATGACTGGGTCCAAACGATTCCCACGTTTACAAAACAGCCGCTGATTAACCCTATTTCAAAAGAAAATACTATTGATATTTATGCTTGTGTTCGCGACTCCTATCTCGAATGTTTTGAAAATAAATCTCTCGATGATGAGGCTGATTTCTATTCGCTGGGCGGCGACTCTATGCTAGCTCTTACGTTACAATGTTTCCTTGAAGCAAAGTTGCCTTTTAAGGTAAGTTTGGGCGATGTCATGGCATACCGAAATATTAAAGCACTTTCTCAACATCTCACACAACAAAACGAACATCCATCACTTAAGAATTTAATTGCCTTTTCATCCAATAACGCGCATCAACGTGTATTTTTAATTCACCCCTTGGGCGGTGCGGTGTATTGTTATCATAAATTGGCTAAACAATTACCTAGCGATATGAGTCTTTATGCAATTCAAGATCCATCGTTACATGACCCTAGCTGTTCGTTTGCATCACTCAAAGACATGGCAACTTACTACATTACTCAAATTAAAG
>CAYUEL010000199.1:0-1701 GCA_964443025.1 uncultured Gammaproteobacteria bacterium | reverse complement strand
TCCAGACTTGAACGACGCTCTGATTTATTGCTATCAACACTGACCTCCTATATTGAATCCATGGGCGGCAAATTAAAATTAACCGCTGAATTCCCTGATCGCCCCCCTGTTCATTTAACAGGGTTCGATGATATTGAGCATCGGTCACATTCATCATAACTGCTCTTTGCTGGGTATTAAGCCAATTATCAAGATGATACTTTCTTCTCTTGTGCATTCAATACTGCCTATCAAATCAATTAGATTTTCACCGAACACCGTTTTAAAAAAGACAGATTGCCCGTTTTCACGGGTATTGGCTTTACAACGCAAGGCTTGTACGTAAGATTTTAAAGCCTGCTCAATGGGTACACCCCATCTCAGCCCATCACTTACTTTTACGGTTGCGTAATTCTGCGCCATTTATGCGGGTTTACGCAGCCGTTAGCAAGGGGCGCAGGGTTGTGTATAATCGATGGTTGTAGGATTTAAAATATCAAATACGTTAGAAATTGAATTTTCGTTGAAGCAAGGTCACTTTATGACATTAAAACCACTCTACACAGTCAGACGAAACCTTAATCTGAAAATTGTCACAAAAATTAGTGATGATAAGACTATTACCACTTCTGTGCCCGGAATGGCTGAGCATGCGCGCTTAATGGGTGCTGAACAAGACTACAGAAGACTTTATGAAGAATCTTATAACAGTAAGTCAGGCCATAAATCAATAAATGCTGCTAATATTGTCACTGGCTCTTTGACATTTCTTTACAGCACAGAAGATATTGAAGAAACTGATCCTGGCGACCAACTAGAAATGTTCACATTTGATATCGTTGACAGGAATTATCCTCGAAATAGAAGTGTTACTACAGCTAATACTTTTGACCCTGATTTTACTTATGATGAGGAAGTTTATAATAAGGATGGAACACTATCTCGCAAAAAAAGCATAAAACGTAACTCTCAATTCATTGAACATATTCAATCAAGAATTAATCTTGTGCTTGGTATGTATCGCATAACAGACAATGCAATAATCAATGCATATGAATTTAAACTTGATCCTCAATTTCCTGAAAATTTTCATCATTCAGAACAAGCTAAAAATGAAGCTATGATTGACGATAACAATCTGCGTAATATGGTGCGAAATTTTTTAGAGCTTGATCCCGCTTTTTTTGCTGTAATCGTAAAAGATTTTCATAGCAGCAACCCTATGTGTGTCAACTGCAATATCGCTGAGTGCGGATGTCAACAGCCTAAACAGGGTGGATATCTTTATCGATTTTTGGAAAAATTAGAGGAGGAGGTCACTGGAAATGATAAGATTGATGGCACAGATCAGCACATTAAATTTCCTATCAATGGCGTAACCATGCATACGCGAGTTTCTGCTAGCATCAAAAGTGATAAAAGATTTCATAGCAGGCTCTATCATACCCCTGCTGCCACTGCTCATCCACTCCTTATTAGTTCAAATAATACCGGCGTTGTGTTACAAAAAAGTACAATTAATTCAAAAATTGCAACAGATTCTCTCGCATATAGAGTAACAAATTATGAAGGGAATTACTTTTTGAGCGCCAACATTCGCACCACAAATCTCGATAAAAAAATTATTAGAATGTAAGTAAGATGATAGAGTGATTATGCAAGAAATTAAATGAATAAGTTTGATGGAATAACTGACTATTGTATAAAAAGTTACAACTTAAG
>CAYUEL010000198.1:0-1748 GCA_964443025.1 uncultured Gammaproteobacteria bacterium | reverse complement strand
AGGGCCGAAGCAATCCATTCAAGAGATAGATTGCTTCGCTACGCTCGCAATGACAACAAGGGAAAATATTTATGGAATTATCAAAATTAGATCATTACGCGATTAATCACACAACACCCGATTCGCCAGTGTTAAAAGCGTTAATCGAATACACACACGCGAATACAAAACTTCCCGTGATGTTATCCGGTCCGCTCGTCACGCGCACATTGCAATTCCTCATTCAATTAAGCCAAGCGAAACGTGTGATAGAAATCGGTTGCTTTACAGGTTATAGCGCCCTCGCTATGGCGGAAGCGTTGCCAGATGATGGCGAACTGATTACTTTAGAAATTGATCCTCATCATGCAGAAATTGCACAATCCTACCTTGAAAAATCGCCTCATGGCCTCAAAGTAATGATTAGGGTCGGGGATGCGCACGCGTCGCTCAAATTGATAGAGGGTCCATTTGATATGGCCTTTATTGACGCGGATAAACAAGGGTATGGTGATTACATCGAAACCGTGTATCCGAAATTGCGTAAAGGTGGCGTGATTGCCTTGGATAATATGTTACGCGAAGGGCAAGTGTTAAATCCTCAACAGGAAACCGCAAAGTACATTGATGCGTTGAATAAAAAGCTGGTGAAAGATCCGCGTTTTACAACGTTATTATTGCCATTGCGCGATGGTTTAACCTTGTTATATAAATTATAAATCGTAGGAGTTCAATATGACGCATGTTGCAGAAAAACAAACCCATGTATTTGAAACAGAAGTTAAACAATTATTAAAACTGATGATTCATTCGCTGTATTCAGATAAAGAAATATTTTTACGTGAATTAATTTCTAACGCATCCGATGCGTTGGATAAGTTGCGTTTTGAAGCCTTACGTCATGATGCATTAAAACCATTCAATAAAGATCTTCATATTCGCGTTGAATTTGATGAAAAGAAACGCACTATTACCGTTTCAGATAATGGCATAGGCATGAGCGAAGAAGAAGTGATCGAAAATTTAGGTACCATTGCAAAATCAGGAACGAAAGCATTTGTTGAATCATTGACGGGCGAACAAAAACACGATGCTACGTTGATTGGTCAATTTGGTGTCGGATTTTATGCAAGCTTTATGGTAGCTGACGAAGTAGTGGTTCATACGCGGCGTGCTGATTTGCCTGCGGATGAAGCGGTGATATGGACATCAAAAGGTGAAGGTGAATATACCATTGAGCCATCAGAAAAAGATATCATTGGTACAACCATTACATTGCACCTTAAAGAAGACGAAAATGAATTATTAAAAGAATGGAAGTTACGTGAAATCATTATTAAATACTCGGATCATATTTCATTCCCGGTTGAAATGATTAAAGCAGACACCACAATCTATGAACCCGTGAACAAAGCCACGGCATTATGGATGCGTCCTAAGTCAGAAATTACCGAAGATGAATACAAACAATTTTATCAACATATTAGTTATGATTTTCAAGACCCATTGGCGTGGACCCACAATAAAGTAGAAGGTCGCACGGAATATACCAATTTATTATTTGTTCCTAAAAAGGCACCGTTTGATTTGTATCAGGCTACGAGCAAACGTCACGGTGTGAAATTGTATGTTAAACGTGTATTCATCATGGATGATGCGGAACAATTCATGCCGCATTATTTACGTTTTGTGAAAGGTGTTATTGATTCAAATGATTTGCCCTTGAATGTCTCGCGCGAAATTTTACAAAATAATAAAGTGGTTGATAC
>CAYUEL010000197.1:0-1749 GCA_964443025.1 uncultured Gammaproteobacteria bacterium | reverse complement strand
TTCCGTTCAGTGATATCCAGTGTTGCGCCAATCAACCCTATCACTTCACCTGTTCCATTATCTTTTATAGCTGCTAAATAAAATAAATAATATTTCCAGTCCCCATGTATATCGTAACCGTATTCTTCAAAAAAATGTGTTTTGCCTGATTCCAATACTTTCTTGTTATTTTTATCGAGTAATTCTGCAATATCAGGAGGAAAAATCTCCACATTTCTTTTCCCAACAACAAGTTCCCTTTTGGCGGTAGGAGAAAAGCTTTCTGCTATTTCATTGCAACCTAAGTAATACCCCTCTTTATCCATCCAAAACAAACCGGCCGGTACTTGATAGATTAAATTTTCAATATAATGCCATATCTTTTGTACTGTTTTTTCAGCAGTAGCACCTTCGGGAAGTCGTTGCCCAGATATACTACGGTACAAATTTCTAAGGGATTCGGATTCAGCCTGATAAACATGTTCTGCTTGCTCTTTAGCTTGTTTTAATTCTTCTTCTATCTTTTTACGATCAGTGATATTAACACCCACACCTAAAACACCCATGATTTCTTGTGTATCAGGATCTCGTATAGGCATTTTATCCACGAGATAATAAGCTTTATTCCCCTGGGGATCAAAACCAACATTTTCTACCTTGATTGTTTTTCCCGTTCGAACAACGCTTTCATTTTGTTCACGGATGTTTTTGATTGCTTCAGCCGGTTGTCTATCAGCAAAAATCTCTACTGTTTTTCCAATGATTTCTTGCTTATCTTTCAAATTCAAAAAATCCAATACGGCTTGATTAGCCCCTAAATAAACCCCTTCACGGTTCATCCAAAAGACCTGCGCGGGTAATAGTGAAATTATGTCATCCGGCTTAATTGTCATCCATGTTCCATCATTCTTGTAAGAAAAGCCCTAACACAACTTATATTTTTACCACAAAAACGATGGATTGTGTTAATTTTTGACGCATTTATGTTAAAATCCCGGCGTTCGTTTATGTAGGATTAATAGGAAATCAATGACTAAAACCGCCATTACACCCACACGCGCGCAAGATTACCCACAATGGTATCAAGAAGTTATCAAAGCTGCTGATTTAGCTGAGAACGCTCCTGTACGCGGTTGCATGATTATTAAGCCTCAAGGCTACGCCATATGGGAACATATGCAAGCAAACCTGGATGCGCGTTTTAAAGCATTAGGGCATGTCAATGCATACTTCCCCCTGCTGATTCCCTTAAGTTATTTGGAACAAGAAGCGGAACATGTAGAAGGTTTTGCTAAAGAATGTGCAGTTGTTACCCATACACGATTGGAAGCAAACAGCGAGGGCGGTTTAAGCCCGGCGAGTCCATTAGAAGAACCCTATATCATTCGCCCTACGAGTGAAACCATTATTAACAAATCATTTGCGAAATGGATTCAATCGCATCGTGATCTACCGATCAAGCTTAACCAATGGGCCAATGTAGTACGTTGGGAAATGCGCACACGTTTGTTTTTACGTACCACTGAGTTTCTTTGGCAAGAAGGTCATACCGCACATGCTACTGCCCTCGAAGCTCAAGAAGAAACCATGCAAATGCTCGATGTTTACGTGCAATTTGCAAAAGAATGTGCCGCAATACCTGTTATTCCCGGTGAAAAAACAGCAGAAGAACGTTTTCCAGGTGCTGTTCACACTTACACTATTGAAGCAATGATGCAAGATAAAAAAGCCTTACAAGCAGGAACCTCGCATTTTCTAGGGCAAAATTTT
>CAYUEL010000196.1:0-1756 GCA_964443025.1 uncultured Gammaproteobacteria bacterium | reverse complement strand
CTGACAGGTTGCCCTCTGCGTTGCCAATATTGCGATTCAGCCTATGCTTTTAGGGGCGGATCACTTATTGAATTTCCAGCGCTGTTAGAAACTGTAGCCCAATACGAGTGCCGTCATGTTTGTGTAACCGGCGGCGAACCTTTAGCGCAACCAGCGTGCATTCCCTTTTTAACTGCTTTATGCGATGCGGGTTATTCTGTTTCTTTAGAAACTAGCGGCGCACGTGATATTTCTCAAGTAGATGAACGCGTGATGATTGTTATGGATTTAAAAACGCCGGGTTCAAAAGAATCGGATAAAAATCTAATGGCTAATTTGGATTTTTTAAAACCTAATGATCAAATTAAATTTGTCTTATGCAATCGCGCAGATTACGAATGGGCAGGTAAGCTAATACAAGAACATCGTTTAGTGGATAAAGTGGGTTTGTTATTTTCACCCAGTTGGAATGAACTTGCACCGGCAGAGCTTGCCAATTGGATTGTACAAGATAAATTAGCGGTTCGTTTTCAAATACAATTGCATAAAATACTATGGAATGACGCACCAGGACATTGATTTAAGAGGACAGATTATGCAGTGGTTTGCTCAAGCTCCCGCCAATATTGCTTTGATTAAATACATGGGTAAAAAAGATCAACACTCGAACTTGCCCGATAATGCTTCTTTATCCTATACCCTCAATAATTTATTAAGCTCGGTTCAATTGGAAGTAATTGCTGGCGCAGTTGATCAATGGTCGCCACTTGATAAGGAAGGTTCAAATCAGTTTCTATTATCAACAACCGGTCAAGAACGTTTTTTGCGGCATTTACAACGGATGAAAACGCATTTTGGTTACGAGGGTGCGTTGCTGGTTAAATCAACTAATAATTTTCCGCATAGTTCAGGACTTGCAAGTTCAGCTTCTAGTTTCGCAGCATTGACTAGATGTGCTGCGCAGGCATTGTGTGATTTAACGGAAAAAGCACAACTTTCAATAGATGAACAAGCTGGTTGGAGTCGACAGGGGTCGGGATCTTCGTGTCGATCGTTTTATGATCCTTGGGCATTATGGCAGGGTGATAAAGTGGCAGCGGTGGATTTATCTTATCAGCAATTAATACATCAAGTGATAGTGATTAGCAATCAGGAAAAAAAGGTTTCATCGTCGCTGGCGCATCAACGTGTGCGCACAAGTCCGCATTATGCAGGACGTAGTGAGAAAGCCGAAGCGCATTTGCAGTTGTTGTTGAATGCTTTGATGAATAAAGATTGGCTGTCATCGTATCAGATTTGTTGGGATGAATTTCAGGACATGCATCAATTGTTTAGCACTTGTGCAGAACCCTTTGCGTATATTACTAAGCCTACGTTAGACGTGTTGGAAACTTTACGTGCTAGTTGGGAACGCCAAGGTGATGGTCCTTTGATCACTATGGATGCGGGACCAAATATTCATTTGTTGTATCGATTGGATCAAGCACAACTTGCAGAACAGTTTAAACAGGATTATTTGGTAGGACACTATGACGTTTTATGATTTTCAAACCACCACTTATGGCAAATGGATTTTAGCCGGCGAGCACGCAGTGGTTCGTGGGCATCAAGCTTTGGTTTTTCCAATTAAATCGAAACAGTTAACTCTAGAGTATACGGCCTCTTCACCGATATTAAGTGCACAATACAATGGTAGTAGTGGTGCGGATACGCAGTTATTGTTTTGGAGCGTGTTGGAACAAGGAATTACTTTATTGGGTCGTTCTTTGAATCAAAT
>CAYUEL010000195.1:0-1869 GCA_964443025.1 uncultured Gammaproteobacteria bacterium | reverse complement strand
TTCCTCTTGAGACCCTAAGATTTTTCCAGGTCGATGTCCACACCGGTTTTTATCCACCTGATCTTCAATATGGCAACCCGCGACACCTACATTTTCCAATGCATGAACGGTAGCACCCGCATCATGAAAACCCGTATCCGCATCTACAAGCAAAGGTAAATCACAAGCGGCGGTAATGCGTTTCGCATCAGTAACAACATCGTTCAACGTTGTAAATCCTAAATCAGGCAAACCCATGGAAGCATTCGCCACCCCCGCCCCCGACAAATAGATTGCCGGTAACCCCGCTGCTTTGGCTAGTATCGCCGTATAGGCATTGATCGTTCCAACAATGGGAACGGGCGATTCCGCTTTTATTAAATTTCGAATGGCCATATCTGAATATTATAGCTTTATTTGGTGTTGCTATTTTGGAGTCGTATCGGGTTGTGTGATGCCAAACCCTCTGAGGGTGAGCTGCATGCAGCGAACGGGCAGCCAGGGATGGCTGCCCTGGGTGATGTCGCAGGGATGCTTGCTTGCGATTAATCTACCAGGCGGCGTGTTTGGCAGCGCGCGACCCGATAGAGACTCAAAAAAAATAGCAACACCAAATCATTAGTGTAAAATACCTTTCATGAATTGGCCTCGCACATTAGACCTCTCTTATTCGTTCGTAATGGGCCCCCTGGCCGATTACGTGTCTCAGTTGTCTTACTCACTTTATCTCAAAGGAAACGCCTTACAAGCCAATACAGGCCGTTATAGCCTATTAACAGCGCTTCCCTATAAACGACTTGAAGTCGAACACAAACGAATACAGGTTATTGACGAACAGGGTATCACCCAGACTCATACAGGCTGCCCCTTTGAGTGGATGAAAACGCTTTTACCGACTTCAATCCCCACAGATTCTAATACGCCTATCACCGGCGGCCTGATGGGTTATTGGGGTTATGAACTGGGATGTACATTAGAACCTAGCGTCACCCGCCACCTCGATGATATCGCGCTGCCCGACATGGTACTGGGTTTATATGATTGGGTGATTCTCATCGATGAGCATGAAAAAACTGCTCAATTGATTCAACAAGGTCTTCATCCCGATGCTGAACTTATTTGGCAACGCAATTGCGAAACATTCACTCAAGCTCAATTATTATCTGAATCCAAACAATTTACATTTCTAGACGAACCCCGCAGCAACATGTCTTATGCCCAATACCAACGTGCATTTAATCAAGTGAAATACCATTTAGAACAAGGTGATTGTTATCAAGTGAATTTAGCACAACGGTTTAGCGCACCATTTAAAGGCAGCTTCTGGGGATTGTTCCGTGAAATGAACCGCATTAATCCTGCGCCTTTTTCTGCATTCATGCGATTACCTAATGCCGCGATCATTTCATGTTCGCCTGAGCGGTTTTTATCTTACCGCAATCATACCGTTGAAACAAAGCCTATCAAAGGAACTTGTCCGCGCGAATGCGATCCGAATATCCTCAAAAACAGCGAAAAAGATCGTGCTGAAAATTTAATGATCGTTGATTTAATGCGTAATGATATTGGCAAAGTGTGCAAACCCGGCAGTGTTAATGTGCCGTTATTATTTGATATTGAAAGTTATACGTCGGTCCATCATTTGGTGAGTACCGTACAAGGGCAATTGAAAGAAGATTTAACCGCAGTGGATTTGTTGAAGGCTTGTTTTCCTGGAGGCTCCATCACGGGCGCACCCAAAATTTCAGCCATGCAAAAAATTGCAGCGTTGGAACCTCATGCCCGACACATCTACTGCGGCAGCTTGGGATACATCAGCTATTCAGGCGAGATGGATACCAGCATTGCCATTCGCACCGGTATCGCAACCCACAACAACTTCTATTTTTG
>CAYUEL010000194.1:0-1878 GCA_964443025.1 uncultured Gammaproteobacteria bacterium | reverse complement strand
TACGCGCCGCACAGATAAGCGCTGTCTCGCCCTCATTATTTTTTTCATTCAACGCCGCCCCTTGTTCCACCAAATAACACACTACCGCAAGACGGTTCTTGGCAGCCGCCCAAATAAGCGGTGTATTACCCCCCGAATCCTTTTCATTCACATCCTGAGGGCTTGATAAATTTCCTTCAGTGAGTAACTTTTTAACATCTTCCAAGTCGCCTTTTGCTACTGCATCGTGTAACGCTCCCATTTTGAACTCCTCCTTTCATGATTTATTTAAAGCATTTCACTTAATTAAAATTTCAGCTCACTAAACAAGCTCGCATGCTGTGGTGTTTGTTTTTTTGTACTTTCAATTTGTTTAAGATTATTCAGTTCACCAATGGCAGCATTTGCATCAGGGCGTTG
This sequence comes from uncultured Gammaproteobacteria bacterium, assembly GCA_964443025.1. Classification (GTDB taxonomy): domain Bacteria; phylum Pseudomonadota; class Gammaproteobacteria; order JABCZS01; family JABCZS01; genus JAJFKJ01. The sequence goes on along the minus strand of CAYUEL010000194.1, from coordinate 1,479 downwards.
TTTTGATTCTTGTGCCCAACAACGGCCTACTAAATTTACATAAGCCACTGGGGTATTATCCGGTAATATAGGTCGATTGCCTTTTTGAATCTTACCGCTGATTTGCGCTTCTTTTTGTCCTTGAAACGGCGTCTGATGACTCAATAATTCATACAATACCATTGCAAAAGCAAACATATCGGTTTGCGGTGTGTATTCGTATTCATCGATATCAGGGTCTAATAATTCTGGCGCCATCCAAGCGGTGGTCCCACAGGCAGATTTCGTTTTTCCACTTTGACTGTGTTCTTTGGTGGTAGAGAGTCCAAAGTCTGCAATCTTCGCGTTTTGTTTTTCATCCAATAATACATTTAAACTTTTTAAATCCCGGTGAATGACGTTTCTTGTGTGCAAATAAACTAATCCTTTACCAATATCCAATGCCAGTTCAATCCGTTTTAACCATTGGACAGTGGAAGGTGCGTTCTTTTCTAAATAATTACGCAATGATCCGCCTTCCATGTATTCCAACACTAAACACCGATAAGGTTCTAAACAAATCCCTACAATCCTTAACGTATGGCGGGAATGTAACTTTGCCATGGCATTGGCTTCACCCTGAAATTGTTTTAATAATTTTTCATCATTTCCCGTCATGTTCAATTACTTCACTGCCACCTCTTCATGTCCATGGGTCGCTTTAAATACTCTGCCATAAGCCCCCTCGCCTAATTCCTTTTCTATCTTTAAATCAGCATAAGGAATGATTTCTAATGTCGATGTGAAGGAGGCAGGTTCAATGCCTGGACTTTGAGGAGTAGGCGAAAAAACAGGCTGCACAGGCGAAGCAACATGAGAGCTTTGAGTAGGTGAAGATAATACTGAATTGGAGTGTTGGCTAGAGGCATTGGCTGTTGTGTTACTCACCTCTGAAGACGTATTCTTTTTAACATCCATCCCCCATTCTTCTTGAGCTCGATTCGATAAATAATCCATAATCGCTTGGCCTTTGCTCTTATTTTCAGATTTTGCATCTCTAAAAATTCGCGCTAAAGCAATGGCATTTTGCTCTTTGTTGTCTTTTATATCAAGCGTTGCCCCTTGCCGTACCAAATAACGCACCACATCTATATGACCTGCCTGAGCAGCTAAGAGTAACTCTGTCTTTCCCTCTTTATTTTTTTCATCTAGCTTCACACTTTTTTCAACCAAATAACGCGCCACTTCTATATGACCATTAATAGCAGTCAAGGTTAACGCTGTATTGCCATAGGAAGTTTTTTCATTAAGCGCAGCGCCTTTCTCCATCAAATAACGCACCACATCTATATGACCATTAGCAGCAGCTCCAATTAACGCTGTACCGCCGTTATTACTTTTCTCATTAAGCGCAGCGCCTTTCTCAATCAAACACTTCACCATCTCTAAATGACCATTAGCAGCAGCTCCAATTAACGCTGTACCGCCGTTATTACTTTTCTCATTAAGCGCAGCGCCTTT
>CAYUEL010000193.1:0-1899 GCA_964443025.1 uncultured Gammaproteobacteria bacterium | reverse complement strand
CGGCAATCCATGGGAAGAATTTGCAACCAAGTACAATAAAAATGAAAAGATCAAAGGGGTTGTTAAATCCATCACTGACTTTGGTATTTTTGTAGGTCTTGATGGCAATATCGATGGTCTTGTGCATTTATCGGATATTTCTTGGCATGAAACAGGCGAAGAAGCCATTCGTAATTTCAAGAAGGGCGATGAGATCGAAGCCGTTATTCTAGGCGTTGATGCTGAACGTGAACGTATTTCATTAGGTATCAAGCAGCTTGAAAAAGACCCTTGCGCTAATTTTATTGCCGAACATGAAAAAGGCAGCATCGTAACGGGTAAGGTTCTTGAAGTCGATGCCAAAGGTGCGAAAATTGATCTAGGCGATGGCTTGGAAGGTTACCTGAAGGCAAACGAGATTGCGCGTGAGCGGATTGAAGATGCCCGTGGCCACTTGCAAGTAGGCGATGAGATTGAAGCGAAGTACATGGGCTTTGATCGTAAGAATCGCGTCATTAATTTGTCGATTAAGGCAAAAGATTCTCAAGATGAAGCTGAGGCTATGGAGAAGCTTGAACAAAACAATGCTCAAGCAGCAAGCCTTGGATCTAAACTTGGGGACTTGTTGAAAGAGAAAATTGGTGGCGGGAAGAAAGGTTCTTCCTCAGACGAGTAAGGTACATTGGGTCTATATCAGCCCGGTTGGCAAGTTGTCTAACCGGGTTGATATGGATAATCCCTAACAACCTTTGGTTTTGGTGCTACAATTAATTTTAGGCATCAATAACAACAGGATAGACAAATGACAAAGTCGGAACTCATTGAGCGTATTGCTAATAAACAGTCCCACTTGCCACTTAAAGACGTTGAGTTAGCGGTAAAAGCCGTTTTAGATTATATGTCCGCGGCAATGGCGGATGGTAAACGTATTGAGATTCGTGGCTTTGGTAGTTTCTCCCTCCATTATCGAGGGGCTCGTGTAGCCCGTAACCCCAAAACCGGGGGATCGGTTCGTCTTGCTGATAAATATGTTCCTCATTTTAAAGCGGGCAAAGAGATGCGTGATCGTGTCAATGCCTCTCGTGAGCGGGTGCCCATCCAACAAGCGGCTGACGACGAAGATTAGCTCTAAGGTTCCCCCCCATTTGTCGCACTGCGTGCACCTACAATGAGCGGGGGATCCATGAAAAAGAGAACAAGCCCCGGTAGGGGCGTTACAAACCTGATACAATACCCCAATACCCCCTTTAAGGAACAACAGCATGCGAATCATTTCTACCACCCTTTTATTACTCCTCTGTATTATTGTGGTTGCGTTTGCCCTACTCAACGCAGAAACGGTGGATGTCTATTATTTCTTGGGTACGGCCCATCTGCCGGTTTCTTTACTGTTATTAATTGTGCTGGTACTCGGTGCTTTTATTGGTTGGTGCAGTGGTTTGGGAATGGTGTTCGGTAGCCGCAAACATGTTCATGAATTAAATAAAAAAGTAAAAATGCTACAAAAAGAACTGGATAACCTACGCGCAATGCCGGTCAAGGATAGTCGTTAATGGAATATATTTTACTTTGCCTATTACTTCCTGTCGCCGCTTTATCCGGTTGGCTAGGAGCTAAGATATCAGCACGGCGTAATAGCGATGCTACGGTAAAGTTATCATCCGAATATTTAGAAGGTTTAAATTTTTTATTGAATGAACAACCGGATAAAGCGGTTGAATTGTTTATCAAGATGATTGAAGTCGATTCGGAAACGGTTGAAACACATTTGGCGTTAGGTAGTTTGTTTCGTCGCCGTGGTGAAGTGGATCGCGCTATTCGTATTCATCAAAACCTTATTGCCCGACCCAACCTCACACAACGTTATCGTATGCAATCTTTATATGAATTAGCCTTGGATTACATGCGTGCAGGCGTACT
>CAYUEL010000192.1:0-1926 GCA_964443025.1 uncultured Gammaproteobacteria bacterium | reverse complement strand
GAATTTCAATATCCTGATCTCAGTAGTTGGCGAAAAAAAATACTGCTTGGTTATGCCTCGCAAGTGTTAGAAGCGCAACAGCAAATGATAACTCCTAAAGGTAAAAATATTTTACATTACACGCTCAATAAAAAACGCAGACATCAACACATGAGTCATTATCCCCAAGGGGATCGCATTGACCATACATCCGGTGCGCAATACTTTTACCATTGTCATCGTGAAGATATGGAAAGTACCGAACACGGCCATTTTCATTGTTTTTTGCGCCATAAACAAGTACCAAAAAGTATTAAACCTGCAAAATTAAGTGATTGGGATAAGTACATTGATAACCCAATGACACATCTTGTTGCAATTGCTATGAATAAATTTGGTCAACCTATAAGATTATTTACAGTAAACCGTTGGGTTACGGAAGAAATATGGTATGATGCGCACCATGCTCCTAAACTACTCAAAAAATTTAAAATGAACTTGACCGATGATCCTTATTGGCAAGTGTTAGATAAATGGGTAGAAGGAATGTTACAGTTGTTTGCGCCGCAGATCGCTTGGTTGCAAACAGAACGTGACCGAATAATGTTACAACACACAGCAAGTAATCCTTATAACGATTACGAATTGGAAAATTTATCGGAGATACCCATCGACTTAAAGCAACACATAGAATGGATAATTAGTTAAAAAATATTCACACCAAAGAGATTAGTTTCATAATTTAGGATGTTAATTACATGAAATGTCAACAAACTCTAGATTTTTCCTCTTTATCTCACCGAGAAGCAGAACAGCTTTTGCAAAAAAATCAATTGCATTTCTCAGTTGAAGAAGCATTAACCATTCAAAACGACTTTTTAAAACGCCCACCCACTTACGCTGAATGCGTGCTTTGGTCCATTCAAGGTTCAGAACATTGTTCTTATAAAAGCAGTCGCGTGCACTTGAAACAATTTAATACCCAAGGTCCTCATGTCATTTTGGGTGCGAAAGAAGATGCAGGGATTGTTGCCGTTGCGACTGATAAAGCAGGACATCGCTATGGTGTTATTATTAGTCATGAATCGCATAATCATCCATCGCAAGTGGTTCCTTACGAAGGTGCTGCGACTGGCGTTGGTGGAAATGTGCGCGATGTCTGTTGTATGGGCGGGGAAGTCATTGCTATTGGCGATAGTTTACGCTTTGGTGATATTAATCGTGCACACACGCACTGGATACAAAATGGGGTTGATGCAGGAATAGCGGGTTATGGCAATCCTTTGGGAATTCCGAATGTAGCTGGCGATGTGTATTACGACGAAGCTTATAATGACAATTGTTTGGTCACGGTGGTAACTTTAGGTGTTGTCCGCGAAGATCAGATTATCCATTCTTACGCACCAAAAAACGCCGATGACTACGTTTATATTCTAGTCGGTAAACCTACAGATAATAGCGGCTTTGGCGGTGCGAGTTTTGCTTCGGCGACCTTGCACGAAGATGCGAAGGAAGCGAACAAAGGTGCGGTGCAAGAACCTAATGCGTTTTTGCAAAGGCATATTTTAAAAGCGAATTACGCCTTATTTATAAAACTTCAAGAGCAAAATTTAATTGATAAAGTAGGTTTTAAAGATTTAGGCGCAGGTGGCGTTGCTTGCGCGAGTATTGAATTAGCTGAAGCCGGTGGTAGTTACGGTGCTGAAATTGATTTGGAAAAAGTACCCACGGGCATGGATAATTTGTTGCCATCGGTAATTTTATGTTCTGAAACGCAAGAACGTTTCATGTGGGTGGTTCCTCCATCTTTAGTAGATACTATATTAACGCATTACAATGACACTTATGCTTTACCCAAAGTGTCGGTAGGTGCCTGTGCCGCAGTAGTTGGGAAGATTCGTACTGATGGCATGTATGTAGTTAATTACCAAGGACAGGAGTTGGTTC
>CAYUEL010000191.1:0-1946 GCA_964443025.1 uncultured Gammaproteobacteria bacterium | reverse complement strand
TATCTAATCAACTAAAGAACTAAACGTGAATCGATAAGTCTTATAGCTTCTTGGCTATTTACCCCAAAAAATGCAAATAAATTTTTTGATAAGGGTTTTACAATATCGGGTTTAGCGAAAGGAAAAATGGGTTGGTCTGATTTGAAACAGTAATCTGCCAGATCACTGACGTTCATGAATAAATAATGAATGCGTTTTAAATCTTTTTCGTCATCAGTCGCAGGTGAGTTAAACCTAATACCCGTAGAAATAGTTTCCCCAGTTCGCGGATCTAGCCCAATCATTAATCGCTCAAAAAACAGTTGAAATAACGGACCCATATTAGCAAAGGGAGGATTCTCGCCTTGTCTAGGCTTAAATTTTTCTATCACATCCACCAGTCGTTGGTGATTTTCTTTATCATTAGGATAGTTTTCAGAGCCATTGTATAAATTTTTATAAGCATCCAGATCTTGTAATGACTCCATGCGATAAATAAGTATACCCATAAACACCTGCTGCGCTTTATTTCTTGATTCTAATTTTTTCATAAAATAACTGTTTGATTCTGCTTCCACAAATTCTGCCAGAAACACTTCCGTTGAAGCGCGCGATCCACCTACCGTACCTGGGAACCAGCGTAATATTTTATCCCCTTTGTAATGTTCAATCGCCGTTTGAAGCTGCTCATAAAAGCCTTTATAATCAAATGCTGGGGCAATATCCACTTCTTCTTTTTTTATCAAATCAAATACCATGCTGCATGCCACATCTGGATAGCATCTTTTAAAAAATTGAATGTCCTCGAAAATTTGCTCATCCATGCCCTCAGGCCGTACATTATTGGCAAGAACACTCAACCAGTCATGTTTGCAATCTTTGATACAGTTAATAAATTTTTCTAGTGAGCCTTGATCCAATTCACTAGGGGATGTATTTTTAATCCATTGCCCTGCTTTAACAGCCGCTTTTAAAACGGGAAGTTGCAATACTGTTGAAAAAACATATTTTGGGTTAGTCACGTCTTGCAGTATTTCAGGTTGTTCATCAGGAATTGCTGGATAAGCCGTATAAAACTCATCAATGCCTCGCATGATCTCCCTTGCAAGCGCATGCTTTTCTTCACCAATATCAACTTGTGAACGCGTCATTTTTAGAGAAGCTACAATCTTATTATAATCAGCATTCACATTACCTTTAACGTATTTTTCATGATGCCAAATACAAACGGCCAACATCATTGCGCTACGTGCGCGACCCGCTTTACAGTGAAAGTAGATATTTTTTCCATTAGCTTCTGCTTCCAATAAGGCAATAGAAAATTGAAAAACCGTATCGACCGCCGCCATGATGCTGCCATTTGCTTGAAAATCTGTCATACGCATGAAGTGATTTTTTATTTTTTGCTGTTGATACTGATGAAAAGTAACTGTCTCTATTAATTCAAACCATTCATTAAAGGAAAAAACAGCATGGATTTGATTTTTGTATTGCTCAAAAGTGGCCAAGCTTGGGATCATACCCAAGAACACAGGATACCCAGGGATTGCGTCAACTGCATTTTGCAAGGGTGTCCAGCTGGCAATGACATTGTACGCTCGACTTATGCCATAAGCAGCTACGTCAGCTTTTGAATTACGTTCCAGGGTTAGATACTGATTAATACTGTCCTGTATTACTTGGGGGTTTGCTTGCTGGATATATTGAACACGCTTTTTTTGTAACTCGTTGATAGTTAAGGGCATATTCTCAATTCCAGCAGTTAAGGTAAATTTAAGGTATAAGCCGGAATACTAACATTGCTAATGAACCCCGTCAAGCACCTTAGGGACACGCCCTACTCTCTTCTCCAGCTTGTCCCTTCCGACCCATCTTCGAGAATAATGCCACGAGCCGCGAGTTGATCGCGAATTTCATCGCTGCGTTTGAAGTCCTTGCTCATGCGGGCACGATTACGTTCAACGATC
>CAYUEL010000190.1:0-1987 GCA_964443025.1 uncultured Gammaproteobacteria bacterium | reverse complement strand
TGCTTCGGCTCTGCGAGCCTCGCAAAGACAGGGTATCTCATTTCATTCGCGGTTCTGAGAGTGGACTCAACATGCAATTCTGCCATCAGAACCGCGAACAAAGTGAGCGGATGTAGAAAATCACAATGCAATCGGTTTAATAACATCCCGTGGACGGAAACCTGTTATTAATAATACCCCTGCATACACAACAACCCCGGCGAGAATAATGGCGGTTAGATAGGCCGTGCGTAAACCTGCCGATAAAGCCGACCAATCCCCGACCCATTGAACGGAGAAATACAATACGAGCCCCATGCTAAAATTGCTTAATAAAACACGAATGACATAAATTCCCCAATCGGATTGCAAACGTATATTATGATATTTGTGCAAGCGCCAATACAATAATATGACGGTGAGCGTTGCCGATAACGAAGTCGATAAGGCTAATCCTGCGTGTTGCATCACACCTATTAACGAAGCATTGAGTGCAACATTGAAGAATAAACTGATCGTCGCAATTTTAACGGGGCCTTTCATGTCTTGACGTGCGTAACAGGCTGCTGCAAAAACTTTGATCATGATGAATGATAATAAACCCAGTGAAAACATTTGTAGTGCGCGCGCGGATTGCGCTACGTCAAACGATGTAAATTGACGGTATTCAAATAATGTCGTTAGCATCGGTGTGGCCAATAAATACAATGCTAATGCAGCGGGAATGGAAATGAGCAATCCGGTTTTAACCGCCCAATCAAAGATTTGTCCGTAGGTTTTCGTGTCTTTGCGAGAATGTTCTTTCGCCAAATAGGGTAATACCACCGTCGCCAATGCCACACCAAATACACCGAGCGGAAATTGCATGAGACGTTCCGCGTAATATAACCAGGATACGCTGCCTACGACTAAGAACGATGCGAACATCGTCGTGATCACCAAGTTAATTTGTACGATCGATGCGCCATAAATGAGCGGTACGATTAAACGTAATAGTTTTCGAACACCCGGGTCTTTAAAGCCTAAGGTCGGATGCGGCAACATTTTCATTCGTATTAAAAAGGGAATTTGAAATAAAAATTGCAATACACCGCCAATCAATACGCCCCAAGCTAATGCCTCGATCGGATTGGCCATTCGGCTTGCCAACAATACTACACTCGCTATTAAAGCAAGATTAAGTAACACGGGTGTGACCGCAGGCACTGCAAATTTTCCATAGGTATTTAAGATGCCACCTGCAAATGCAACGAGTGAAATAAAAAATAAATAAGGAAACGTAATACGCAACATCTCTGTGGCCAATGTGAAACGCTCAGTTCCATATTCAAAGCCTGGCGCGAATATTTTAACGAATACCGGGGCGAATAAGATTGCAACAATCGTGAATACAAATAAAATTAAAGCTAATGTTCCCGCCACCGCATTTAAATAGTGCTGTGTTTCCGCATGTGTTTTTTGATCTCGGTATTCGGCTAATAAAGGAACAAACGATTGTGCAAAAGCCCCTTCGGCTAATAATCCCCGGAAAAAATTGGGTAGTTTGAAAGCGATCAAAAATGCATCGTATCCTGCGGATGCGCCGAAGACTTGCGCCACCAACATATCGCGGATAAAACCCATGATCCGGGAAAGAAGCGTCATGCTTCCGACCAATCCCGTTGATTTAATTAATTGCTTGCTCATGCGCGTATTATAGCGGAAAGGAAGCCGATACGCGGCGCTATTTTATTTATTGTGTGCCACCTCAAAAAGGAGGCTTGCAACAATCCTATCCGTGAGCCGCGAACGCAAGAGAGCGGGTGTAGGAAGCATGATTTTCTACATCCGCTCACTTTGTTCGCGGTTCTGATGGCCGAGTCAACGCAAGCCGTCATACAATGAAGCTCACGTATAGGATTGTGGGTGTTGCTGTGGCACACCATAAAAAATGGCCGCGCGTAGAGGCGGAGCCGACACTTTTTGACGAGCGTATATGAGCGTTAGCGAGTAGCGAGGAAAAACAGGG
>CAYUEL010000189.1:0-2014 GCA_964443025.1 uncultured Gammaproteobacteria bacterium | reverse complement strand
CATGCGCATCGCGAAATAGGATTGCAAATCAGCCGGTTGACAATCGATCAGAGTCTTACTTTGTGTATCGAGCCATGATGCAAATTATTTGATATCCCGTTGATACGCTTGTTGCGTATGTTCGCTTTTACCTTCTTCGAGCCAAAGGCGATTTAAAAATTCATCGAGGTAGGGAATAACCTTCATGTTGTAATAGCCATTGTTTGATACTTAATAAGTCACCTTCTCGATGTCCCGCAAAGCCACCCCAATTGTTTTTAGCAATGACGCGATGACATGGAACAACGATTGGAAACGGATTCACTTTGCAAGCTTGGCCAATCGCACGTGGATGTGAATTTAACTTCTGTGCCAAGGTTTGGTAGGAATACGCTTCGCCCACCGGAATTTCTTTCAATGCTTGCCAAACGCGCATTTGAAAATCAGTTCCTTTAGTATATAAAGGTAGTTCAAAAAGATGCGTTGGATCAGCAAAATAAGCATCGAATTGTTGTTGAATCGATTGGGGCAGCTCGGTTAAGGGAATATCGGTGGAGTTGTATGTATGCGGTAGTTGGATCTGATAAACAGAGTTGTTAATGAAGGTGATACGAAGAAGGCCGAAAGGGGTAACATAGTTTGTCATTGCGAGCGCAGCGAAGCAATCCATTCTAGTCGAGCCGTGGATTGCTTCGCCTCGTTGAGGAAAAAAAAAAAAAAAAACGGTATTATTCTTCCGTATCACGAGCTTGAGGCGCATTCACTGCCACTGCTTCGCCGAGGCCCGCTTTCTTAACCAATTTCTCTTTAATACGCGCGGCTTTACCAGCAAGTTCACGAATGTAGTAAATCTTCGCACGGCGAACAACACCTTTGCGTTCTACTTGGACACTTTTAATCATGGGGCTGTGTGTTTGGAAAACACGTTCAACACCTTCACCGTGAGAAATCTTACGTACCGTGAAAGATGAATTCAATCCACGGTTACGCTTGGCAATCACAACACCTTTGAATGCTTGTAAACGTTCGCGTTTACCTTCGTCAGCCACGCGTACCTGTACAATGACAGTATCGCCCGTGGAAAACGCAGGGATGTCTGTGCGCATCTGCGCTTTTTCAAGTGATTCAATGATGTTCATTTCCTATCTCCTGTTTAAATACTCTCAATCTCGCTTTTTAACCGCTCTAGCGTTCGCGGCTCTCGTATAAATCTGGCCGAAACCTTTGTGTTTGTTCAACACGTTTTTCCTTTCGCCACCGTGCTATTTCAGCATGATCGCCATTTACTAATACATCTGGTACCCGTTGCCCATCGATTTCAACAGGTCGCGTATAGTGCGGATGATCCAACAACCCTTGTTGAAACGATTCCACTTCTGCCGATTGTTCATCGCCTAATACACCAGGCAATAAACGGATGATGGCGTCCATCAATACCATCGCGGGTAATTCCCCGCCCGATACTACATAATCACCGACTGAGATACAACGGTCTACATCAAAGTCGATAACCCGTTGGTCGATGCCTTCATAACGGCCCGCCAACAAAATCAAACCTGGCAACTGCGCTAATTCGGCCACTTTGGCCTGGGTTAAACGTTCACCCTGGGGTGACAAGTAAACCACAAGTGCCTCTGGGTTCCTTTGCTTTGCCACTTGAATGGCTGCTCGCAAAGGAGCCACTTGCATCACCATGCCGGGGCCGCCGCCGTAGGGTTTATCATCCACGTTCCCATGCTTGTTATCAGCATAATCACGCGGTTGATGGTAAACCACATCAACGCGACCCTCTTTCACCGCCCGGCCGGTAATGCCAAAGTCGGTGAGGGCGTTAAACATATCCGGAAACAGGGTGATCACATCAAACTTCATCATCCCACTCCACGGTCATGACACCCTGGGCTAAATCCACTTCCTTGATTACATCGCCTAAACGGTAGGGGATTGCAATCTCAGTTTCTCCATGGCCGTCACCACTGACAATAAGGACGTCATTGGAGCCGGTTTCCATGATGGCAATGACCTTGCCTAAACG
>CAYUEL010000188.1:0-2044 GCA_964443025.1 uncultured Gammaproteobacteria bacterium | reverse complement strand
AATTCTTTACTTAATTCATCGATACGTTCTTTGTCCCATCCAAAATCACTATCGCTTTTTCCTATGATATCGGCAGGAGAAGAAAGCCCAAGGTGCTTTGCCACTCTTTCGTTACACCAAACATAACGCATATTTTTGTCTTTCCAATAGACATACTCAGGCATTCCAGCAATTGCACTTTTAAGCCCATGTTCAAATATTTTTTGATGGGTAATGTCAGCTGAAATGCCTAAAATTCCAAGTGCCTCTCCGGCTGGGTTTTTAAGGGCAATTTTGCTTGAAATCATGATTTTGACGCTACCGTCAGGTTGCGGTATAGATTCTTCAGTTGTAATGGGATGACCTGTAGCTAATACTTTTTTATCCACATCATGCAATGCCTTAACATGATGCTCATCCCATCCCAAATCAAAATCTGATTTTCCTACAATCTCTTCGGGAGTAGTATAACCGAGAGCTCTGCATTTATTTTTATTGCACCAAACATAGTTTAAATTCTGATCTTTCCAATAGACATATTCAGGCATTTGTTCCATAAGAAATTTTAAAGATTCATCAAAAGTGCATAATTCATTTGAAATTTTCTTATTCATTCGCTTCTTAACCTTTTTGAATTTGTGATAAGAGTTTGATTATCCCCAGTTAGGCGTGATTGGAATAGGGTGACTTCCCTGGATAAATCATTACTTGATTCAAAAATAGGAAAATGCCCACTTTGAAAAACATAGATGTTTTTAGGGGTGACTCGCATATCTTCTGTCCAACAATAATAGGGGCATGAGTAATCATATAATCCTAGACCAATAAACGTTTTTGAGAGCGCTTTTTCAAGAGTGATATCATCGTAACGTCGGTTCAAATCATAATCTTGAATTTGGTTGAAATAATGATAAATCAGTAATGAATCTTGAGAAGTATTTTTCATAATGTCTTTGTAAGCGTGGTAATTGCGGTAAAAATGGGAACGTCTTGCGTTATACATCATTTTAAAGCTGGGTGGTCTAATGGATGAAGCAAGCTGGCGTTGATCATGTAAAAAAGTTTGTTTTCGTCTTTGACTGGCATTTGCATCAAAATAATTATTTGTTTGGTTGTTCTTATATTTCCCCCATTTTGGCATGGTACCTATCAAGATGGTAAAAAGCGTTTCCTCGGGGTATTGGATGCTGTATTCTAGAGCGATAATGCCAGGTGCAGAATGAGCAAATAAAGCAATTTTTTCCAGTTTCAGTTGATTACGAATGCTGTCAATTTGTGCCACAAAATCGTTTAACGTTAAATTTTTACGCGTAGACTCGGGAACTGGTTTTGAAAAAATGTCGATGAAATACAATGTGAATTGCTTATCCCAGTCAGCAGGGAGCCTACCTTTTGGCATAAAAAGGCTAGCCGGACCCACAATCAACAGCGGGATCTTGCCGTTGCCCCGTGTATAAACCTCGTAGCTTTGATCAAATAGAGTGACAGGCATCATTATTTCTCAACTTACGTTTTTGAACAGCCTATTATAACACGTGATTGGCCTTCAGAATCTAGCGTATTGGCGATGACTGTTGCAATAGTAGCTACTGTATGATTATCTTCCAATAGTGTGTAATGGTCGCCTGGTAGAAGTAGGGTTGAAATAGGGAGGGTGGTGTAAGGTTGCCAATGATTATTGGGGTCATCAATTTTTTTGTATTCAGGCAAAAGGGTTTTAGGCTTAATGAGATGCAACTTAAGCGGCATAGGTGTAATGGTGTGTGTGAAAAGCAAATGCATCCGCTGCCATAGTGCTTGAATAAGGGCGTTTACGTTAGGATAGAGTGATGCTACTTGTGTGTAAAGTTCTTGAGCATGCCTTTCCATTTGTTGTTTAAACCGAGCCTCGTCATGAAACTTAGCGTCTAAATGCGCCCAGCTATCGATTAAGACCAATGGATAAACAGCTTCCCCAGCTTTCAGTAATTGTGTCGCCATTTCAAATGCAACGTTACCTCCAAAAGAAAACCCACCTAAGCAGTAGGGGCCTTTAGGTTGAATAGCTTTAATTTGAGTAATGTAG
>CAYUEL010000187.1:0-2071 GCA_964443025.1 uncultured Gammaproteobacteria bacterium | reverse complement strand
CGCTCATGGTATCTACCTCTGTTATAAGTATGACACAAAATTTTAATCTATGCGTCAGTCTCCTTGGACGCACGTTTATCCAGGACAGAATCAATAAGACCATAATCCACAGCTTCTTTGGCGGTCATGATGTTGTCCCGATCGGTATCAAGTCTAACTTTTTCAATGGGTTGGCCCGTATGTTTCGACAAAATTTGATTCAAACGTTCACGCATTAATAAAATTTCGCGCGCATGGATTTCGATATCACTGGCCTGACCTTGAACGCCTCCCAAGGGCTGGTGAATCAAGACTCGTGAATGGGGTAAGGCATAACGGTGGCCATCTGCACCCCCAGCCAATAACAACGCGCCCATGCTGCAAGCTTGACCTAAGCAATAGGTCGCTACCTTGGGTTTAATAAATTGCATGGTGTCATAGATCGCCATACCGGCTGTTACAGACCCACCCGGCGAATTGATATAAAAGCTGATGTCTTTATCCGGATTCTCAGATTCCAAAAAGAGCAATTGCGCTACGATCAAGTTGGCCACATAATCATTTACCTCACCAACTAAAAATATCACCCTCTCTCTTAATAGGCGGGAATAAATATCGTAAGAACGTTCGCCACGCGCGGATTGTTCAATAACAATGGGAATAAGGCCTGAGTTTTGAATAACGGCAGGCGGATTATCAAAAATATTGGACATTATTTATCATTCCTTTTCAATAAGTTCATTATAGCTGACAGTTTTAGAGCTTTCCGGTACAGATGCTAATAGTTTCTCAACTGCCTGCTCTTCCAACACCATGGAAGCAATGCCCGATAAACGACGTTGATCTTGGAAAAACCATTTCATGACTCTTTCAGGTTCAGGATATCCCATCGCCATTTGTCGCACCGTTTGACGTACCTTGGCTTCGTCGAGTGAAATACCTTCTTGTTTGATGTATTGCCCCAACAACAAACTCAGTGTCACACGTCGTTTTGCATTTTCTTCCAATGATAAATCTTGATTTAATTCCGCACTGCTGGGATTATTCTCAAGTATCTTTATTTCTGAATCAATCAAACTTTGTGGCACATCTACATCATTCTTTTTAAGCAACTGTTCTAATAACTTTTCTTTCAATTGAAAATGAATAATACGTTTCGCTTCATTTTCCAAGTTATTTTTCATCTCTTCTTTTAACTTTGTTAAGCCACCTTCTTTGATACCCACTTTCTCAGCCAATGTATCATCGATTGCATGTGGCGTACCTTCTTCTAATTCAGTTAATACGACATCAAAACGTGCTTGTTTACCTGCCACTGTTTTTTCAAAATATTCATCAGGGAAAGGTAATTCAAAACTTTTCGATTGATTTTTCACCATACCGATTAAATTATCTTCAAAGCCCGGAATCATTTGACCCGCACCTAATTCCACTTTCATGTCTTTCGTGTCAGTGAAAGGTTCTGTTTCGCCAACCAATGTTCCTTTGACATCGAGCGTTAAACGATCGCCTTTACGCGCAGTACGTTCAACGGCATTCCATTCCGTAAATTGCTTGCTCATTTTTTCAAGTGTATCTTGAATATCTGATTCACTGATTTCTTTTTTGGGTTTTTTAAGCTTGATACTATCAATGCCTTTCAATGCAACTTCAGGATATACTTCAAACGTAGCGTTATATTCAAGCGCTTGACCATCTTCATTATGTTTAATATCCACTTTCGGTTGATTCGCAGGTACTAAACTTTCTTGACGAATCGCATCGCGCAATGTGCTTTCAACTAATGTACCTACCACTTCTAAACGTGCATCATGGCCAAAACGTTTTTTGATAACGCTCAAAGGAATTTTACCTTTGCGAAAACCTTCCAAGCGAATGGTTTTTGAAAGTTTGTTTAATTCTTCATCCAGCCTGCTTTCCACTTGTTCAGCCGGAATACTAATGGAAAGTGTACGCTCATGTTGCCCGGTTTTTTGCATCGAGACTTGCATGGCTATTGACATATCAACCTCACGTTACTTATGTATGAAAATGTGGTGCGAAAGGAGAGACTCGAACTCTCACGGGTTGCCCCGCTGGAACCTAAATCCAG
>CAYUEL010000186.1:0-2101 GCA_964443025.1 uncultured Gammaproteobacteria bacterium | reverse complement strand
TACACTTCCTGATAATACTCCCCCCGCCTACACAAGTCTTGTGACGCGTTGTTGGAATCAAGAAAGTAAACAACGCCCGAGTGCAGATGCAGCGATTGCTGAACTGAATAATCTTAAACAAATTGAAAGTACACAAAAACAAACGCCTCAACATGCGAGTTTGTTTAGTAAGTAAAATGTTTTAAGTCGAATTAGCCAGCGGTGTGCAGTTGAAGAAATGAAATGATTGAGTAATAACTCATGAAGAGTGAGGGTGAAACATGGGAACAGAAATCCTACTGAATGAATTGAATGTGTTGCTGCAACAAGCTGAGAATGCTGAAAATACGTTAAGGGTTTTAATCTCACAAGCAAGCAAAGAACTATCAGACTTCTTAAAGCCACATGAAGAAAAATTACAATCGTATAAACCTACAAAATCTGCTGGAACCTGTCGATTTCAGGGAGAGTATAGCGAGTATGCAACCTACTATGAAGATAAATATGGCGCTGTGTACGGTGCTGAACATATACGTGCTGAGGGTAAAAAAATAAACGACATGAGGCAAGAATTTAGTGCCCGCCAGAATCAACAGCAAAGTAAACTCAAAAGCGAGCTTTCGCTGCTTAGCCTCAAATTTTCAACTGTTGCAGCGATATTATATTTACATCATGTTACCAATCTTTCCGATTACTCACCATCACTTTTTGCTACGCTTAACCAAACTTACAAGAAATTCGAGTTGTTAGGCATTGCTATGCCTTTGGTTTGGCATTTTCAGCAGCCGAATCAATGGGGTGGTTATCATAATCAAACAAAAACCACACCTTTTGTTGATGCGTTTGCTGAAAAGATACCTTCAAAATTTAAGATGGGTATTTTTAGTAAAATAATTGGCTTATTACATTATCAATTTTATAATCCAGAGCTTAAATCTTATATTTTTAATATTTTTAACGCTGAAATGATGGATGCATTGTTTCAATATCCACAAGAAGCACCCTTCCCACTCCCCATGAATGTATTAAATAATAAAGTGGTAGCATTTAACGCTACCCCATTTGGGGCAATGAGCATCGCGGAACATATGTTATTGGCCATTTTATTTAATAATGAAAAGTTTTTAAAAGAATTATTAGAAGAGTATGTCAAACAACATTCAAAAGATTCTGTTTCTGATATTCTCAGAGAGAATATGTTGTTGGGGTTTGCTGCTGCCAATGGGCGGAGCCGTTGTGTGCAAGTATTACTTGAGCATGGGGCTAATCTAGAACAAAAATTCATGTTGCATTGTCAATCCAATCAGAATACGGGGGTATTTGAACATCTGAATCTCAACTATGCAAATGACGTTTTAGAGCTAACGCCTTTAGCATTAGCCATTGCGAGTGCGCCCATTTTAAAGCAAGAAGAAGTCAAAGAAATGATACAGATTCTATTAAATGCGGGCGCTAATGTTCAATTTGAAGTTTCATCAAGAGGTGCGCATGGGCATGAGAGAATTTCTTTATTTGATTTTGATCAAACAGGCTTGTTAAACACCCTATTAAAAACCAAATTGAAGAACAGCCCTGCTATAAACAATAACAAGGCAGACCCCTCCAGCATAAAACCATCTACCCCATCCCCGGTGCTTCAGAATTTACTCATTATCCCTTACGATGAATTAGCATTAGGAGAACGTTTAGGAGAAGGTACTTATGGAGTTGTTTATAAAGCAGACTATGGTCATGAAACAGTAGCCGTGAAGCAATTAAATGTAACTCGTTTAGATGAAAAGGGCAAAGCACAATTTGAGCAAGAAGCCGCCCAAATGGCGAAATTGAATTCACAACATACATTGCGATTAGTAGGCATTTGTTTTGAACCTTATTATTGTTTAGTATTAGAGTTTATGGCGAAAGGTTCACTCTATGATTATTTACATCAAAAATCCCCTGCCACCCTCACTTGGCTTAAACGCATTGAGCTTGCTTTAGACATAGGCAAGGGATTAGTCTATTTACATGCAAGAAATGTCATTCACCGAGATTTAAAGAGTTTAAATGTTTTATTGAATAAACATGAAGAAGCAAAGATATCGGATTTTGGCCTCTCTACAACCAAAGAACAAAGTTTAAG
>CAYUEL010000185.1:0-2127 GCA_964443025.1 uncultured Gammaproteobacteria bacterium | reverse complement strand
GGCTTTCATGATGCGGGTGCTACCGTTCATGCATTGGAAAATGTAGGCGTCGCGGGTTGCCATATTGAAGATCAGGTGGATAAAAAACGTTGTGGACATCGACCTGGAAAAATCTTAGTGTCTCAAGATGAAATGTTATCACGTTTACAAAAAGCATTAGATGCACGCAAAAATCCAGAATTTTTTATCATCGCGCGTTGTGATGCGTTAGAAAATGAAGGCATGAGCGGCGTATTAAAACGCTGCAAAGCTTACGAAGCAGCGGGGGTGGATGGAATATTTGTGGATGCGGTCACATCCATAGAAGAATACCAACAACTAACAGAATCATTAAGATTGCCCGTCTTAGCTAATATGACAGAATTTGGGCGCACACCCTTGTTAAATCGCGCAGCATTACAACGGCTCAATATTGCTATGGTATTATACCCACTCAGTGCATTTCGTGCGATGAGTAAAGCAGCGCTAGATGTTTATGAAACCATTGCACGTGATGGCACACAAGAATCCTTATTAGATAAAATGCAAACACGTGACGAACTATACCAATACTTAGATTATTATAAATTTGAAGATGGGAGATGACATGGACACAAAGGCACAAGGTTTAGAGGGTATTATTGCAGGGGAAACTGCAATTTGTACGGTAGGAGAAGATGGAAAAAGTTTACATTACCGTGGTTTTGATGTGACTGATTTGGCGCAGAAAGGAAGTTTTGAAGAAACCGCTTATTTATTGCTTTATAAAAAACTACCCACACAGCAAGAGATGAATGCATTTAAAAAACGCTTGATGTCTGAACGTAGTTTGCCTGTCAAGCTTGCTGAAGTATTAGAGATATTACCTAAACAAAGTCATCCTATGGATGTATTACGGTCCAGTTGCTCCGTCTTAGGAAGTCTTGAACCTGAAACGACGGAGAATGGTGCCTATGCTATTACTGAGCGTTTATTATCATTATTTCCCAGTGCATTATGTTATTGGTATCATTTCCATTTTAATGGTAAAAAAATTAATACACAAACTGACGCGCCGGATATTGCGTCGCACTTTTTAAAATTACTTCATGGCAATGTGGAACCGCTTCAACATAAAGCGGTTAATGTTTCGCTTATTTTATATGCGGAACATAGTTTTAATGCTTCAACGTTTACTGCACGTGTTTGTGCGGCAACGTTACCTGATTTTTATTCACCCATTACTGCCGCAATTAGCACATTGAGCGGCCCGTTACATGGGGGTGCCAATGAACATGCATTTGATTTAATCACATTGTAT
This sequence comes from uncultured Gammaproteobacteria bacterium, assembly GCA_964443025.1. Lineage (GTDB taxonomy): Bacteria > Pseudomonadota > Gammaproteobacteria > JABCZS01 > JABCZS01 > JAJFKJ01. The sequence continues at coordinate 848 of CAYUEL010000185.1, read as the reverse complement.
CAATCGCCTGATGCAGCAGAAGCTGGTATTAAGCAAAAATTGAAAAATAAAGAAAAAATCATGGGCTTTGGGCATCGGGTATATAAAACACATGATCCACGATCGGATTTTGCAAAGCAATTATCGCGAGAGTTGGCAGATGAAGCAGGAAATAAGATCATGTATCCCGTGGCTGAGCGTATTGAACAAGTCATGTGGAATGAGAAAAAATTATTCCCCAATGTTGATTTTTACACAGCATGCGTATATCACTTTTGTGGTATTCCTAAATTTTTATTTACACCCTTGTTTGTTTTTGCACGCACATCCGGTTGGGCGGCACATATTATGGAACAACGCGAACATAATCGATTGATTCGTCCTGATGCGGATTACATTGGACCTTCGCCATTATCCTATATTGCAATGGAAAAAAGGTAAATGCCTACATACGATCCCCTGATTGAAAAGATTGCTGATTACGTTGTGAATGAACAATCCTTCTCCAATCTAGCTTATAGTACAGCAAAACTTTGTTTAACAGATGCATTAGCCTGCGCTGCGATGGCGAAGCAACATCCTGAATGCATGCGATTAATGTTTAATGATGAACAGGATCCTGTTAAAGCAGCATTTGATTTAGGCGCGCAGATTCGTTGGTTGGATTATAACGATACCTGGCTCGCAAAAGAATGGGGACATCCTTCGGATAATTTAGGCGCTATTTTAGTAGTGGGAAAACACCTTAAAGAACGTGATCTGTTAACTTACATGATTAAAGCTTATGAAATTCAGGGGATATTAGCATTGGATAATGCGTTTAATCAATTTGGATTAGATCACGTGATTTTAGTTAAGCTCGCTTCAGC
>CAYUEL010000184.1:0-2206 GCA_964443025.1 uncultured Gammaproteobacteria bacterium | reverse complement strand
TTTGCCCTTGAAACGGCGTTTGATGACTCGACAATTCATACAATACCATTGCAAAAGCAAACATATCCGTTTGAGGCGTGTATTCGTATTCATCAATATCCGGGTCTAATAGTTCCGGTGCCATCCAGGCCGTGGTACCACAGGCGGATTTTGTTTTACCACTTTGGCTATGTTCTTTGGTCGTCGATAAACCAAAGTCTGAAATCTTGGCATCTTGATTCTTATCCAACAATACATTTAAACTCTTTAAGTCCCGATGAATCACATTTCTAACATGTAAATAAGATAATCCTTTGCCTATGTCTAAAGCCAGCTCAATGCGTTTAAGCCACTGAATGGTTGAGGAGGAATTCTTTTGTAAATAATCATAGAGCGAGCCCCCTTCCATGTATTCTAATACTAAACACCGATAAGGTTCTAAACAAATCCCTACAATCCTTAACGTATGGCGGGAATGTAGTTTTGCCATTGAATTGGCTTCACCTTGAAATTGTCTTAATAATTTTTCATCATTATCGGTCATATTTAATTGCTTGACAGCCACTTCTTCATGTCCATGGGTGGCTTTAAATACCTGACCGTATGCACCTTCACCTAATTTTTTTTCTATCTTTAAATCAGCGTAAGGAATGATTTCTAAATTAGAAGTGAAGCTCAATTCACTGCCGGGACTTTGGGGATTAGAGGATATTTGAGGTGATGATACAGCTTGGGGTTTTGAATGACTCGATGAATCTGCACTCGTCTTATTTTTTACTTCGCTATTATTGTTATTGTTTGAAGAGGCACTATTATCGCTTAGAGCAGGAGCTGTCGGTGTATTGACTTGGAAAGTCGCTTGCTTTTTTTCACCAGTAGCATGTGCACTGGTTGTATTTTTAATCTCGTTATTATTGTTTGAAATGTTCGTACTTATAACTTGTTGTGTTGATATGTTTTGATTAGATGCATCCTTTTGTTTAGCATCCATTCCCCTTTCTTTTTGGGCTTCATTCGTTAAATAATCAACAATTTTCTGACCTACAGTTTGATTTTCGGGGGATCTATCTCTAAAGGCCTTGCCTAAAAATGCTTTGGCTATATCCAGGGCATTATTACCTTCATTATTTTTAATATCAAACCTTGCTCCTTGCCGTACTAAATACCGCACCCTATCTAAACGACCTTGATCAACAGCCAATATTAATGCAGTATTACCATAATTATTCTTCTCATCAAGCGTAGCCCCTTTCTCAACTAAATAACGCAGTGTATCCAGATGACCCCAGAAAGAAAAAGCAGTCATGATTAACGCGGTATTACCAAGATTATTTTTTTCATTCAGCGCAGCTCCTTTCTCTACCAAATAGCGCACAATCTCTAAATAGCCCTTGTCAGCACCCAGCATAAGCGCTGTATTGCCATAATTTTCCTTTTCATCTATCTTGGCACCTTGTCCAATCAAATAACACACCACGTCTACGTGACCACCACTAGCAGCCAAGATAAGCGCTGTATGACCATGAAAAGTTTTTTCATTCAGTGCAGCTCCTTTTTCAACCAAATAACGCACCACCTCCAAGTGACCTTTATCAGCAGCATACATTAACGCTGTACGGTCACCAAGAAAAGGTTTTTCGTTCACATCACTAGGCCCTGAAAACAAAGTTCCTTTCTCGATTAATTTTTTAACCTCTTCTAAATCACCTTTTTCTGCCGCATCATGTAATTTCCCCATTACGAACTCCTTATCATGGTTTATTCAAAACATTTCACTTACTAAACAGGCTCGCATGTTGAGGCGTTTGTTTTTGCGTACCTTCGGTTTGTTTAAGGTTATTCAATTCAGTAATCGCTGCATCTGCATTGGGGCGTTGTTTACTTTCTTGATGCCAACAGCGGGTCACCAGGCTTGTGTAGGCCGGTGGAGTATTAGCGGGCAATGTAGGCCGATTCCCTTTTTGAATTTTACCGCTGATTTGAGTTTCTTTAAGTCCTTGAAATGGCGTTTGATGATTGGCAAGTTCTGATAATACCATCGCAAATGCAAACATATCCGTTTGAGGCGTGTATTCGTATTCATCGATATCTGGATCTAATAGTTCGGGTGCCATCCAAGCCGTGGTACCACAGGCAGATTTTGTTTTGCCACTTTGACTGTGTTCTTTAGTGGTTGAGAGGCCAAAGTCTGCAATCTTTGCGTTTTGCTTTTCATCCAATAATACAT
>CAYUEL010000183.1:0-2319 GCA_964443025.1 uncultured Gammaproteobacteria bacterium | reverse complement strand
CATTCACATGCGGCTTCGTCCGATCAAATGTTTCTTTTGACATGATTTTTTCCTCTTAACCAATAATTCCCAGTAAATCCAAATTCTTTATTACGCTTCGCGGCCCTGAATAACAGCTTCAGCAACACTTGCAGGCGCTTCCTTATACATGGCAAATTCCATGGAATAAGTTGCACGACCTTGGCTCATTGAGCGTAAATCTGTTGCATAACCGAACATTTCTGACAAAGGTACTTCGGCTTGAACAGAACGACCCGCAGGACCTTCTTCCATACCTTGTACAATACCGCGTCTGCGATTTAAGTCACCCATTACATCACCGAGGTAATCCTCAGGGGTGGTTACTTCCACCTTCATAATGGGCTCCAACAATACTGGCTTCGCCTTTTTAGCGCCTTCTTTAAAGCACTGCGACCCTGCTATTTTAAAAGCCATCTCGCTGGAGTCAACGTCATGGTAGGAGCCATCATACAGGGTTACTTTGACATCCACAACTGGGTATCCGGCAATAACGCCATTTTCCATCTGTTCTTGGACGCCTTTATCTACGGCAGGAATATATTCCTTGGGAATAACGCCACCGACAATAGCATTGACGAATTCGTAACCAACCCCTGGCTCTTGGGGCTCAATTTTAAGCCAAACATGCCCGTATTGTCCACGACCACCTGACTGACGAATGAACTTGCCTTCTTGTTCAATAGGTTTGCGAATCGTTTCACGGTAAGCCACCTGAGGACTTCCCACATTCGCTTCAACACCGAATTCGCGTTTCATACGATCAACGATGATTTCCAAATGCAACTCGCCCATACCTGAAATAATGGTCTGACCTGATTCTTCATCCGTATGAACACGGAATGATGGATCTTCTTGTGCAAGCTTACTGAGAGCAACACCCATTTTTTCTTGGTCAGCTTTGGTTTTGGGTTCTACGGCAACAGAAATTACCGGTTCTGGGAACTCCATCCGCTCAAGTGTGATGATCTTATCAGGATCGCACAACGTATCGCCTGTCGTTGAATATTTCAAGCCCACAGCGGCGCCAATATCACCCGCGCGAACTTCTTTAATTTCTTCACGTGTATTTGCGTGCATTTGCAGAATACGTCCCACACGTTCTTTCTTTTTCTTAAGGGGGTTGTATATGCTATCACCACTTTGCAATACGCCAGAATAAACACGAATGAATGTTAAAGAACCTACATAAGGATCGGTTGCAATTTTAAATGCCAATGCAGCAAAAGGTTCATCATCATTCGCATGACGTGCGTCACTACCACCATCATCATCTTCGCCATTAACAGCCAATACATCCGTAGGTGCTGGCATGTAATCGATAACACCATCCAACATCGCTTGAACACCTTTGTTTTTAAAGGCACTACCACAGAACACGGGCACCAACTTATTCGCCAATGTTTGTGAACGAATACCCTGTTTGATTTCTGCAGCCGTAAGCGTGCCTTCTTCAAGGTATTTATTCATGAATTCTTCATTTGCATCAGCCGCTGCTTCGATTAATTTTTCATGATATTCATTGGCTTGTGCTTGGAGTTCTGCTGGGATATCTCTAAATTCAAACTTCATTCCCATGTTTTCTTCTTCCCAGTAAACTGCTTTCATTTTTACGAGGTCGATAACACCTTTGAAGTTTTCTTCAGCACCAATTGGCAATTGTACAGGCACAGGATTTGCACCCAAACGCGTTCTAATCTGACCGACCACACGCAAGAAATCAGCACCTTGACGATCCATTTTATTAATAAAGGCCAAACGAGGTACTTGGTATTTATTCGCTTGACGCCAAACCGTTTCTGATTGAGGTTCAACACCACCCACTGCACAAAAGACTGCGCAAGCGCCGTCCAATACACGCAAGGAGCGTTCCACTTCAATAGTGAAGTCAACGTGTCCAGGTGTATCAATGATGTTAATGCGATGTTGCGGATAACTTTTATCCATCCCATTCCAGAAGCAAGTTGTTGCAGCAGAAGTAATGGTAATACCGCGTTCCTGTTCTTGCTCCATCCAATCCATGATGGCAGCACCTTCATGAACTTCACCAATTTTGTGCGAAATACCGGTATAAAATAATATACGTTCAGTGGTCGTAGTTTTTCCTGCATCAATATGAGCCATAATGCCGATGTTACGATATCTATCTATAGGGGTTACACGAGCCATGAACTATCCTTCCAAAAATATAAAATTTATAAAATTAAAATTACCATCTGTAATGTGCAAATGCTTTGTTAGCTTCAGCCATTTTGTGCATTTCTTCTCTGATTTTTAAAGACGCACCACGCCCCATAATTA
>CAYUEL010000182.1:0-2325 GCA_964443025.1 uncultured Gammaproteobacteria bacterium | reverse complement strand
AAAATGAAGGAGTTATACTAATATGATTTGAATATTAAATTAACTTACTTCTAAAAACAAGATTTTTAGCAAGGATTGTGCGATAATGCTGCTTGCAGGAATTTGAGGCATACCCTATGTTACCCGCTAAAGACACATCATTAGATATTTTATCCCTGGCACGTGAAGTGCTGGAAATCGAAGCCCGCAGTATTCTTGCATTGCAAGACCGCCTGGGGAATGCGTTTATTACTGCCTGTAATACGTTATTAGCCTGTAACGGTCGTGTGGTAGTCATTGGGATGGGCAAGTCCGGTCATGTTGGTAAGAAGATTGCAGCGACATTAGCGAGCACGGGCACCCCGGCTTTCTTTGTTCATCCTGGCGAAGCAAGCCATGGCGACATGGGCATGATCACAACCAACGATGTAGTCTTGTGTCTTTCCAATTCCGGTAAAACCGATGAGATGTTGAGTCTGGTTCCTTTTTTAAAGCGCTTAAAAATCCCCATGGTTGCGATGACCGGCGTACCCGACTCCCCTTTAGCGCAGGCAGCTGACGTCCATTTAGATGTGAGCGTCAAAACTGAAGCTTGCCCATTAGGATTAGCCCCCACCGCCAGCACCACAGCCGCACTTGCCATGGGCGATGCCTTGGCAGTGGCCCTATTGGCCAGCCGCGGATTTTCAGCGCAAGATTTTGCATTGTCACACCCAGCAGGAACACTAGGACGTCGATTATTAATAAAGGCCGGCGATATCATGCAAACTGGCGAAAAGCTGCCTAAAATTAAGGCCAATGCTTCGTTAAGCGACGCTTTGCTGGAAGTAACCGATAAGGGTCTTGGCATGACGACCATTGTGGATGAGCAAGATCATATCTTAGGTATTTTCACCGATGGTGATTTACGTCGTACGTTGAATCATAGCGTTGATATACACAATGCGCGCATTGCAGAGCATATGACAAAACGGTGTTCAATGATAACCGCCGATACATTAGCAGCGACGGCACTAACCATGATGGAAGATAAAAAAATCACATCATTGTTGGTAGTGGATGCTGATGAGCGATTAATCGGTGTATTACATATTCACCATTTATTGCAAGCACGGGTGATTTAATGAAAAGTTTAGATGAGAAAGCAAAAGCCATTGAGTTACTCATTACCGATGTCGACGGTGTATTAACCGATGGCATTTTATATTATGACGCTGAAGGCCTTTCACACAAGGGTTATCACGTACATGATGGTTTAGGTTTAAAATTATTGATGAATGCCGGTATTAAAGTCGCCGTTATTACCACCTGTAAATTACCTGCAACCCAACGCCGGATGGAACATTTAGGTGTGAGTGATATTTTCTTAGGACAAGAAAATAAACAAGAAGCTTATGATCAGCTATTAAAAAAATATCAGTTAACCGATGATCAAATTGCTTATGTCGGCGATGATCTGCCTGATTTGGCTTTAATTAAACGTGCAGGTTTAGGTATTGCCGTTGCCACGCCATTGGTTTTAAAACATGCCGATTGGGTGACTGAACGCAAAGGCGGTGAACGTGCAATTCGTGAAATATGTGAACGGATATTGCACGTACGCGGACAAACTCCATTGATTGAACAAACATATGGTTGATATGAAAAATAAAACAACGTATCTATCACAATCTGTTTTTGCCCTATTGGCTTTCTGCTTGTTAATTTGGCAGCTGATTCCGCGGGATGATGTGACAGTTATGTCCGAATTAAATTTACATACCCCCTATTGGTTCAGCACACAAGTAGTTGTTATTGATATGGATGAAGAAGGATTACCGGAACGGGAATTTCGTGCAGAAAAATTGCTTCATTATGCCAATGCTAAAACAACAGATATATTGCAACCGGTATTTACAATATTTCATCCTGAACGCGCACCCTGGCAATTAACCAGTGATAAAGGACGTACATTTCATGGACGTCACACATCAGATGTTATTCGTCTTGATCTTTGGCACGATGTGTTACTACAACAAATTGAAGGTAATAAAACTACGGAAATGCGAACATCCACCATCGCTGTTTTCCCTGAAGATGATTTCGCTGAAACAGATCAAGCTGTTTTGTTTTCACAACCTGGACAAGTATTATCCGGCGTAGGAATGCGCGCAAATTTTGCTGAAAATGCATTAGAATTGTTCAGCCAGGTAAGGAGTGAACATGTTGCGAGGGATTTATAAGATCGTCATTGCGAGGGTAGTGAAGCTACCCGAAGCAATCCAGATCAAAAAATGGATTGCTTCCCGCCACGCACTTCGTGCTTGCGGTCGCAAAGACATATTTTTATTTTTTTTTCTATTACTA
>CAYUEL010000181.1:0-2329 GCA_964443025.1 uncultured Gammaproteobacteria bacterium | reverse complement strand
CTCAAGAACAACTTGCCTTAGCAGTTGCACAAGCGAATGAAGCTCCAAGCAAAAAAATTGATTATCCCGCTAAATTAATTCAACCTCAAGTCAAGGGTACATTAATTTATCCATTGAGTGGTGCTGATGTTGTCACCCCGCTCAATATTTTTCCGAACGTCGATACATTTGTATTCTTAGAAGCAACTACGTTTATTGATATTCCTGATACTCCTCCCATTACTCAAAGCGATATTTTTAATTTGGAATTTGCGAAAACATTACCGGCCGAGGGTGCAATTGGAAATTGGGGATCATCTACTTCTGGGTATGATTTTACAGGAGTTTATGGAATGCTTAATTATCGGTGGGATCTTAAGCTACCCAAGGAAAGCGAGAGTGATCTGGGTTTATCACACAATCTGCTTAATCGTCTTCGGGTCTGTTGTGGTGCTACTATTCGTGAGATCGAGCACATTGATTCTCAAGTTTATAAAATAAGCTTTTTATTACCAACAGGGCAAAACAAAACTATTTTTTATGTTATGGCCGACCTTGAAATTGAAGATGACTTCGGTTATCAATGGGTGATAAATCAACACATGCAGTTTGATGGAATGTTAATAAAAGGGTATCCTTATGGGTTAAACACTGATTGTGTAAACGACCCTGATCGACCACTTATATCAAAAATAATTGCTCGGCATATTGTTCTATTAACAGCAGCCTCCGCTATCACCAACCCTGAATTTGTGATTATCACCGATTCCAGCATGAGAAATTGCATCTATACCATTCCAATTCAGGATGACCCTGATAATCCTCCTGTTATTATTAGCGGTAGGGTACAATTTGGATATGGTGATTCATCTTATAGATTTCCTGCTCATTCCCTTAATTTTGATTTGTTAACGCTGGAACAGAAAGAAAGATTGCCCCTACCACCTGTTAAAGAAGTGCTGGCGGTTGAAGATATTATTGTTGCGGTAAATCGATCGAAAGAGGAAGATATTGTAAAAGAAGAGGATGAAGAAGAAAAAATTGAAGAAAATAAAGATGTCGAGCAACAGCCGTTACTGAATAATGGTGGAAATACAAATACTTCTTACACAACCTTCCCAACCCATACTTTTATATTCCCCTCTTCATCGTCAATCAACAGCGATGACAATAATAATGAGAGGAAGAATAAGGTAGAAAAGAAAAGTTGTTGTACGTTGGTTTAAGACCCCTTGACCCCCAGGTCAAAACTAGTTATTCTCCTTATTTCCCCGGGAAACATTAAGAGGCGAGTACGATGACTGATTTCAACCAGATTATGAAACAGGCACAACAGGTGCAAAAGAACATCCAGGAAGCGCAAAAGAAGATAGCGCAGTTGTTGGTGGTCGGGTCGGCGGGTGGTAATAAAGTCCAAATCACCATGACGGGTCAGCATTTGGCGCAAACCGTCAATATCGATGAAAGCGTTTTAGAAGAAGACAAAGAAGTATTGGAAGATTTAATCGTGGCCGCGATCAATGATGCCGTTCGTAAAGTCGAAGCGCAATCGCGTCAACAAATGGCCTCGCTCATGGGTGGTATTCAATTGCCTCCTGGCATGCAGAATCCGTTTGGTGGTGGCACGGGTGGCGATACAACGACATAATGAGTTTAAGTCCGCTGCTGGAAAGTTTAATGCAAGGATTGCGTTGTTTGCCCGGGGTTGGGCCGAAATCAGCGCAGCGAATGGCCTTTCATCTTTTGCAACATGATCGCCTCGGGGCAAAACGCCTGATCGAGTCTCTTAAACAAGCGTTAGAACATGTCGGTTATTGTCAATATTGCCGCATGTTGTGCGAACAAACCATTTGCCAAATTTGTAGTAACACCAAGCGTGATAAGACGCAAATCTGCGTGGTGGAATCACCCGCGGATGTCATGGCGATTGAATCCAGTCAACAATACCGCGGACATTACTTTGTTTTAATGGGACATTTGTCGCCGCTCGATGGCGTTGGACCTGAAGATATTGGCATGGAACAATTGGCCAAACGATTGGCACAAAGTGGCATTCGTGAAGTGATTCTCGCCACTAATTCGACTGTTGAAGGCGATGCCACGGCGTATTATATTGCGGAAATGGCGAAACAACACAACGTTCAAGCGACGCGCATTGCACACGGTGTTCCGATGGGTGGCGAATTGAATTATGTGGATAGCGGCACGTTGGCACAGGCATTAGTCGGACGACGGGAGTTTTAAAAGGTTGTCATTGCGAGGCCCTATTTTTAACATTGTCATTGCGAGGCCCGTAGGGCCGAAGCAATCCATTCAAGAGATAGATTGCTTCGCTACGCTCGCAATGACA
>CAYUEL010000180.1:0-2353 GCA_964443025.1 uncultured Gammaproteobacteria bacterium | reverse complement strand
ATGCGCCAATTAGAAAGTGCTCAGTTCAGTTTTAAGGTCTCTCAAGTTTTACAAGAAACCAAAATGGATGCATCAGCCCTAGTCTTGGAAGTTTCAGAAGGGCGTTTGACGCCTAAGCTTGATCGCGTTTCAAAATCGTTGCATATGTTGAAGCACTTGGGTGTGCGCATTGCGATTGATAATTTTGGGACGGGAAATGTAGCGTTTCATCATTTGCGTCGTTTCCCCATTGATATGATTAAAATAGACGGCTCCTTGGTGCGCGATATCCACAATGCGGAAAATGAGGCTATCATTAAGGTTATCATCGAACTTGCACACAATTTAGATATTAAAGTGATGGCGGAAGGCGTTGAAACAGATGCTGAAAAAATGGCATTACTAAAGGATCGCTGCACGTTAATGCAAGGATTTTTATGGAGCAGGCCGCTTGCGCCGGATGATATTACGGCATCCGTTATTCAGTCTTTGTTGGTGTCATAACAATCCCGATACGACTCATGTTCTACAGCGAAAAAATTATGGTAATATAACTTCGCATTGTTAATGGAGGTGTATCCCTATGCGTCATTTTTTAATCGTTATGCTATTGGTCTTTTTGGGGTTGGCTCAGCCCGCCTTTGCATTGCTCAATTTAGAATTAACACGCGGTGTAGCAGGGGCTGTGCCTATTGCTATTCCTGCTTTTGGCGGTAACGCGCCTGATAATATAGCCGCTATCGTTAGCAATGATTTGCAAAATAGCGGCCGATTTAAAGTCTATGGCCAGAATACATTGACGCAGTCGCCAACAGATGCACAAAGCGTTCAATATGGTTATTTTCGCAAAATGGGTGCGGATAAGTTAATTGTCGGTAAAGTGACGCCCTTAGGTGGGGATCGTTTCCAGGTTAATTTTCAGTTGCTAGATGTTTTTAAAGGTAAAGAGGGTGCTGATAATTCACCGGCTGTCGTTTATTCGGATCATTTTGTAGTTAATACCTCGCAATTTAGAGCTTTGTCTCACCATATTAGTGATTTAGTGTATCAGCAAATAATGGGTGTCCGAGGTGTGTTCTCTACGCGTTTAGCGTATGTGTTGGTGAAGCGTGGTGCAGGTCAGGCCGCAACATACGTATTGGAAGTGTCTGATCAAGATGGATTTAATCCACGACCTTTGTTGTCTTCCTCTGAACCGATTATGTCACCTTCTTGGTCACCAAACGGCAAGCAGATTGCTTTTGTGTCATTTGAAAATCGCCGTGCCTCTATTTATGTGGAAGATGTTGCAACGGGTGCTAGGCGTGTTGTGAGTCAGTTTAAAGGTATCAATGGGGCGCCTGCTTGGTCTCCTGATGGTCGCAAGTTAGCGTTGGTTTTATCAAAAGATGGTTCGCCTAATATTTATGTTTTAGATTTGGCAACGCATGCGTTAACTCAGATGACGAATGATTATTCGATTATTACAGAGCCGGCTTGGTCACCTAACGGCCGTAGTATTGTTTTCACGTCGAATCGAGGCGGAGCGCCGCAAATTTATCAGTTGAACCTTGCTAACAAAGCGATTTCGCGTGTCAGTTATGATGGTGATTACAATGCGCGTGCTTCTTTTACGGCAGATGGCACGCACCTTGCGATGCTGCATCGTGAAGGCGGAGTCTTCCATATTGGGATATTGGATATGGATAGCGGTCGTTTCAGATTGTTGACCAATTCAGGTGTTGATAATGAATCACCTAGTGTTGCACCGAATGGCAGTATGGTGATGTATGGCACCTTGTATAATGGTCGCAGTGTCTTGGGTATGGTTTCTAGTGATGGGAATGTGCAGTTACGTTTGCCCGGACGAAATGGTGAGGTTCAAGACCCTGCTTGGTCACCATTTTTGTCTTGATGGTGTTGCGTTTCGGGTTATACTCTTGCCATCCACCCGTGAAAAGTGGCAGCAAAAAACGTTGAGTTGATGGGAATGAGTTTATTATCGTTTAAGGGAGATGCCAGTATGAAATTAAAAAAAATTGCACAAGTATTATTAGTGAGCAGCTTGTTAATAAGCGTGAGTGCGTGTTCCTCCATGAAAAAACATAATGGCCAAGGTGGTGCGGCTGATGGTAGCGATGGTGCTCAAACGTATGGTGCCGGACAAGGTGATAATTTTGGGAATGGCAATTTAACCCCAGAACAATTACTTGCAAAAAGAACCTATTACTTTGAGTTTGATAAAACCGAAATCAGCGGTAATGATAGATTAGCGATCATTGCGAATGCGAATCACTTGGTTGCAAATAGCCGTGCAAAAGTATTGCTGGAAGGCCATACCGATCCACGTGGTAGTCGTGAATATAACGTCGCTTTAGGTGAGCGTCGTGCGAAT
>CAYUEL010000179.1:0-2372 GCA_964443025.1 uncultured Gammaproteobacteria bacterium | reverse complement strand
AGGGCCGAAGCAATCCATTCAAGAGATAGATTGCTTCGCTACGCTCGCAATGACAGTATTAAAAACGGACGCTCGCAATGACAATCTTTAAAAAGGGACCGACGTTATAAGGATATCCAATGAGTCATCAAGTGACAGCGCGCAAGTGGCGCCCTAAAAATTTCGAGTCCATGGTAGGGCAAGAACACGTACTTGAAGCCTTAGCCCATGCGTTGCAGCATCAAAAATTACGTCAAGCTTATTTATTCACGGGAACACGCGGTGTCGGCAAAACGACCGTCGCGCGTATTTTAGCGAAATGTTTAAATTGCGAAACAGGAATTACGTCAACACCTTGCGGTCAATGTGAAGCATGCCAATCGATCGATCAAGGCTGTTTCGTCGATCTAATCGAAGTCGATGCGGCGTCACGCACGAAAGTCGAAGATACGCGGGAATTATTAGACAATGTTCAATACGTGCCAACGCAAGGCCGCTTTAAGATTTACCTCATCGATGAGGTTCACATGTTATCCGGGCATAGTTTCAATGCCCTATTAAAAACATTGGAAGAACCACCCGAACACGTGGTATTTTTATTAGCAACGACCGATCCACAAAAATTACCGATGACGGTATTGTCCCGTTGTTTGCAATTTCATTTAAAGCATTTATCACCGGAAGAAATTGCGCAACAATTACAACATATTTTAAAAACAGAAGCCGTATCGTTTGAATCAGAAGCCACCGATTTATTAGCCGTTGCCGCAAAAGGCAGTATGCGCGATGCGCAAAGTTTAATGGATCAAGCGGTGGCATTTGGCGGTGGAAGTTTGCAGGCGCAATCGGTGCGCGATATGTTAGGCACGATCGATCCGAAAATTGTGCAAACAGTGTTAACAGCGTTAAGCGCTAAAAAAGGCGAAGATTTATTAAAAGCCGCGGACGCGGTTGCTGAACAAACCGGTGATTTTAATCAAGCGCTCGCTGCATTGATTCAAGCCTTGCATGAGATTGCCGTATTACAAACGGTTGAAAGTAAAACATTAAAATCATCGCCGCGGTTTTCATCGATCGCCTCTTTCGTCGATCAATTTTCACCGGAAGATATTCAATTGTTTTATCAAATTGCATTACAAGGCCGGCGCGATTTACCCTGGGCGGCAAGCGAGCGCAGCGGTTTTGAAATGACGTTGTTGCGCATGTTGGCGTTTCAACCCGTTGAAACAAGAACGGTTGTAACAGAACAGCCTCAAGATAAAGTTGAAGAGGTGATTGAAGAGATAGAAGAAGAAATCGAAGAAGTTGAAGAAACGGCATTTCATGCAAAAATGGAAATGCCATTTATGACGGAAGAGGAAGAGAGAATTGTAGAGAAAGCTGAAGAAACGCCTGCCTCGATCGACTGGTCAAGTCTATTACCGCAATTGAAATTAACCGATATGGCCGCGATGTTGGCATCGCATTGTGTCGTGAAAGAATTTATCAATGGCGTATTGGTGTGTGCGCTTTCACCTAAACACGCACCGTTGTATCACAAACATGTGGCCGATCGCATTGCAACGGCGTTAACGAATCATTTGAAACAACCCATTAAATTGGATATTAAGATTCAAGAGTTGTCTCAAGAAACACCCGCGCAGCAACAGGCTGTTGTGCAATCCACCGCTCTTAATGAAGCCCGTTCACATCTGCGTGAAGACGCCACTGTCAAAGCCCTCGAACAAGCCTTTGATGCTCGATTGGATGAAGGGTCTGTGAAGACTCATACGTAGGCAAGACTTGGCGAATCCGCTCTCTCGTGTTCGCGGCTTACGTAAAGGATACTCGCAAGAATCTTATACGTGAGCCGCGAACGCCAGAGAGCGGCTTATTAACGACAACGTGGTTTTTAGTTAGAATTTTATCCAAAAACCCTCCATTATGAATGGATGGTTCATCACGTTTCCGACCGTCACGCAAATGACCGTCACGTCCCGAACCGTGACGGTCCGGAACGTGATGGATGTGCGAGAGGCGCTGGGGCGAGTAATTTACTCGTTGAAACCACAAAATAAATATGATAGCATAATAACTCATTTCTTGAGGGCATACCAATGAAAACATTAAAAATCAAAGAGTTATCTATAAGAGGCCAGATGATTATTAAAAAAATAATCTCTGAGGCTCAAGGTCGTGCCTATTATGATGAAAAGTGGAAAAAAGAGCATAATGATGAAAGCTCGTTGAATAGGGCGAATTTGTCTATTGAGAGAAGCGAAAGAAGAACCAACAAGGTGAAAAATGGCATGCACCCTTTAACGAAGGGCTTAAGCCAAGAAGCCATACAATTCTATTTCGCATTAGCAGAAAAGGGTGAAATAGAGGTAGCGGATGATTTCGCAGAAGAAAAG
>CAYUEL010000178.1:0-2429 GCA_964443025.1 uncultured Gammaproteobacteria bacterium | reverse complement strand
CGGGGATTTGCGATGAGAAACAGGGTTCCATCTTTAGTTATTTGACCGTTTCCAATTAGCTCATTGATGTTCATATCAACCTCCAAGAACAAAACCGTATTCTAAAGTGGATAAGCTAGTTAGGCAAGCTATTTTTGTTTCCCCCAACCCCCTTGCAAGAGTGTGGTAAAATCATCTTTTCTCAAGAGGATGGGCACCATGCGGTTGATTCTGCTCGGGGCGCCGGGGGCTGGCAAAGGCACTCAGGCACAAATTTTACATAAACAGCTTAATATTCCGATCATTGCTACGGGTGATATGTTACGTGCCGCTGTGGCGGCGAAAACACCACTGGGTTTGAAGGCCAAAGCCATCATGGATGCAGGTGGTTTGGTTTCAGATGATGTGATCATTCCTATCGTTCAAGAGCGTATTGCACAAGCAGATTGTGCAAATGGCTTTATTTTCGATGGTTTCCCGCGCACCATCGCGCAAGCACAAGCGTTGCGAGATGCGAACGTGGCCATTGATGCCGTTGTTAATTTTGAAATTGCCGATGAAGAAATCATCAAGCGTTTAAGTGGTCGGCGCATTCATCAGCCTTCAGGACGCGTGTATCATTTAGAACATAACCCGCCACGCGAAGCCGGGAAAGATGATCACACGGGTGAACCGTTGATTCAACGCAACGACGATAAAGAAGACGTGATTACACAGCGATTGGCAGTGTATCACCAACAAACGGAACCCTTGGTGGCTTATTATCAACGTTGGGCGGGAGAGAAAGATTCCATGGCGCCCACCTTTTGCAACATTGACGCAACGGCCGATGTAGACGATATTAGACATAGGCTATTGGGGCTTTTTCGCAAGGAGGCGATACGATGACTGTGATACAACTGAACCAAGATAATTTTGACAAGATTGTCGGTCCAACGGAATCGGTGGTGGTTTATTTCACCGCAGATTGGTGCGAGCCTTGTCAATCGTTTGGTTCTATTGTAGAAACCCTTGCAAAAAGTTTTTCAGACGTTGTGTTTGGTGAAGTCGATGTGGGTCGATCTCCTGAACTGGCGGCAGACTTTGGGGTACGTTCCGTTCCTACCGTTATGATATTGCGTCATAATGTGGCCGTGTATTTGCAATCAGGTGCGGTGACGGCAGGCGAACTCAAACGCTTGATTAAAGAAGCTCAAAATTTATCGATGAATACCATCCGTGAACACATCATTGAAAACCTCGGGTAATACTCAAACAGCTGTTTTATTAATAAACTTAGGCACGCCCGATGCGCCAACGCCGGAAGCTGTTAAACGTTATCTCGCAGAATTTTTACACGATCCACGCGTGATTAAATTGACGAAATGGATATGGTGGCCCTTATTGCATTGTATTATTTTACCCCGACGTTCACCGCGTGTGGCAAAATTATATCAAGCCATTTGGTGGGAAGAGGGTTCGCCGATGCGGGTTATCACACAACGCAAATGTGAGAAATTGCAACAAGCGCTTCCTTCATCGCAGTATCAAGTATTTTTTGCGATGCGCTACGGCAACCCCAGTATGGAAAGTGTTTTAAGACGTATTGCGGAATTAGGGTTTGATCAACTCGTCGTATTACCGCTCTATCCACAATATTCGGATACGACAACGGCGTCTGTGCAAGATAAATTAAATGAGTTACAAAGGCGTTTCAAATTACCACCTGTGCGATTTATCCGTGAATACCATCAACATCCGGATTATATTCAAGCATTAGCGAATAGCATCCAGAACCATTGGAATACAAATGGAAAAGCAGAAAAACTGATCTTTTCATTTCATGGGATTCCACAAATGTATGTAACCCAGGGGGATGTTTATCCTGAACAATGCCATGCTACGGTAAAAGCGGTTGTGAATAAACTGGGTTTGCAAGAAGGTACTTACGAAACCACGTTTCAATCACGCTTTGGTCCTACCGAATGGGTGAAACCTTATACCGATGAAACACTCAAACAATGGGCACGTGAAGGTATTCAACATGTGGATATTATTAGCCCCGCGTTTGCCGCGGATTGTTTGGAAACCCTAGAAGAGCTGACAATCACAAATCGTGAGTTGTTCTTTAAAGAAGGCGGTAAGAAGTTTGATTATATTCCTGCTTTGAATGATTCCGATGATCAGATTGAGTTGTTAAAAGAATTGATTGTTTAGAAGGAATGCCACGTGATTACACGTGGCATGCTGATTGTATGAAAGCTTGCAACAATCCTATCCGTGAGCCGCTCGGCTCGCGAGCGGATGTGATGGGTTGTGATTTACTACATCCGCGAACGAAGTTCGCGGTTCTGAGGGCAGGATAGTATGTTGAATACGTTAAGCTGTTGCCATTTTGGTGCCGTATCGGTTTGTGTGTTGCCAAACCCTCGGAGGCAGGGATGCCGAGGAGGAGCCTACAGGGATGTATT
>CAYUEL010000177.1:0-2547 GCA_964443025.1 uncultured Gammaproteobacteria bacterium | reverse complement strand
TACAGGTCCTACCGGTAGTGGTAAAACAACCACACTTTACGGCGCATTGAGCGAGATTAACCTTCCTGAAAGTAAGATCATTACCGTGGAAGATCCCATTGAATATTATTTACCTAGAATTGTGCAAGTACAAGTAGAAGAAAAATTGCAATTAACATTCTCTCGAGTTTTACGTACCGCCATGCGTCAAGACCCGGATATTATTTTGGTGGGTGAGATACGGGATGAAGAAACCGCAGAAATTGCATTACGTGCAGGATTAACGGGGCATTTAGTGTTATCAACGTTGCATGCCAATGATGCACCGAGCAGCGCCATGCGTCTCATTGATTTAGGCG
The DNA here is from genome assembly GCA_964443025.1 of uncultured Gammaproteobacteria bacterium. Classification (GTDB taxonomy): domain Bacteria; phylum Pseudomonadota; class Gammaproteobacteria; order JABCZS01; family JABCZS01; genus JAJFKJ01. Next base: position 2,209 of record CAYUEL010000177.1, on the reverse strand, counting down.
CCCCTGGTTATCTTGTGGCAGATACTATATTAGCGGTATTAGCACAACGTTTAGTACGTCGCATTTGTGCAGGTTGCAAAGAAGAAATCACGCTCGGAGAAGCCGATGCATTTTGGTGGAAAAACAATGCACCTGAAGAATTTAAAGAATCCAAATTTTATCATGGTAAAGGATGTTCGCATTGCAATGAAACGGGTTATCAAGGTCGAATTGGTTTGTTTGAATTATTGCAAGCCAATCCAGCCATGCGTATGGCGTTGCAACAAGAAGACATAGTAGCGTTTGGTAAAGCGGCTCGTGAGAAATTGGGTAAAGGATCGTTATCGTACAGTGGTACGGAACTGGTTTATAAAGGTATTTCAACCGTAGAAGAAGTGAAACGTGTGGTGGGTGATGATGCTTCATTCTCCGTATAACAAGCAAAGGTGGAACATAAATGCCAACATTTGAATATCAAGCACGTGATCATGAAGGTAGAATTGTCGGTGGCCGTTTAGATGCAGATAATAAAGATGCAGCAGGTGAAGAGCTGATCAAGCGTGGACAAATCCCTGTCAAGATTCAGCAGATTTCTGTATTTCGCAAAACCATGGCACATATCTTTCAATCAGGTCGTGTGCCAACGGATGAAATGACGTTGTTTTGCCGACAAATGTATGCCCTACTAAAAGCCGGTGTTTCAGTCACTTCTTCGTTGGCACGTTTAAGTGAAACCGCCAGCAATAAAGTACTTAGAAAAGTATTATTGGAAGTAGCTGAAGGGATATCATCAGGAAAAACCCTATCCAAATCGATGAGTGATTATCCTAATACATTTCCCCCTGTGGTACGCAGTGTCCTTGATGCTGGAGAAAATGCGGGTAAGCTGGATACATCTTTTTTGCAATTGTCGAAATACCTTGAACTAGAATCGCAAACGGTCAAGCGAATTAAAACCGCATTGCGCTACCCTATTACGGTGGTGATTACTATCTTTGGTGCAATGATGGTCATTAACTTCATGGTGGTTCCGGCTTTTGCGGAGATGTTTAAATCATTTAATACAGAACTTCCTTTGCCCACCCGTATTTTAATTGGCATGTCAGATTTTTTAACGGGTAATTGGTTATGGTTATTGATTGGGTTTTTAGTCATACTTATTTTTTGGCGTTATTACACCAGCACGACCAATGGAAAAATTTTAAAAGGTTATATAGGGATACACATACCCATTGTAGGAAAAATTTTGCACCGGATTATTTTATCGCGGTTTGCGCGAACATTTACCATGATCATTCGCGCAGGCGTTCCGATTATTCAGGGTATTGAATTAGCGTCCAACTCGATTACTAACCTGTACATGCAAAAGGAATTTTTAAAAATGAAAACAGATATTAGTAGCGGGTTATCATTAACCAAAGCTGCTGCTAAAACAAAAATGTTTTCACCCCTCGTGTTGCAAATGCTTTCCGTGGGAGAGGAATCAGGTCAAATGGATGATATGTTGGATAGCGTCGCTGAATTTTATGAACGGGAAACCGATTATGACTTAGGCAGGCTTTCCGGCATGATCGAGCCTATCGTATTAGGTATATTAGGTGTCATGGTACTGATACTGGCATTGGGTGTGTTTCTCCCCATGTGGAGTATGGGTAATCTGGCCGGTCGTGGGGGTGGTTAAGTAGGCACATTAGGTCAGATTATATCCTGGTTAATTAATTTTAACTAATTGATTTCGTTAATGTTTTTTTCTGGCAAATGGACTTCTTTGAACTATAATTACAGCTGGTTAGAAGTATTTGACCTCTACAACAATGACAGGATCTTAATTGACAGGAGAGATATTATGCGTAACAGTTTGAAAAGTAAAGGCTTTACCTTGATCGAATTGGTCATCGTAATGACGTTAGTGGGTATTTTGGTGGCTATTGCCTTACCTCAATTCCAGAACTTAGCGCCTACCGCGCGAGGTAATGTAAAAAATTCCACAGTAGGTTCTGTAAAGTCAGCGTTCAGTTTGTTTGTTGCAACGAATGACGGGGACTATCCTACTGTAGAAGAGTTAGCTTTAGAAACAATTCCTCAAGGTACCGCAGTTGCATCAGGTGTACAATTCGCGGATGATCAGGCGGTTAACTTTGTTGTAAACACGTTCATTGATGAAGATTGTGGTACACCAACTTCAGGTACAACAGGTGCTACTCGCATTGTGGCATGTGTGAGCGGTCAT
>CAYUEL010000176.1:0-2588 GCA_964443025.1 uncultured Gammaproteobacteria bacterium | reverse complement strand
TGCGTATTCCGGCGGATTCGAACATTGATTACGGTTTTATCCGAACAGGGATTACGGAACATCCGAACGGACCAGCCAAGCTCATTGGCATTATTACTAAATCCTCCCAATCTGTAAAGACTTTTGATTCTTGCGCAGGGATTCCCCTGTCAGCTCCAGCTTGATCGCATGATGCAATAGTCTGTCAAGAATGGCATCTGCCAGCGTTGCATCATTCAGATGTTCATGCCAATGGGCTGTCGACAACTGACTCGTGATGATTGTCGAGCGATGCTGATAACGGTCATCAATGATTTCCAGTAAGTCCCGACGTTGCTCAGCATCCGGCACAACCAACCCCCAGTCATCCAAGATTAAGATATCTGTTTTGGCTGCTTGCGAAAGCCACTGAGTGTATGTGCCCTGTGCTTTGGCTATTTTTAATTCATTCCACAAGCGTGGCAAACGATAATAACGGGCCGTCAATCCCAATAAACAAGCCTTGTGGGCAATGGCGCAAGCAAGATAGGTTTTGCCACAGCCGGTTGGACCTGTGATGAGCAAATTAAGATGCTGCTTTATCCATTCACAACGCGATAACTCTTGCATGGCTGCTTTATTAAGTCCGCGTGGATGTTGGTAGTCGATATCCTCAACACACGCGGATTGTTGAAGTTTTGCCTGTTGTAATCGTCTTTTGAGTCGATTGTTTTCTCGTTGATGGTATTCCCGGTCAATGAGCAATGCCAAACGTGATTCAAAATCTAAATCAGGCAAAGGCTTTTGCAGTTGCTCGTAAAAAGCCTCTGCCATGCCGGTGAGTTTTAATGCTCGTAATTGAGCTAACGTGGGATGATTAAGCATAGGTATTTTCCTCCTGGGTTGGTAAAGTTAATGTTGATAATAATGAGGGCCACGAATGTTGTCATGCGCGACTCTTGCAGGCTCTTCCTCTGTTTGGGTAGGCGAGCGCAAATCCATTTTGTTGTTCAGTAGGGTCTCAATTTGTTTATACCGAGTCATACCGACTTCACAGGCAATGGCACAAGCTTTTTCTAAGCGATCATCCCCAAAACGCCTTCCCAATCGCATGACACCCAGACAGGCACGGAATGCTTGCTCTGGGAATGAACGACAGGCAATCATGTGATTGATGAACTGATGTGTATGAGGACCTATTTTTTTGGCCCAGTTTTTCAATCTTTGGGCGGACCACTCCGATTGAGATTGATGCGCTAGGGGCATGTGTTCACGCACCGTAGTGAACTGATAGCGCGCGAAGCTGCGCTCATGAATCGCAATACGTTTATTCTGATAAAAACATTCCACCGTCTTGGCTGTTGTGCGCAACTCAACCTCATGATGAATGTATCGATAAGGTACACTGTATCGATGATCGTCGAACGTAAAATGATAATCAATGTGGATTTTAGCGCGCGACCATTCGGTATATTCATATTTTTCAGGCAATGGTTTAAGGGCGGGTTTGTCAATGGTTTCAAATAATTCTTTTCTGGAGGTTTTCATTTTTTGAAGCGATTGGCTATTAAATTCAGCCAGCAAGGGTTTAATGGCCAAATTAATTTGTGCGATACTGGTGAATGTCACGTGCCGCAGTGCAGCCAGGATTTGTCGCTCAATACAGCCGACTGCATTTTCAACTTTGGCTTTATCCTTAGGTTTTGCCACGCGTGCTGGAACAATAGCCACACCATAATGTTCGCTCATGTGTTGGTAATTAACGTTAACATCGGGGTCATATCGATGCGCTTTTGTGACACCTGCTTTTAAATTATCAGGTACGACAATTTGACTTACTCCACCAAAATATTCCCACATGCGAATATGGGAGCCAATCCAATCCGCGATTTGTTGAGAAAGGGTGGCTTCAACAAACGTATATTGAGAAGCTCCCAAACAACCGACAAAAATCTGTGCTTGATGAACTTCACCGCTGGAACAATCTACCCAGGGAATGGTCATGCCGGCATAATCCACAAAAGTTTTGTCACCGGCTTTATGGATTTGGCGCATCACCGGCGTCATTTGTTTGAGGTGGGCACGGTAATGCACACAAAACTGAGTGTAACCCAAACCCTGTGGGTGCGCATCGCGATATTCTCGCCACAAGAGCCGAAGTGTCATCGCCTTTTTGCGCATTTCCAGAATGACCCTTTCCCAGTCAGGCAGAGGTCTGTTTTTTATTGGGTTATCCACGGGTAGAAACAACCGTTTAAAAAGGGTTTCTTCGTCCATGTCAGCGGGCAGTGGCCACCCAATTCCAGCCATTTTGGCCTTGGCCAGATAATCATGAACAGTGGATATGCCAATATTTAAGCTACTTGCTATATCTCGGTAGGTGCGCTTTAGCTCAAATCGCAACCTCAGAACCTCACTAATTTTACGCATAGATAAATGTCTCACGGCTACACCCCTTAATAGATCATTAAAGGGTTATTCTATAAAAGTGCTGCTTCGTGAGCTTGGAAAGGGATGTTCGGATGCACCGTTTTCAGTGTTCGGATACTCCGTAATCGGCGTTCGGATAAAACCGTATTCGGTGTTCGGATGTTTCCGTATTCAGTGTTCGGGATCGACCGTAATACACA
>CAYUEL010000175.1:0-2620 GCA_964443025.1 uncultured Gammaproteobacteria bacterium | reverse complement strand
CTCGTGCGCGTGTTAGTGACCATCAAGCTCCTATTTGGGGACTTTATTATTTTCGTGGTCCCGTTCATTATCCTACTTTACATTACCCATGGGATTGCCGGGCTTGGCGACAGATCAGGCCGCGCCTTGGGGTTAACAGTTGCTTTAACCTATGTTTCAACCCTATTGGCAGGGTTATTGGCCTTAAGTGTTGCCCTCGAAGCCGTACCCATGCTCACAACCCATTTTGCCCCAACAAACAAAGCCAGTGGCGCATTATTGCCCTATGTCGATATCGAGGTTCAACCCATCATGTCCGTATTGTCCGCATTGGTCGCAGCATTTATCTTTGGAATTGGCATCAGCAAGACCCATTCCCATACCCTTGAAAAAGTCGTCCATGAAGGCAAGAACATCATGGATGCGTTATTGTCTAAAATTATTATTCCTTTCCTTCCCTACTACGTCGCTACTATTTTTGCGAGCATGGCGAGCGAAGGCCAAGTGGTGGATACGCTCAGTACGTTTGTATTTGTTTTAGCGCTTGCTATTGTGTTGCATTGGGTTTGGATTGCGATCGAATACAGTGTAGCAGGCATTATCGTGCGGAAAAATCCTTTATTAATGCTTAAAAACATGTTGCCTGCGTACATGACGGCAGCTGGCACCATGAGTAGTACCGCAACCATTCCTGTGACATTGCGTTCCGTCAAAGCAAATAACGTATCATCTGATATCGCGGATTTTGGCGTACCTTTATGTGCAACGATTCATATTACTGGTAGCGTTATTACATTAACTGCATGCACTGTTGCGGTTATGGCGTTGATGCCTAATATGGGATTACCTACTTTTTCTCAAATGTTACCGTTTATTTTTATCCTGGGTATTTTTATGATTGCAGCACCAGGAATTCCCGGTGGTGGCGTCATGGCGTCATTAGGTTTATTGAGCAGCATGCTCGGGTTTAATGACACCGCTATTGGTTTAATGATCGCACTTTATATCGCACAAGATAGCTTCGGCACCGCTGCGAATGTCACTGGCGATGGCGCTATTTTGGCGATTGTTGACAAGTGGTTGTCACCAAAGCGCTAAGAAAAATCTTATTAAAAAATTGTTCCCTCCCCCGCGAGTTGGATTTAAATTGGGAAAGAAGTTGAACAATAGAGCGAATCTTATTGTTCCCTCTCCCGCAGGTTGGATTTAAATTGGGAAAGAAATTGAACAATAGAGGGAATCTTATGGTTCCCTCTCCCGCGAGTTGGGCTTACTACAAAGTACAAGTATTGAACGCGGGAGAGGGCTAGGGTGAGGGGGAACCATTGAGCGTATCTAAAATTACTTCCAATACTTCATCAATTTCTGTAAGAACTTCAGTATTCCAAAACCTTAATACTCTATATCCTTCTGCCTTTAAATAAGCATCTCGTTTTGTATCGTACCTGATGGTTTGTTCATGCTGTCCGCCATCCAGTTCAACAATTAATTTCTTATGTAAACAAACAAAATCAACAATGTATGTTCCGATAATAAATTGTCTTTTAAACTTATATCCATTTAAGTTTCTTGATCTCAAGAAATACCATAAATAGTTTTCACTATCCGTGCTGTTATTGCGAAGTAAACGGGAACGAGTTTTCATTATTTCTTTTATCATTTTCCCCTCACCCTAGCCCTCTCCCGCTCTTCAATATTTAATTTTTCAAACTATTGCAGGGCGGGAGAGGGAACCATAAAGGATTCCTCTCTGGCATTCAATTTCTTTCCCAATTTAAATCCAACTCGCGGGGGATGGAACCATAAGATTCACTCTATTGGGCAAAAGTCTAGGCTTTTGTCAAAAACCGATTCATGATTTTTACAAATCCCGCCGGATCATCCAATTGTCCGCCTTCCGCAAGAATGGCTTGATTCAATAACATCAAAGCCCAATCGTTTAATGTTTCTTGCGCAGGAATATCAGCATTCAAGCGCTGTAAAATATCGTGATCAGGATTCAATTCAAGAATCGGCAATGACGCTGGCATGGCTTGTCCCGCAGCTTTAAAGATCCGCTGCATTTGTAAGCCCATGTCATGTTCATCCGATACCACACAAGCAGGAGAATCGGTTAAACGATGCGTCAACCGCACATCTTTCACTTTATGTTGAAGGCATGTTTTAATGCCAGCAATCAATGTCGCAAAATCTTTATCTTGTACTTCTTCCACTTTATCTAGATTCAACGAACCCTTGGCAACAGATTCCAATTTTTTACCTGCATATTCTTGTAAATGCATGGTCATCCATTCATCAACGCGATCAGAAAGCAATAATACTTCAATGCCTTTCTTACGGAATATCTCAAGATGAGGGCTATGTTTTGCTGCCAAAAATGTTTCGGCTGTAACGTAATAAATTTTATCTTGGTCAGGTTTCATGCGGGCAATGTAATCATCCAATGAATGCACTTGCCCAGGTTCGTCGGTGTGCGTGCTTGAAAAGCGCATTAATTTAGCTAATGCTTCTTTGTTATCAGCATCTTCAACAACACCTTCTTTTAACGCCGATCCAAACTCTGACCAAAATTCAATGTAATCTTGCGGTTCATTGTTCGCAATATCTTGTAATAAATTCAATATTTTTGTGATCGATCCTG
>CAYUEL010000174.1:0-2724 GCA_964443025.1 uncultured Gammaproteobacteria bacterium | reverse complement strand
ATACGTTATATACGTTCAAAGCATTCAAAGGTAAAAAAACAGATAAAGAAAAAGATGACGACAATGATGCTGTCGTACAAACATTTGTATTCCCTGTAGAAGAATTTTCAAAACATCAAGGTGAATTGGCTATTCAACACGGTAAAGCCATTGCTGATAGTGTTAAATTAACGCGTGATCTCGCTAATACGCCTGCGAATGTTTGTAACCCGGAATACATGGAAGACACAGCACGCAAAATTGCAAAAGAACATGGCAAATTACATATGCATGTGTTATCCGAAGATGAAATGAATAATCTCAATATGGGCGCTTTTCTTGCGGTATCCCTTGGTAGCGAAGAATCTGCAAAACTCATTGTGATTGAATACAATGGTGGTGAAAAACATCAAGCACCAATCGCATTAGTTGGCAAAGGTATTACATTTGATACGGGCGGTATTTCACTGAAACCTGCTTTAAATATGGTCGGTATGAAATACGACATGTGTGGCGCGGCCAGTGTATTAGCAACCATGAAAATGGCTGCGACATTGCATCTTCCCATTAATCTGGTCGTTTTCATGGCATGTGCTGAAAATATGCCTGATGGAAAAGCCACACGTCCCGATGATATTGTCACGACAATGTCCGGTAAAACGGTTGAAATAGCAAACACCGATGCTGAAGGACGTTTAGTATTGTGTGACACATTAACCTATGCGCAACGTTATCAACCCGAATTAATCATCGATATCGCCACATTAACCGGTGCGTGCATTGTTGCATTAGGAAGTCACGCCAGTGGACTATTCAGCAACAAACAAGCACTCGCTGATGAAATATTGGCTGCAGGACAAAACAGTTTGGATCGCGCGTGGCAACTGCCTTTATGGCAAGAATATCAACCCCAAATTGATAGCCCTGTTGCTGATATAGTGAATAGTGGTGGTCCTGAAGCAGGTACGATTACTGCGGCTTGTTTCTTATCACGTTTTACAGAAGATGTCTCTTGGGCACATTTAGATGTTGCAGGAACAGCTTTTAAAACCGGTAAAGAAGCGTCAAGTAGCGGACGTCCTGTACCTTTGTTGTGTGAATTTTTATTGCGACGTGCCGATGTCATCCCAGCTTGATAAAACTTACGATCCTAAATTGATTGAATCCCACTGTTTTGAACAGTGGGAAAATCAGGGCTATTTTATTCCTTCCGGTAAAGGCAAACCCTTTTGTATTATGTTACCGCCACCGAATGTCACGGGCAGTTTGCACATGGGACATGCAATGGAAGCATCGCTGATGGATTGTCAAATTCGTTATCATCGGATGCAAGGTGATAATACGCATTGGCAAGTCGGTGTGGATCATGCCGGTATTGCAACGCAAATGGTGGTGGAACGTCAATTGGCCGCGCAAAATATTAAGCGCGTCGATATGGGTCGCGAAAAATTTGTTGAAAAAGTATGGGAATGGAAAGAGCAAAGCGGCAATATGATTATCAGCCAATTTAAGCGCATGGGCGCTTCTGCGGATTGGCAACAATTGCGATTCACCATGGATGAAGGCATGTCACACGCGGTGCGTGATGTGTTTATTCAATTGTACGATGAAGGCATTATTTACCGCGGAAAACGCTTGGTGAATTGGGATACGAAATTACACACGGCGGTGTCGGATCTGGAAGTAGAACACCGCGATGAAAATAGTTTTCTTTGGCACATTCGTTATCATTTTGTGGATGATCCTGAAAAATACATTGTCGTTGCAACGACACGTCCTGAAACATTATTAGGCGATGTCGCGGTTGCAGTGAACCCTGATGATGAACGATATCAATCGTTAATTGGAAAAATGTTGCAATTACCTTTAACGGGGCGACATATTCCCGTGATTGCCGATCACTATGTTGATTTAACGTTTGGATCGGGTTGCGTGAAAATTACTCCCGGACATGACTTTAACGATTACGAAGTCGGCCAGCGTCACGGCATGGGGATTATCAATGTCTTTACATTTGATGGAAAACTCAATGAACATGCGCCCGCGGCCTATCGCGGCATGGATCGCTTTGATGCACGTAAAAAAATCATTGCCGATTTAGAAGTGCAGGATTTTATGGATCATATTGAACCCTATCAAACCAAACGTCCTTATGGCGATCGTTCCGGCACTGTTTTAGAACCGATGTTAACCGATCAATGGTACGTGAAAGTCGCACCTTTGGCCGAAGTGGCTATTCAAGCCGTTGAAAAAGGTGACATTGAATTCATTCCATCCAATTGGAAAAATACGTACGATGCATGGATGAAGGATGTCAAAGATTGGTGTATTTCTCGGCAATTGTGGTGGGGGCATCGCGTGCCTGCGTGGTACGATAATTCAGGTAATGCGTATGTGGCAGAAGATGAAGCCGCCGTTCGTAAAAAATATAATTTAAATAATACTGTCATTTTAAAACAAGATGACGATGTTTTAGATACCTGGTTTTCTGCTGGGTTATTTCCTTTTACTACATTAGGTTGGCCTGAAGATACCGAGCGATTTAAAACGTTTTACCCTACTTCGGTGTTAATCACCGGGTTTGATATTATTTTCTTTTGGGTTGCCCGCATGATCATGATGGGTATTAAATTTACCGGCAAAGTACCTTTTCATAAAGTTTATATTCATGGTTTGATTTGCGATCATCAAGGCCAAAAGATGTCGAAATCCAAGGGCAATGTGATCGACCCCATTGATTTAATC
>CAYUEL010000173.1:0-2763 GCA_964443025.1 uncultured Gammaproteobacteria bacterium | reverse complement strand
AAGTTGAAAACTTATATCCACGACGGTATTCAAATTTATCCACCGCTTTCATCAAGCCAATATTGCCTTCTTGAATTAAATCCAAGAATTGCAAACCACGGTTTGTGTATTTTTTCGCGATAGATATAACCAATCGCAAGTTAGCTTCAATCATTTCTTTCTTCGCACGACGCGCTTTCGCTTCGCCTACAGAAATACGACGATTCAACTCTTTAATATCCGCAACCGGTAATTTATACTGCTGTTCTATATGAGCTAACTTTCCTTGCGCTGCTAAAACCGCAGCCTCTTGCTTCATTAAGATATCAGCTTTGGATTTAACTGCTTTTTCTTTTACAAATGTTGATAACCATTTATTATCCGTTTCATGTCCAGGAAACGAAGCAATAAACGCTTCACGTGATACATTCGCATCTTTAACACAAATTTTCATGACCGCACGTTCTTGTTGACGAACCGCATCTACAACATCGCGCACCGTACCCACTACATCTTCAAACTGTTTGGGCACAAGTTTTAACGTTTCTAAAATAGCAGCAACGGCTTCATATTTTTCAAGTGTCTTTTTGTGATTCGGCCCATGTTTCTCCCAAGTTTTTTTGTACTCGGGATAAAGCGTTTCTAACTGCGCGAATCGTTGACGCGTATATTCCAAATCAGGACCCGCTTCCGCTTCATCATCCTCTTCAGCGAGACTGATGCTGATGCTTTCACCGGCTTCGCCATCACCCTCTTCACCACCTTCATCACCGTCGTCTTCTTCCTCTTCTGCTGGTCCAGCCTCATTGATGAAGCCAATCAAAAAGTCGACAATGCGTAAGTTCCCCTGAGTCATTTGTTCGTATTGTTCCAACAAAAAACCAACGAGTGGTGGGTAACTTGAGATGGCTCGCATCACTTCGCGAATACCTTCTTCTATACGAATGGCAATTTCTATCTCGCCTTCACGTGTGAGCAAATCAACCGTGCCCATTTCACGCATGTACATACGTACAGGGTCCGTGGTACGGCCTAATTCAGCCTCCAACGAAACGAGCGCTGCGGCTACTTCTTCCACTTCGTCGTCGCTGGGCGTTTCTGCTTCTTCGGCCAACAACAAGGCTTCTTCAGGAGAGGGTGTCTCCTCAAATACCTTGATCCCCATGTCATTGAGTACAACAATAACGTCCTCAACTTGTTCGGGGTCGACCATTTCTGCTGGTAAGTGATCATTAACCTGAGTAAAAGTTAAATACCCTTGGCTTTTTCCTTTAGCGATCAACAACTTAAGTTGTGATCCCTGTTCTTGATTTATATCTGTCATAAGCAATCCTACATTGTGAAAACCTAAGTGATCCTTGTAACCTCTTGTATGAAAACAACTATTCTTGTCGTGAGCCTTTTCTCACAAAATACAAAATCATTTGTAAGACAACGCCTACGGGAAAAGTTCAATAAATTTTCAAATTATTTGCCAGGTTCGGTTAAAAAGTCACGAATTTGTTCGCGTTCAGAGGTTGATAGGCCGTCAAGCCCATGCTTCCTTGCTTTAGCGAGTAGACTTCCGATGTCCACTTCACGTAACAACTTAACTAATTGGCGCACTACATCCTTTAATTCTTCTTCAATTTCTTCTTCTGTTAGTATGCAAGGCTGGGCGGCAAGGGCGGCTAACACTTTAGCTTCGCTCTCATCTTGCCAGAGACCTAATATCTGCCCTACATTGCGTGGCCTCTGATCACGTAAACACTCGACCAGGGACACGAGCAACCCCGCTTTAACATCTTTCAAGGCTAAAAAATCTTTTCCGGCCTCAAACAAACCAACCAAAGCAGGCTGCTTCAACAACAACATGATGGCATGTTCACACAAACTTTTTTGCTGCATTGTTTGCGTTGATACTGCCACCTTTTCTGACTGCAACAACATGTTGTGTAGACGTTGCACATCTAACCGCGTATATTGTGCTAACTCTTCCAACATGAGCGTCTGGTAAATTTTTGAACTTATTTTGTTCAAATACGGTTTCGCTAATTCTGCTAACCGCGCTCTACCATCAACGCTACTTACATCCACCTGCTCAAGCAAGTGTTTCATCAGCATAGACGATAAATTTAAAGATTGCGAAATTCTTTTTAAAAAATTTTCTTTTCCTTCTTTGCGAATAAGTGTATCAGGATCTTCACCTTGTGGTAAAAATAAAATCTTTATTTGTTTTCCTTCTGTTAAAATAGATAAACTGTTGTCAACTGCACGTAACGCCGCCGATCTTCCTGCATTGTCACCATCAAAACATAATATTATTTCTGGTACAATATTGAACAACTTGCTTAAACTTTGTGCGGTTAATGCTGTTCCTAATGATGCAACTGCATTTTGTACACCGTGTTGCGCAAGCGCAATCACATCCATGTATCCTTCAACCACTATTAGTTGTGTTAGCTTTGCGTTGTGACGCAACACTTCGTATAAACCATACACTTCACTGCCTTTATGAAACAATGTTGTTTCGGGTGAATTTAAATATTTAGGTTGCCCTTGATCAATCACGCGACCACCAAATGCAATCACGTGACCACGTTTATCGCGAATGGGAAACATAATACGATGACGAAAGCGGTCATAAAACTTGTGGCTATCTTTTTCTATTAACATGCCTGTTTGACGCAATCCTTGTGTATCGTTGGGGAACTGCTTTAATAATACATCCCACCCATCTGGCGCGAAACCAACACCATATGTTTTACAAATTTCACCCGTAAGACCCCGTGATTTCAGGTATTG
>CAYUEL010000172.1:0-2817 GCA_964443025.1 uncultured Gammaproteobacteria bacterium | reverse complement strand
GACACCATCTTACCTATTGGCGCCCTCCCCTACTCTTCTGTCACCCTTATGAAATACGGATGACCCTTATGTTAACTCTGCTGAAAAAATTCAAATCCTTAGTTTTAGAAAGATTTAATGCTCGTATTCGCTACGTACTGCTGGGTTTTGACATTCAAAATCAAACAGCTGCTTTTAGTTACTATGGTAGCCGCGTTGTATTTAACAAAAAGTTAACAGATATTGATACAGATATATTGTCAGGTTTAATGCCTGAACAAGCGTGTTTCTTGGGTATTTTAGTGGGAGAACAACTGCATAACGGAGCACTTAAAATTGCTCCCTTTGATACACCCTCGCCCAATGCTACACTGCTTATCTTTAAACGTAATAACGAAATTGTTATCGTTGATAAACAAAGTTATCCTCTAAAAGCATTTGTTGGCGAAAGGTCATTGATTAACAACATAGACCCTCATACAGCTTATAGCCTGGGAATTGCATTTACGCGATCGGGTGAATTTAAACCTATTTTATCTGTAGATGACAACGTCCAGAACTACCCTGCTGAAGTGATATCAATGTTTAAAAAGTAACATCACATCTAACGATGGTTTCGTGCATGAAACAACCTCACCATTACAACGCCTATGATTTTATGTTCAGTTTTGGAAAAACGCAGTATTTCAGAGTTTTTTACAACAGGAGACAACAACCAATTGGGTGGGTCCATGCTTAATTCCCTTAAAGTTATGTCCTGAGTACCTTTAATTCTAATAAGCACCAAGTCACCATCTCTCGGAGCGGTTAGTTTATCTACTATTAAAACTGTACCAAATGGGAGAAGTGGCGCCATAGAAGGCTGGCTTGCCAAAGCAAAACACTCTTTAGATAAACCTTCAGCACTTTCCTTGCTCAGGGTTTGCCAACTCATATGACGATTCAAATCTAACTGTCTGATACTATCAAGCGTACCCGCCTGCTCCCAATCAATGATTGGCACGCAATGAGGAGTTGCCTCAGCATCTTCCTTGCTTAACAAGCTATCGGTAGAGACATTAAAATAATCCGCCAGCTGTTTTAGAAGAGAAGTTTTGGGGTCGGGTGCATCCCCATTAAACAAACGATAGAGGTTAGCATAGGGTATATCAAGCGCCTTTGAAAGTTCATGCAACGTAAGGTTTTTGCTTTCTAAACAACCTTGCAGCCTTGTAACAAGCAAGCTTTTTGTTCCTGGTATGGCTTTTAATTGATTCTCGGCATTCATTGGTATTCCACCTAGAACTCAACCATACCCTAATTATCCAAGAATGTAAAATAATGTTCATTTTTGGATAATTAACCCAATGAATTCTTGCTAACTAACATAGATTTTATTTTTAAGCATTTAATTTTGCTCACGCAAACATGCTTCATCCCCTAATAATTTCATCGCCAGAATCTTTAGTAGCTCATTATCATTTATATCTGTTTTGGAATAATCCAACAATAGTTTTTTCAATCCTTTCATTTTTTGTGTTTGTTTAATTTCCTCTATCACCCTTTCCCAATCCTCACCTTCGCAATGCTCACGATTGGCTATTTCCATCAAGGCCATTTCCCAAAGCTCTAAAGCTTCCCGCATTTCTTTAACGTAACGATGACGATTATAAACAGCCTTCATTCCTTGTTGTTTATGATTCAAGATACGCTCAGCTACGATATCACTCACTCCTAATTCCGCAAATTTGGTACGAGCAGTGCGTCGCAAATCATGAGGTGTAAATTGTGCAATTCCCCATGCTTTATATTTTCTCTGAACTGAACGACCTACAGATGTTCGTTTCATCGGTAAATCATTTCTTTTATCATTCGGATGCGATGAGGGGAAAACGTATGTACTATTATTTGCTTGCTTTTTGGCTTCTTCAAGTAACATCATAACCATTGGGGTGAGAGGGATAATATGCTCTTCCCCATTCTTTGCTTTCTCGGCAGGAATCGTCCATGTTTTATTATTCCAATTGATTTCATCCCAGCGCATGTTAATAATCTCACCTGAACGCTGCGCAGTAAGAAGAACTAGTTTTAAAGCACTTTTTATTTGAAAACTCAACCCAACTTTGTCGACTCCCTTCCAAAATTTTTTAATTTCGGTATTTTCTAAAACGCGATCACGCGAGAATTCCTTTGTACTTTTTATTCCATCGGTAGGTGATTTTTCTATAAGGCCTTGAGCTTTGGCAGTATTGAATAAATGATTTAAACGTTGTAATAAACGATTAGCAACAATAGGCGATTTTCTGGTATTACCATTTCTAATGCTATCTAACAAATTGGAAACATCTTGCCTAGTTATTGCAGTAATCTTCTTGCTCCCCCACACAGGAATCGTATCTTTTAGTAATAAACGGTACTGTTGATTAGTGGTTTTTAAAGATTCAAGATGCTGTACTTTATATTCTTCTAAAAAATTTCCAAAGGTAAAAACAGCTTTTGCCTGCTGCTTTTCTTGTGCTGGGTCTAATCCTTTTGCTACCTTGTTGCTTGCATCTAATGCGATAGACCTTGCTTCTGTCAAACTTATCGCAGGGTATTTTCCAATATTAAGCCGTTTTTTAATAGAACTGTTCGGTAACCTATATACATAAGAAAACGATTTAACTCCGTTTGCTGTCACACGTAATACCAATCCAGAAATCTTTTGATCGTGTACTTGAATGCGATCAGATGTAGCAGGCTTGATAGTTTGTATCAACTTGTCCGAAAGGTTTTGTTTCATTGCATTCCTCTCCTGGGGTTCCACTGGGGTTCCACTGGGGTTCCAAATTTGCTGGCATTCAGTGAAATCAAGTGGTT
>CAYUEL010000171.1:0-2824 GCA_964443025.1 uncultured Gammaproteobacteria bacterium | reverse complement strand
GAGCTTTAATGGCTGCTTATCTTTCGATGTTTATTCCGGTGATTTCATTCAGTTTGATTATGACAGGCAAAGCATACTTCCCCCTCTTGGCCACTCAAATTGCAGGAGCGACTCAATCAGCGACACAACACGGAGCCGAAGAAGCCACCAGTGGCAATTACAACTTAGGAAATCTTTCGCTTTACAATGATAACGCCTACAACGCTTCGGCTTTTCATACGAATCGTAATTTAAGTTACGGCGCAGGAATGCTATCTCTGCAAACACAAGAGGGCGGGCAAATCATTCACACCCCTGATAATGAAACACTCGTGGATAACACGCAATCCATTTCAAAATTAAACACGAGTATGAATTTAGGAAATCGTATCAGTGATTCATTGTCGCAAAGCTATGAAGACACGTTAACACGCGGCCAAAACCAAATGATGAGTGCGTATCAAACGATGAATCAGGCGTCTCAACAAGTGTATGAAATTGGGGAGGCTCACGCTAAGATTCAACAGCAAGATGCCACTTGGAGCGTGAGTAATTCAACAAATACCAATCAAGCAGCGATCGATTACAGTAATCATGTAAATACTCTGATGGCATCTCATGGTATGAGTAAAGAAGATGCTATAGCTGCTACGGCAGCCGTAGGTGTGGGAGCTAATTCTCCATTATTCCATGGAAATGCAAATTTAAGTGCGTCAAGGAGCGAATCGGAACGACAAACTTGGGAACTGGCAGCGCAACATAGTAATCAGCAAACGATCCAAAATCAAATTGAAACAGCTTTGCGTACGGACCATACGGGTAGTGAGCGTCATACAGGTGAGATATCCGCGCGAAGTGGCGAGAGCGAGCGCACTACATTTGATGAAGCCATGGGTTATCGTGAGGAGGCCAGTGAAACGTTATCGAAAGCTGAAAGTATCCGTAAAGCTATGACGCATGTAGAAGAAGAATCGGCGACGCTTAATAGCAAAGGCGATCAGATGATTGTTGATGCTTTGAAGGAAGAAACCAACCCTGATACAGGTAAACGTTATACCGCCGCTGAAATTGCTGAAATTGATGCGCGCGACCCACACCGTATGCAAGCTTTAAGCGAAAAAATCGTCAAAAAACTAGCAGATACCTTTGTTAATAAGCCTAATACCGATAAAGCCTCTTTAGAAAAAACGTTTGAGGAAAATAAAGCTAATGTGCGCCAAGACTCTGAAATTCAAATAAAAAACCAACATCAAGCTGAAAAAGAAGTTCTTTCAAAAAAAGGTGGTCTTGAAAAAGCAGATAAAAATCCGTTAAACTATAGTCCAAGAGATAATGTTAAAGCGCAACAACAAAGTGCTAGTGAAGCGATTAATAATCGCGCACAAGGCATACAAGAGCTTAACAGGGAACAGCAAAAACTTGTCGATAAGCGCAAAAAACTTGTAAAAGACGATGAGTGAAAGTTTTAACCAGGAGAAAAACATGGAAGAGCAACAACAGCAGGAAGATACAAAGGCGAAGATTTTTAAATATATTGCCGCTAACCCTGTACCTATTATAATTATAGGTATCTTTGTGTTTGCACTTTATTCCATCGCTTTAACAGGAATTGGTAGTTTTCTTTTTAAACTTACATTTGTCTTACTTTCCATCCCTGCCATTATTATGTTTGCATTACATGCCTTTGGAGCTTCGGAAATATTCAAAAATCGGAATACCCTAATCAAGAAATGGAAAAAATTTGTTGAAGACGAATAAATAAGAATTAGGTTGTTTTGATTTAAGGAGAGAAAATTGTTATTTGCCGACTTAATCACGGAAGAAAAAAATATGTTTTTGCTATCATGCAGTATATAATGGTGAATTCAAAAAATACGCCATTTTAACATCGGGGCAAAAATCTACTATAGCTTCCTAAGCGGTATTAGCCTTAGCCTTTTTTCAATACTTATCTAGTTATAAGTAGCAACTTAATTAGCTGAGTGGTATGATCTGCTTATAATTTCTTGCAGCCACAAGGATTGGGTTAGTAATATATTTAGCTTTGTTAGCTTGCTACGAAGAGATAGAAAGTAACTCCAAATACCTTGATGGAAGCAGTGAACGCGGAAACGCGGAAGCTTTGGTTGTAAATACGCAACCATGGGAAAAGCGAACCCAGAATTCTGGTGAGTAGGGTTAACTGCTAAGCATCACACAGGAATATTGTATGGGCAATGAAACTGCATATAGTAAACTTTTTGAAAAGGTTACAACACGAAATGCGTTAGAAACAGCTTGGAGCCATGTTCGTAAAAATGGCTTAAAATCAAAATCTAAAGAAACTAGAGATAAAATAGCTGCATTTAATCAAAATTACGCTAAAAAAATAAGAGAATTACAAGTCATAGTGCGAAAGGGGCAGTACAAGTTTTCCGGTAAAGGCGCCCCTATTAAAAAAAATCCAGCCAATTCTCCTCCACGCCCATTAGTTATTATGCCAGTAGAAAATAGTATAATTCAACGCTCTATTCTTAATGTATCGCAGGAAGAAAAAGGGATGAGCAAATACCTCATGAATAAAACAAGTTTTGGTGGTATCAAAGGAAAAGGGGTACCTGGTGCGATTAATAAAATTTGTGAACATATAGAAAATGGAAGGAATTATTATATTCGGTCAGATATTAAAAGTTTTTTCACCAAAATACCCTTAGATGATGTAATAAAGCAAATAACACATGCTATTTCTGCTCAGCCTGATTTTATTACGCTATTGAATTCAGCGCTAAAAATTGAAATTAATAACATGAAGAATTTGAAAAAATCTCATAGAGAGCTTTTTGATTTTGAGACGATAGGAACCCCG
>CAYUEL010000170.1:0-2837 GCA_964443025.1 uncultured Gammaproteobacteria bacterium | reverse complement strand
TGACAAGGCACACTACCTGATCAACCGCTTTGCCTGTTCTGTCAGCGCTTTATACAATTGATGAATCAACCTATCTTTTTTGGCTAATGCAACTTCATGTTGCGCGATCACTTGTTCATCGCCACGAGCCACAGGGCCCGTTAAAGCACCTTTAGATCCTAATCGCCGATTATTATCCAACGTCTCTTGCATTAAAGGTCCTAACATTGCCTTTGCATCTTGTTCGCTCATACCGCTATGTTGATACAATTGAACGGCCGTTGCAAATAGCGTCGTTAAACCGGCACAGGCTAATACTGAAGCGGCATGGTAATGAGTTTTGGTTTCAGGAGAAATAAACACGGGGTTTGCGCCCCACGCACGGACCCATTGCTTAGCTAATTCCACAGCCTTATCATCGCCTTCAATCGCGCAATAGGTTCCGGCAATGCTTGCAGCGGCCTGATGACTGTCCGCAAAGGTTTTCAACAGATGTAAACTCGCGACATAAGCGCCCGCTTGTTGTTGGGCCGCCGATAAAACCGATGATCCCAGCGCCCCGCTACAATGCAACACAATACTGTTTGAAACGATCTTGTTATTTTTTACTAACTGCTGGCAAACGGATTCAATCGAATCATCGGGTGTGGTAATTAAAGTAATATCGGCCGGGATCAAATCATCGAGGCTAGAAGCCGCTTGCCCCGATCCTATAAACTCGACAGCCGCTTGAGCGCTGGCTTTGCTTTGATTACAGATACCTTGAATATCGGCGAGAGAATGCTGAAATAGCAGACGCCCGACCGTCTTTCCAACCCGGCCAGCACCTATAATATTGATTGTGGGCATCTTACCCTAATGCTTTGATCTGCGCGCTCAATCGGCTTTTATAGCGTGCCGCAGTGTTCTTGTGAATCAAGCCCTTACCAGCGAAACGGTCGATTATCGATGTAGCCGCTTGAAGCGCTTCTGCCGCTTGTTTCTGTTCGCCAGCAGCAATGGCTGCACGGACTTTCTTAATCAGGGTACGCATACGGGTACGGCGTGAAGCATTGTGCTTACGGTTCTTTTCAGCTTGTTTAGCGCGTTTTTGCGCGGATTTAATGTTTGCCAAGGTTCCTTCTCCATCACGGTAATATAAGCAAGGGCCTATTTTCGCTGATATAAGTACCTGTGTCAAGTAAGAAAACCCCTGATTCACGTAAGAACAGCCCCCTTTTAAGGGGGCAGATTCATGCGCAGCATGAATCGGGGTTTTTTTCCTTAAAGGGGGCAGAATCTATCATTTTAGGCGGTTTTGTTTTAATATGGCACCTTCGGGGCGTGGCGCAGCTTGGTAGCGCACTTGCATGGGGTGCAAGGGGTCACAGGTTCAAATCCTGTCGTCCCGATAAAAAACTCATATTATTCAATTAGACAAACTATAGTTCTATGTTTGTCTATTATTAAACGTAACCGTTGCAGAACTAGAGGCCGTTGATACTGGTGGCGTTAGCTTCTGTTTCGCACCTTGGTAGCTTTCGCTGATAAAGCGAATCACCATTGCTTCATTGACGCTATCACGAGAACACGCATCAAGCTGTTGCAATGAATCTTGATTCGCATAAATAGCAAGGGGTAAACCTAGCTCCGTGTAACGATGCATTGTATGATTTGTAGGGTGATTTAAACTATCGAATAAGGATTTTCGTTTACTTTCCTCTTGAAAAGGTAACATCGCCTCGGCGGCACGAGCATAATAATAATTCTCCATTTGATTCTGCCCATCGGTTAATATAGACCACAATTCTTCAAATATCGGTTTAAAAGAGGCACCATCCCAACCCTTTTTGGCTGCCGCTTGCGCCAGCGCTTCCAGGGCAAGCATAGATTCCTTATGATGATAACGATCATTGCTAGCAAACCCCATTACTAAAGGTAACAATGCACCCATTTGTTCTTTACTCAAGCGTGAAGCAAGTGCCTGAATAAACTGGCATGTCTCATTCGGATCTAAATATTTGCGCTGCTCTTGGAAGAGGATAACAATTTCTTTCATTTGTTGATCAGACCATATACTTGCCATACTAGAAAGATATTGCAAAGCTTCTTTTGGAGAAAAATGCTTATGCTTATTAAATAACGTATCACGTTCTTCATCTGTCCACGTTCGTTGTTCGGGCTTTAATTTCTTAATCATTTCAAATCTTAGATTCTCAGCGAATATTAAGACCACTTTATTAAACACTTCTTTATATTCACCCTCTTTACACTGCTCCATTAAATCACAAAAAGCCTGCTCTGCACTCATGGCGAGCGCGAGTACATCCAACTTATAATCATAAAAACTTACCTCACCATCCGTAAAAAATGGTTTATCTTTACTAATCGAGCGGTTATATCCAGCACTCATTTTTTCTAACAATAAATTTAATAAGTCCACTCTTTGTACCGCAGTTAAGCGATTAGCAACAGCGCTTATCGTTCTACATACTTCTTTTTGAAGCTTTGAATCCGTGCCACTTAACTGTTGTTTCAATACAGAAAATAATTCCGTTATCTGTTCATTAGTCCATAAGGGGGCTAAAGCACCACTAAATTTTAGAGCGGTTGTGGTATAGTTTGGATTTTGATGAGTCAAGCTTGCTTTAATCAACGGCCATGAGCCACGTACTTGGTTGGCATCCCATTTAGTATTGAGTGCACGCAGCATGAAAGCCATGGCGTCAACCATTATAAACTGAGATTCTGGTTCTAATTCCCTCATGGCTTCTTCAAATATTTCTTTAAAATGCTCAGATTCACTGTTTTTGCCCAAGGCTAAAAGAGCAGGAATGGCTTCAGGCTCATTCATCATGTTGGCTTGTTTCAGTTGCGAA
>CAYUEL010000169.1:0-2874 GCA_964443025.1 uncultured Gammaproteobacteria bacterium | reverse complement strand
AACAATCCTTTACGTGAGCCGCGAACGTTAGAGATTATCGCAAAGGAAAGTGAACAAGCCCCGGCAGGGGCGTAACGGAGATTACAATTCATGGACGAATACATCATTGCGGGGACGGATGAAGCAGGTCGTGGACCTTTGGCGGGGCCGGTGGTTGCAGCGGCGGTTATTTTGAATCCGAATAAGCCTATCAAAGGGCTGAATGATTCAAAGCTGCTATCCGAGGAAATGCGCGACGCTTTATATGATGAGATTATCGAAAAAGCGTTGGCGTACCATATCAGCGAGGCGAGTGTTGCAGAAATTGATCATATCAATATCTTACAAGCGTCGTTATTAGCGATGCAGCGTGCGGTTGAAAGCCTTAAGGTTCAACCGACCTTGGTGTTGGTGGATGGAAATCGTGCACCCAACTTAGGTTGTAAGACAAAAACTATTATTCAAGGGGATAAAATTGAACCTGCTATTTCAGCAGCCTCTATCCTGGCTAAAGTCTATCGTGACCAGATCATGGTAAAATACGACGAACGTTATCCTGAATATGGTTTTGCGCAGCATAAGGGATATCCCACGAAATTTCATATAGAAATGCTGGGGAAACATGGTGTTTCGGATATACATCGAAAAACGTTTGGTCCCGTAGCGCGGTTGTTACAAGCAGATATGGCATGAGTGAAAAAGATTTTATTCATTTAAATGTTCATAGCGAATATTCTATTCGTGATGGCATTTGTCGTATTTCAGAATTAGTTAGTCTTGCCAAAGAGCAAGGCATGATGGCGGTGGCGCTTACCGATTATTGCAATATGTTTGCGCAGGTTAAATTTTATAATGCTGCGATTGGTGCCGGTATTAAACCTATTTTTGGTGCTGATGTATTATTACAAAATCGACAAGATCTAACGCAACACAGCTGTTTAACCTTGCTTTGCATGAATAAAATAGGGTATCACCATTTAACTTGTTTGATTTCACAAGCTTATACAGAAGGGCAATCACATGGGGAACCCATCATTCAACGTGCGTGGTTGAAAGATCGTAACGAAGGATTAATTGTTATTTCTGGTGGTATGAATGATGAAATTGGTAAAGCATTATTAGCTGATAATACACAAGATGCACAACAAATTGCATCGGCTTATATGCAGTTGTTTAAAAATAGATTTTATTTATCAGTTCAACGAACGGGTCATCCTGATGCAGAAATTTACTCACAAAAAGTGGTTGATCTTGCAAGAAAGTTAAAATGTCCAATCATCGCAAGCAATGCTGTTCGATTTTTAAATAAAGAAGATTTTGATGCGCATGAAGCACGTGTTTGTATTCATGCGGGGTATATGTTAACCGATGAAAATCGTCCCAAAGATTATACGGAACAACAATATTTAAAGCCTCCCCAAGCAATGCATGAATTATTTTCAGATATTCCCTCAGCGCTAAAAAACACGGTTGAGATTGCGAAGCGATGCAATGTTCAATTGGAGCTGGGAAAGATATCACTACCGGATTTCCAGCTTCCGCAAAATGAAACAGCCGAAAGTTATTTAGAAAAAACAGCGGCAAGGGGATTAACCAAGCGATTTGATTTAAATCAATGTATATCCCGTCATCATACACGAGAAGAATATCAAGAAAGATTGAAAACAGAAATTCAAGTGATCAATAACATGGGATTTGCCGGATATTTTTTAATTGTCGCCGATTTCATTCAATGGGCAAAACAAAATGCTATTCCGGTAGGCCCTGGACGGGGTTCGGGTGCTGGATCATTAGTAGCTTATGCATTACAAATCACGGATCTTGATCCATTGGAATATGATTTATTATTCGAGCGTTTCTTAAATCCTGAACGGGTATCCATGCCAGATTTTGATATCGATTTTTGCATGGATAAGCGCGATCGCGTGATTGAATATGTCGCTGAAAAATATGGTCGTGATTGCGTATCTCAAATTATTACGTTTGGAACGATGGCCGCACGAGCGGTGATTCGTGATGTGGGTCGTGTATTGGGGCATCCTTACGGATTCGTTGATCGCATTGCCAAACAAGTTCCATTTGAATTAGGTATTACCTTGGATAAGGCGTTAGAAGAAGGCGGAGCATTTAAGCAATTATATGATGAGGAAGAAGAAGTTCATAACCTCGTTGATCTTGCAAAAAAACTAGAGGGTATTACGCGTAATGCAGGGAAACATGCGGGTGGCGTGGTGATTGCCCCCGGTAAATTAACGGATTTTACGCCTTTATATTGCGAGGAAGGTTCAACACAAATTGTTTCGCAACTTGATAAAGATGACGTTGAAGCCGTTGGATTGGTTAAGTTTGACTTTCTGGGGTTGCGAACATTAACCATCATTGATTGGACATGCCAAACCATTCAACAAGATATTACAAAAATTCCATTGGATGATAAAAAAACATTTACGTTATTAAAAAAATGCGCAACCACGGCAGTGTTTCAATTAGAATCACGCGGGATGAAAGATTTAATTAAGCGATTAAAGCCGGATTGCTTTGAAGATATCATTGCGTTAGTAGCTTTGTTTCGTCCAGGCCCTTTGCAATCAGGCATGGTGGATGATTTCATTAACCGTAAGCATGGTCGTCAACGTGTCGAATATCCTCATGCGAAACTTGAACGTATTCTAAAGCCGACTTATGGTGTGATTTTATATCAAGAACAAGTGATGCAAATTGCGCAAGAATTAGCAGGTTATTCATTAGGTGATGCAGATTTATTACGACGTGCCATGGGTAAAAAATTACCGGAAGAAATGGCGCAACAACGTGAGATTTTCGTTAAAGGAGCCATCGCACGCAACATCAGCGCACACACAGCAACACATGTTTTCGACTTGATGGAAAAATTTG
>CAYUEL010000168.1:0-2900 GCA_964443025.1 uncultured Gammaproteobacteria bacterium | reverse complement strand
GGCTTGTTTTACTAGGGCATTCGCTGTAGGGAGTTCCATACACCTCACCTTAGAAATCGTACGTAGTAGTCTTACCATTACTTGGGCGCGTTAGTTCGTAAAGCCGCCTGTACGAACTTATTTCTGGATAATGGTATATCCCTGACGCACTGAAAAATCATCTTTTCGTTTGTTTGGTGGGATGCAATCCACACATTGAAAAAATGCTATCCAGTTCTTTTTGTTGCTGGCGCTTAAAATATGCCCAACGTTCATTTTGACTTTGTACCCATTCCGCAGGGATGTTGTTTTTTAAACTGGATTTTTTAGCAGTCGCGTTAACACTCATCGTAGGTATCCTTACTGTTTTTCGTCATATCCATGACATGAGTGGTTATCGTACGATTAATCCATTGGATTGTAAAATTAAAATTTTTAATTGCAGTGTAAGGTTTATTTAAAGGTACAGTTATGTCATCGGGTTGAATGAATAGGAAAATTGGGTTCATTGCATTTGGGTCATACGGGGGGTAAGATATCGCGGTAAGGTTGACGTAATAGACACCGGATTGCAAAGGATTGCAGATGTTAGAATTAAACGGTGAACACCACAAGGCCTATTGCACCTGGCTTGTTGAGCGTGCATGTGAAAATAAGAATGCACAACAACAGGCCACTATCCGTGAATTTCATGCGCAGTTATCAGCGAGTTTAATTGCACTCGTCAGCGGTCAAGAAGCATTGACCAGTGGTCAGGTAGCGACTAGCATTCCTCTTTTGTTAAAACTCACCGAACTGGCGTTGAGCATTATTCCTGTCGCGGGTCTATGGACAGGGAAAGTATTGTCGGGTGTGGTCAGTGAAGCTATCACGCTTGAGGCTACCCATTTAAATGCATTGTTAGGAACGCAAGAAACACGGGTGCGTTTAATTGAACGATTTTGTGCACAAGCGACGTATTATCACGGTGCACAGCTGTTACATCCCGATGAGACAGCGATTTCTTTAAAAGATACACTGGGTGCAGAAGTTGATAAATTATTAACCCAGTTACCGCTCAACTTACCACTGGCCCAGCGTGTGTTAGCGCAGAAAATGGTATTGCAATTTGCGCAAGCGTTAGGGGAGGCGGCAAAGACTCCTCACGATTATCCTTCGCATGAGCCGGATAAGCTGATGGGTTTATTGACGCAGCATGTGGTTTTCGTCGATGAAGTGCCTTTACAAGCACCCTGGGTCAGCGAGGGAAAACCCATTGCTTTTGCGCAACACGAAGAAGCGCAACGCTGGGAGAGTGCTTATCAAGCCTTACGGTTATCGTTATTAACGTATGAACATCCCGGTAAAATAGAAGAGTTGGCATCACGGTGGCATTATCATATTCACGATCGCATGCGTTATGAATATGCATTCATCGAAGAAGCCGGTGTGCGTTGCGTTGTTCTTGCTAATGATGAACAAGTCTTGGTTGCATTCGCAGGAATGAATTATCTTGATAATACGTTAATGGGCATCCACGGTAAGCCTGTTCTTGTTGAAGCGTTAGGGCAACTTCATAGAGGGTTTGAACAAGCGTATCAAGCCCTCAAGCCTAAACTGGATGATATATTAAGTTTTCATCAAAAACCTAACCCTCAATCAC
This sequence comes from uncultured Gammaproteobacteria bacterium, assembly GCA_964443025.1. Taxonomy (GTDB): domain Bacteria; phylum Pseudomonadota; class Gammaproteobacteria; order JABCZS01; family JABCZS01; genus JAJFKJ01. The sequence goes on along the minus strand of CAYUEL010000168.1, from coordinate 1,279 downwards.
CTGAAACAAAACTCTCTTTTATTTTTACAGGGCATTCATCGGGTGGGGCTTTGGCAATACGAGCAGCCTTGGATTATCAAAAAAACCCGGTGCAAATCTTCACCTTTGGGCAACCGAAGCTGGGGACGTTGGATGAGGGTGTGGCGGTTGCGTTAAAGGAACACCTCCATCGGTTTGTTTGCCCCAAAGACCCTGTGGTGCGACTGCCTCCTTGGGGTGATAATAATCTTGGGCATGTGTACACGCTCGATACATTAGATACCTTGTTTGATTGGGATAACACCGTGTCAGCGCCTTCCTCTACACAAACACGCCCTCATGAACACAGCCTCTTAACCTATCAAGCCCGATTAAAAGGTCATGCGCGCAATGCGATGACCCCCTTAAACGAACCTGACTCGTGGGCGGATGCCTTTAGGGCACACAGGGATGCGGGGGCAGGAGCTGTTCTGCCCAGTCCTGCGCCCACCTCGTTACCAGCGGCTTCGTTAACGTCGTGGTTGGTTCAGGCCAGTAACCCCCAGGATGCGCAACACCCAGCGGCGTTGGGGGAGTTGCGCTCTTTACTCTTAGACTACACGGACATGACTTTTGCGTGTTTGCCTGAATTGGAAAAGCAGGTGTGGAGTCACGACTTTGTTCATTATCCACAGACAACCCAGCAGACCGTATTGGCATTATTCGTGCGTGCACTGGGACAAGATATCTTACGGGGCGAAAAGCCGTTTGTGCCTAGCATTTACAATGTGAAAGCCAGGTTGAATCAATTAAAAACGCAGCTGCCTTCTTCAGTAGATACGATTGAGCAGTTGCAGCACTACCTAGCGTTGAGCGAAGCACAACAGCGTGACCCTTCGTACGCAGCGATTTTAGCCTTACCGAGTGATACCTCTTTATCGGTCTTACAACCGTGGATTTTTAAAACGCTTCAACGCTTAGAAAAAACCGACTTTTTCAAAGAGCAACCCCAGGGGGCAGGCGCTTTTCTATTAGATTTATTAGCCAATGCTCCTAGCACCTGTCACCCCAATGTCATTTTAGCGGCTCAAACGTACATGTATACACAACGCGATACGCCGCATTCAACCACGTGGCATCAAGCGGCGCTGCATCTTTTAATGCGTCGCGCATCCCAGCAGCCGCAGGTATGGTCTGTCCTCTTAGGGGAATCTTTAGAAAGTGCTCCTGACCCTTTACCACAGGCTCGCTCTACGTCCCCCCTCCCACAGCTTGAGACCATGGCGTTGGGTTTGAATCATTGGTTGCAAGGGAATGCAAA
>CAYUEL010000167.1:0-2943 GCA_964443025.1 uncultured Gammaproteobacteria bacterium | reverse complement strand
GCTTTCCGAATGTGTATGGCATTGATATGCCGGTTCGAGATGAACTCATTGCTTACCAAAAAAACATTGATGAAATAGGTAAACTCATTGGCGCAGATCGGTTATTTTATCAAACCATTGACGATTTAATTTTAGCACTTCGTGATGTTAACCCTGCAATTAAACACTTTGAAGCCTCTGTGTTTGATGGGTTTTATATTGTGGGCGGTATTGATGAACATTACATGCAAGGACTTGAGGCATTACGCAGCGACGATGCGAAACAAAAACGCAATGGAAACAGCAGCAGCGTCATCGATCTCTCGAATGCCGTTATATAATCATGACGCTATTAATTCATATTAATCCAACAACACAATGCTTGAATCTCATGGATGATCAACGCGTTTGTAAAACTTATCCTGTATCCACTGCAAAAAAAGGATTAGGTGAAACCTTTGGAAGTTACAAAACGCCGCGCGGTTGGCATAAGGTTCGCGCCAAAATAGGGCAAGGAAGTCCAATAAATACGGTGTTTATTGGGCGTCGTCCCACGGGCGAAGTGTATTCACCAGCATTACGTTTGATGCATCCGGAACGTGATTGGATACTTACACGCATACTTTGGTTATCTGGAACGCAACCAGGATTTAATCGTTTTAAAGATGTGGACACGATGCGCCGTTTTATCTATATTCATGGATGTCCCGATGAGATTCCTTTGGATCGTCCATTATCAATGGGGTGTATTCGCATGCATAACAACGATCTCATGGATCTGTTTAACCAGACTCCTGTTGGGACGCCTGTGTTTATTGGTGAAACGTTTGAATCGAGGTGACAAATGGAAATTGCCGGACCTATTTTTACAGATATCACGGGACTTACGTTAACAGACGATGATCGCACAATCATTGCGAACCCGTTAGTGAGTGGCATTATTTTATTCGCACGTAATTATCAAAATAAAAAACAATTGCGTGAATTAACACAATCCATTCGTGATGTTAAACCTGATATTATTTTATGTGTCGACCAAGAAGGTGGACGCGTTCAACGTTTTAAAGATGAATTTACATTGATTCCTCCGATGGGCGAATTGGGTGAAATGTATCGTGAAGATGCTAATAAAGCGATACGTCAAGCGCATCAATATGGGTTGATCATTGGCGAAGAATTGCACGATGTGGATGTTGATTTCAGTTTCACGCCCGTGTTAGATCTCGATTATCAAAAATGCGATGTCATTGGTAAACGTGCGTTTGCGCGCGATCCTCATGTGGTGGCTGAATTGGCGGGTGCGTTGATTGATGGTCTTGCGGAACAAGGCATGGGATGTGTGGGGAAACATTTTCCAGGACATGGATTTGTGGCATTAGACTCTCATATTGCTGATCCTGTTGATGAACGCGATTTCGATACGTTGTGGGAAGATGATATTCAACCTTATTTAGAATTGAATGATAAGCTCACGGCGATCATGACGGCACATATTAAATACCCCCGTGTTGATACCGAGTTGGTAACCTATTCTGATAAATGGTTGCAAGAAATTGTGCGGGATAAAATGGGTTATGAAGGTTTGATATTTTCTGACGATTTGTGTATGCATGCCGCGAGCCACGATGAACCCATCGCGCGTGTTCAAAAAGCATTAAACGCGGGTTGTGATCTTGTGTTGTTATGCAATGATCGCGAAGTGACGAAGGAAGTATTAGAAAATTTTAATTAAAATGGTGTGCCACATCCAACCTTCATCACACAAAGCCGCGTAAGTGTGTAGATTTCGCCCTCAGAACCGCGCACGTAGTAAGCGGATGTAGAAAATCAATTATAAAATCTTTGACTCATCCGATCGCTCGTTAACACTCGCGCTCTGACTCGAGATGAGCGGTAAGCGCTGGTCTGAGCACGAGCGTCAGCGAGTGAACGGATCAGTTTAGCGATTGCTAATATAATTTTCATTATCTTCATTTTCAATATGATACGGTTGCCCATGGGCATGAGTATTTTTGTTATTCCCTGCAGTTGCGCGATTGTGTTGACTATGTACGCCATTGTTTTGAGTGGTATCGTTAGAGTTAGCAACGTCATCACTGCATGAGGATGCGCTACTTGAATAGCGATTCTGGTCTTCAGGATTTCCCAATGTGTTCGCGTTCTTTCCCATCTGCTGCACATAGGACACCACGTCACTCATTACATACATTGCAAATAAACTCACACCCCAAGTCAGCATTAATGCGGTGATGACCATATCTACTTCCAAACCACCGCTCACACCAAATAGGGTGCCTGTCAGCAAATCTTTGGATCCAAAAAAACTACCGATCGTTTCATACCCAATGGCATTATTAATGCTACGCAAATCGAACACAGAAGTTGATACAAGGGGAACAAAAACAATCATGGTAACAAGAAATGCAAAGAAAGATCGAGCGGTTTTTATTTTAGCTTCAGGAGTATTATCATTAGACATTGTACCTAAAAGGTTGTCTATAATGATGAATAAGGGCATTTTCATTGCACGTTTGAATGCCTGGGTTTTTGTGGGAGCATTATCAGAGGCGTCTGGTATATGAACTGAATTATCATCTATTAGGTATGATTGATTATAAGGTTGCGGAGAACGGTGAGCTGCTTTTTGCTTTACATTTTCTGGTGCCATAGCCAAGGTTAAACCGTATACTTTAATCATCGCAGGCAATGCAGTCAACAAATCCAATACAATGTAAAAAGGGGATAGCAATAATCGCAACGTATTGGTCAATGCGCGCGTTGCTTTAGAGGTAGCTAAAAAAGCCAATTCAAGTACGCGCAAACATCCCGCCATGAAGCTAACAACTGGGTTCTTGTACCCATCAAGCCATTGTCGAGTATCATAAATACCCAGGTAGAGGGTATTAACCACAAATAAAGGGGCGCTGATAATATTTTTTGTAAATTCAACGAAACTTGCTGTCG
>CAYUEL010000166.1:0-3031 GCA_964443025.1 uncultured Gammaproteobacteria bacterium | reverse complement strand
GATTCAAAAAAAGGCGGATTTAGCCCTAGCTTATGCCAAGTTCATGTCCCCAACTCAAATATCCCAAATGCTATCGAATGCCTATAGCGCCCAACCCAATTACACATTACTCACCGAAATAGTACGGGTTGCCCATGATCTCAAAAACGAAGAGTCTGCTCCACTCGACGAACAAGCCATTTCAAGTCGTAAAATGGTGGCAAAAATAGCCACTGAAATGCTGCGACTGACTTTACCACCCACATCCCCCATTACCAGCCGCATGATAGCTAAGCAAATCGCATTTACTGTAACGAACATCGAACTTGCGCCTAACTCCAGCACGTATAACCATATCATTCAACTTAAAATCAACAACAATAGCTATGAGATTGTACCCCGATTCACCACCAGAATAGAAAACCTTACTCAAATAACGGGGCAATTAATCGAAGGCAATGGTTTCTTAAACACTAACGAAGAGCAGCTTAAAAACCATTATAAAAAATTTACAAAGTTAAAAACTAGTATTGAAAACAGCTCAAAGGCGCTCATTATTTTCAATACACTGATCACTAAACTTACTATGTTAGCCACGCCTCCCCAATACGACAACGAGTTTAAATTACCTGATGGGCAACCATCATCATCGTCCAGCGCTCCTCCCATCGATAACCTCTATCAGATGCTTACTACTCTTGAGGATTATTCAAGCCTGCAACAGATGATTCAATCAACCTCCGCTGAACCGACTTTAAGAAAATTAATTGACACTAAACGGGGTCGCAGTATTTTCGCTACATTAGTGGATGCGTTACCTGCTTCAGAGGTTGCTCTACAAGCGATGTGCAATAAATTGCATGAACTAGGTCAAGGCGATGATGAAGCAAAAATGGATCAACGAGCCATTATTGCAAGTCTTAGCCTTGATACGTTATTAGCGTTGCATGCTAAAAGCAATAAACTAGCCTGGAGATTTTATAAAACAGCACAAGTAGGCATCTGGGGCAATGTCATGGATGAGCTTCACCCTGATTTTGTTACTAAAGTTAAACAAGCTGTTGATCCGGATCTTAATCCCTCAGTACCTGAATTTATTCTACCTTCGTACTTTAACCCGGACCCGCAGCTTGGTCTAACCCCAGAGGTTCAGCAGCAGATTATTGCTACAGAAGAAGTAAATAGGAATTTAGAAGAAGTAAATAGGAATTTACAGCGACAAGTGAATGCAGCTCAAGGAGGAGTAAGTCTGGAAAGTTCCATGTTCACTGCATATCAACCTGTAGAAAGCGGATCTTCTAATAATAATAACCGATTGATCACGAATAACCAATTGATCACGACCACCACGCTACAACAGATACCGATGAACGACGGCGAGACATCTAATACAAATAATCGTCTCGAACGGTTATGATTTAATTAATTGCTGAATCAACGCCGGGCCTTCGTAAATGAGGCCCGTATACACTTGAACGAGGCTGGCGCCCGCATTGAATTTGGCTTGTGCATCTTGCACGTCCATGATGCCACCCGCAGCGATGATAGGCATTTTACTTTTCAAACAACTATGAAGCTGCTTGATTACTCGGGTTGAAAGATCATTCAAAGGCGCGCCTGATAAACCGCCTTGTTCATTTGATCCAACCCCCGGTCGTTGCAACGTTGTGTTGGTTGCAATCACACCGTCAACTTCTGATGCCAATAAGACATCGGCAATATGTTTAATTTCATCATCGGATAAATCGGGCGCAATTTTAACAACCAGAGGAACATACCGATCGTATTGATGATTCAATAAATTCTGCATATTTTTTAATATGCTTAATAGTTCTTGTAATGTTTGTTCTTGCTGCAAATCACGCAAACCTTCTGTATTGGGCGATGAAATATTGATGGTAATATAATCAGCATAAGGATAGGCCTTTTGCATGCAAACCATATAATCATCAGCCGCATCTTCAATAGGAGTATCTTTGTTCTTACCAATATTAATGCCAATAATGGGTCGTTGTTTTAATTTTTGAATTTGTTTAATCGCATGATCAATGCCTTTATTTGGAAAACCCATGCGATTAATCATGGCTTGTTGATCAATCAAACGGAACACACGCGGTTTTGGATTACCTTCTTGCGGTAATGGCGTTAATGTTCCAATTTCAATAAATCCAAAACCTAATGCGGCTAATCCTTCAATGCAATCCCCGTTTTTATCTAATCCAGCGGCTAATCCAATACGATTAGGAAATTCAATACCCATCAACGTAATCACGTTATTAGACTTGATGGGTTTATAGGGAATCAGTAACTTTCTAATAGTTAATAACAACAACGTAATTTTGTGCGCCACCTCTGGCGGTAGCGCAAACAAAATAGATCGTATAAATTTATACATAGTTTAAACTATTCAGATGAGTTGCTTGAAACAACGCTCGCACTGGTTTGCGCTAAATCCAACAGCTCACGCAATGCAACCGCATACATGGTGAAATCCTCAGATACCGTGGATTTCAGATCAGCTAACATATTCATCCAGCGATCTACCAATCGTTTCAAATCTTGTTCCCAACAATCAATCGAAGCGACAACATCATCTTGATGCTTCGAATAATGTAAAATACTTTCCGTAATGCTACGTTGTTGACGATCCACATCATCGCGACATGCAGCGCGAGCCAGCGCATCCCAGTTATCATTCACTTCATGTGCTGCAATTTTTGCACGGAACCAATCCAAATGTAAGCGCGCACCTACGGTGTAATAAACTTTCGCCACTTGTTTCAAATCAAGGCCTTTTGTTAAAGCTGCTTCAACAATATCGGGTGCGGAAATCAATGCACGCGTACTTGCAATGCGTAATGCCAAATCATGTGGAACACCTTCTGCTTCATAATTAGCGGTGTTTTCGTACAATTTCTCCAACTCTTCTCCCGCAAGCAAATCAGCAATGCCCGCATACAATTTATCGATTTGCGGCTTAAAAGTATCAATGCATTCTTGAATATTAATACCCATGCGTCGATTACGTAAAAACCAACGTGTACCGCGGCGC
>CAYUEL010000165.1:0-3069 GCA_964443025.1 uncultured Gammaproteobacteria bacterium | reverse complement strand
TTACGCGCAATATTGAACAATGTTGTGCGCAATATCATCAGCATACTGCGCGTATGCGCGCGGTATTCATTTTGGGAAACGAAGTGAACGACTGTAAAATCGATGGCTAAGCTGATCACTCGCTTGCGCTCGCGCTCTGACTCGAGATGAGCGGTAAGCGCGCGGTATTAATTTTCGCGCGGTATTCCTTTATCGTCCTCGGTACGCCCAATATGAAAACAGGCCAAAACACAGCATTAACAACCCTGTGATGAAGCCGGAGTCGGAAACAAAGCTTGCGATAAAACTTCCAAGAAAGCCGGATATGCTCATTGTTAATCCAATCAACCCGGCTAAAATACCGCCAGGAAAATGTTCATGCGCTAGCACTTTATCGTTCAAAGGTGATGACGCCATCCCAAAACCAACGCTAAACAATGCGACAGGCAATACAACAAATAAAATGCTTTCTTGCCAATAATTTAATACCGTCATGCTGAACGTTGCCAACAAAACACAATATAATCCAATCATAATGATTTTATGTTCGCCTAAACTTTTGTGCATCTGTTTTACAAAATAAGCGCCCAATATATAAGCACCGCTCACTGCAAATTGTGTATAACCAAACATTTGTTCAGAAACACCGAGATTATCGATTAAAATGAACGCACCCGTTGTGAGATATACCATAATCCCTGCAAAAATTCCGCCATACGTCATGAGGTAACGCATCAATGCGCGATCGCGTAAAGCGATGCCATATTGATGTGCAATGGATTTTAAATTAAAGGGTTCACGATCGGCCGTATTTTTATCAGCTCCATGTGTTTCCGGCAGCAGCAACAACAAACACACAAAGCTTATCACCCCCAATAAAAATATCAGCAAAAAGTTTGCGCGCCACGAAAAGAATAATAAAACATAACCACCAAGTATAGGTCCGATTAAAGGCGCGAGGGATCGCGTCATGTTGTAATACACCAACCATTTCATTCGGCTTTCTGCAGTAAATACTTCCTTCATGGCTGAAAAAGTAACCACCATGATGCTACAAACGCCAATACCCTGCATCACACGCGCCAACCATAATAGATAAATACTCGGTGCGAGTGCGCAAAATAAACTTCCTAGAATAAATAAACTACCGCCCCAAATTAATGTGGGTCTGCGCCCATAATGATCAGACCAAGGTCCCATGAAGAGTTGCAAACATCCAACACCTATCACCCAGGCAGTTAAACTCAATTGAACATCTTGTTCAGTGGTATTGAAATAGTCCACCATCATCGGCATCCCGGGTAAGTAGATGTCGTTGGATAAACCCGCTAAAAATCCGTATAAAATAAGGGCCCATGGCAGTAGGATTGTGTATCTTAAATTGGTTTGCATTTATCCCTCACCCTAACCCTCTCCCACTATCAATATTTTCACTAAACAAACTATCCTACGGTGGGAGAGGGAACATGTTTGGGATTCATTTTATTCCCACTCAATCGTAGCAGGAGGTTTGCTTGAGATATCAAACGTAACGCGTGATACGCCTTTCACTTCATTCATGATCCGCCTTGCCACAAGGCCCAATAAATCATAGGGTAATGGCGACCAATGTGCCGTCATGAAATCAATTGTTTCCACAGCACGAAGTGCAATGACATAATCATACACCCGTGCATCGCCCATCACAGCAACGGATTTCACCGGTAAAAACACGGCGAATGCTTGTGCTGTTAAATCGTAATGACCACTCTTGCGTAATTCCTCGATAAATATCGCATCCGCTTCGCGCAATATATCACAATATTCTTTTTTAACTTCACCCAAAATGCGCACGCCTAATCCAGGACCTGGAAATGGATGACGAAACACCATCTCGCGTGGCAATCCCAATTCCAAACCTAATCGACGTACTTCATCTTTGAATAATTCACGTAACGGTTCGATGAGTTTAAGTTTCATCGTTTCGGGTAATCCACCCACATTATGATGCGATTTAATCACATGGGCTTTTTTAAATTTACTTGCAGCCGATTCAATCACATCAGGATAGATAGTTCCTTGCGCCAACCATTGCGCATCTTTAATCTTTGCCGCTTCTTCTTCAAAAATATCGATAAACATCTTGCCAATGATTTTACGTTTTTCTTCCGGATCTGTTTTACCTTTCAGTGCTTGTAAAAATCGTGCTTCAGCATTCACACGGATCACACGAATACCCATGTTATCTTGCATGGTTTTCATGACTTTATCGCCTTCATTCAAGCGCAATAAACCCGTATCCACAAAAACGCACGTAAGTTGTTCGCCAATCGCTTTATGCAATAATGCAGCCACCACCGATGAATCCACACCCCCAGACAAACCTAATATCACATGTTCACGACCCACTTGTTTGCAAATATGTGCAATAGAGTCATCAACAATATGACCCGCTGTCCAAAGACCTTCACAACCACAAATCATTTTTACAAAACGTTCGAGTATGCGCGCACCTTGTTTGGTATGATTCACTTCCGGATGAAATTGCACGCCGTAAAAATGTTTTGCTTCATGCGCAATGGCTGCGTGTGGACAATGATCAGTCAATGCAATGGTAGTAAAACCTTCAGGTAATGTATGCACACGATCACCGTGACTCATCCACACATCGAGTAACGCTTGACCCTTCGCATTTACATCGTCTTCAATGTCATTTAATAATTCGCTGTGATGTTGTAATGTTAAACGTGCATGACCAAATTCCCGTTTCATTTCCGCCACAACGCTGCCACCCAATTGATGCGCCATTGTTTGCATGCCGTAACAAATGCCTAATACAGGGATGTTTAATTTAAAAACGATATCTGGCGCGCTGGGGGCGTTGTTCATTAATACAGTTTCGGGTCCGCCTGATAAAATAATACCTTTGGCTTGAAATGTTTTAATATCTTGTTCAGTGGCATCGAAAGGATATATTTCGCAATAAACGCCGATTTCACGAATGCGACGCGCGATGAGTTGTGTGTATTGGGAACCAAAATCGATGATTAATATACGTTCTGAATGTATGTTGTGCATAATAATATCCTGTCATTGCGAGGAGCGCAAAGC
>CAYUEL010000164.1:0-3096 GCA_964443025.1 uncultured Gammaproteobacteria bacterium | reverse complement strand
CATCAAAGGTGTTAGTCGCGGATTACTGAAAGCCCTTGTGCCTTGATGTGCGATGAATATGTCGTTCGCTGCCACAGTTGTTCGTTGGTACCATCAATCAGGTCGTAAAGACTTACCCTGGCAACAAAACCCAACACCTTACCGTGTTTGGGTTTCTGAAATCATGTTGCAACAAACGCAAGTGTCTACGGTTATTGATTACTATCAACGATTCATGCAACGTTTTCCTGATGTTTCAACATTAGCGATCAGTTCGCTCGATGATGTTTTAAATTTATGGTCAGGATTGGGGTATTACGCACGTGCACGCAATTTGCATCAAAGTGCATGTGAAATTGTGCAACGTTATAACGGTCAATTTCCTGATACAGTGGATGAATTAGAAACATTACCTGGAATTGGTCGATCAACCGCCGGTGCCATTGTTTCATTGGCATTTCAAAAACCTGCGGTGATTCTAGACGGGAATGTCAAACGTGTATTAGCCCGTGTATTTGCCATCAAAACATGGACGGGTGAAACCAACACGCTCAAACAGTTGTGGGACTTGGCAACGCAACATACACCCACGAAAGAAGTCGCTGCTTATAATCAAGCGATGATGGACTTAGGTGCAACCGTTTGTACGCGTTCATTGCCACAATGTGATCGTTGCCCTTTAACATCATGTTGCGAAGCTTACGCGCAACAATTGCAACATGTTTTGCCCGTGACGAAACCTAAAAAGACATTGCCGGAACGTAATGGCCGCATGATGATTATCATACGTGAGCCGCGAACGTTGGAGAGCGGTGTGATCGAAGCGAGCTTAATATTATTACAAAAACGCCCCTCTCCCGGCATCTGGGGCGGTCTCTGGTGCTTCCCCGAGTACGATGAAACATTATTACAACAATTTACTAGCGTGTATCAGCAAGCGGGCGAAGTTTCGAGTCATACGTTCAGTCATTACCGTTGGCATGTACAAACCGATTATATTTCGGTGAATGGGGCATTGCCCGATTTAAGCAGCGACTTTCTTTGGTATAATCCGCAAGAGGATCATCATCTGGGTTTGGCCGCCGTGGTAAAACGTTTACTACCTGCGCTCATGGAGTTCGCATGACACACACAGTATTTTGCCAAAAAATGAAGCAAAACCTTCCAGGCTTGGCGCATATCCCTTACCCTGGTGAATTGGGTCAAAAGGTTTATAACAACGTTTCAGCTGCAGCCTGGCAATCGTGGATGCAACATCAAACGATGTTGATCAATGAATACCGCTTAAATGTCACTGATCCTGAGGCACGCAAGTTCCTTGAAAAAGAGATGGAAAAATTCCTCTTCGGCGAAGGCAGCGATAAACCCGCTGGTTATGTGCCTCCAGAAGGGAAATAACTATACGATGCTATTGTATAGATAACTTAGGCATAACCCTTTACTTCAGAGTAATACCGTTTTTTATTAAAAAATACCTTATAGATCAGCTTATTAGGATTGTCAGAATTTTACTCTGAAGGCTAGACAAATATTTTATTTCAGAGTAAAATTCAGAGTATGGATATCACTACGTTACTTAAAAGGCCCGAAGATAAAACGCTAGAATTTAAGCGAGACCTATCCTCTCCTGCTGGCATTTTACGTACATTGATCGCATTTTCAAATACAGCTGGCGGCACTCTTGTCCTAGGGGTTGAAGATAAAACTAAGACAATTTGTGGTGTGATTGACCCTTTAGAACTAGAAGAAAAAATTGCGAATCTTATTGACGATAGTATTGAGCCTCAATTACTTCCAGAGATTGAGGTCATACCTTGGAAAAATCACTATTTATTAGCAATTGAAATTTACCCAAGTGCTGCCCGACCTCACTATCTAAAGAAACAAGGACCCGAAAGGGGTACTTATATTCGTGTTGGCTCTACTAATCGACCCGTAGATAAGATCATGCTTTCTGAACTAAAGCGGGTCAAAGCAGATGATTCTTTTGATAAAGAACCTATGATGAAACTTAGTATTGAAGATATCAATGTTGAGTCCGTATCAAAAAATTTTCCTGAAATTGAAATCAATAGTAAGACTTTAGAGTCTTTAGATTTGATTATTAAGCATCAAAAAAGAAATGTACCTACTGCTGGCGGAATTATTTTATATGGTAAAGAACGATTAAAATACTTTCCTGATGCCTGGATACAGGCAGGAAGATTTCAAGGAAAAACTAAAATAACAATTATAGATACACAAGAAATTTATACTCAACCTGTATCAGCGGTAGATGATGCTATAGGTTTCATAAAAAAACATGCTAACCGCTCTATCGAGATTAAAGGAGCAAGACATACGGAAGTTTGGAATTTACCAATAATTGCGCTCAGAGAAGCTATTATTAATGCTGTTGTTCATGCAGATTATGCTCAACAAGGATCACCTATACGCATAGCCATATTTGATGATCGTATAGAAATTGAAAATCCTGGGTTATTGCTTTTTGGATTAACTGTTGGTGAGATTAAACAAGGTATCTCCAAGCTACGTAATCGAGTCATTGGGCAAATATTCTATCGTTTAGGTCTTATCGAAAGATGGGGAAGTGGGATAAGGCGCATTATAGATATTTGTAAGGATTTGGGGTACCCAGAGCCTATATTTGAGGAAATTGCCACACATTTTAGGGTAACAATATTTACGCAAAAAAATGCTAATCCACAGATAAATTCAATAGATGAGCTGATACTCGAGCACCTCAAAAAATCAAATGGACTCTCAACTAAAGAAATAGCAGGTATTATAAAAAAATCAGAACGAACAGCCAGATCTCGGTTGGCTGCGTTAATTGGAAAAGGTTTGGTCGTAGAGATTGGTAGTAGCATTAATGATCCACGTAGGAAATATTATTATAAAGCATGATAGTTTTAATTAGGTTCATGGATTTTGGATAAGTCCGGTAAAAGTTAATATAAGGTAATTCGGCTGCCGCGTTACCTCAAATTAGGACTTTACTTTAGCACAGCTGCTTGACGTATCCCCCATTTCCCGGTTTAATAGGCGTCTATCTGTGGCCGGATAGCTCAGTCGGTAGAGCAGAGGACTGAAAATCCTTGTGTCGGTGGTTCGATT
>CAYUEL010000163.1:0-3100 GCA_964443025.1 uncultured Gammaproteobacteria bacterium | reverse complement strand
GGCTCTACGTATTTAAAATAAAAACGCAAATATTCATCTGTCAATTTATATTTAATCATTTTGCTATTAAGGCCTTTATTATAAGGGATATAACTAGAAATAAATGAAGCTTGTTCCAAATTTTTTAAATAAACCTTAAGACCACCGCCACTAGGCATATTGACTTGCTTAGCGATTTCGTCTAATGACAAAGGGCCATTCTTAAGCGACAATACAATACCTTCATATGTTTTATATTCTTTAAATTGGCTAAAAAACACACGATCATATTCCTTCACAAATAAACCCGTTTTGGTAAAAAACAAACGATTCATATTTTGATCAAAGGACTTGTTCGGTTCGACTGCTTGTAAATATTTAGGAATTCCCCCAACAACCAAAGCATAAAGTAATGCCTCATCCTCGCTTCGTTTTCCATCTAAGATCTGATAGATTTCATCAGGTGCTAGAGGTGATAGACAAAGTTCCCAACTGATTCTGCCGTAGAGCGCTTTAGAATGAATAACGCGCTTAACCATATAAGATGAGATGGACCCACAAAGAATTAATATCACATTGAGTTTCTTCCAATGTCTATCCCAATATAATTTGATCAAACTGACCAATTTAGAACGATTAGCTGCAAGCCACTGGAACTCATCCATCACAAACAAAACTTTTTCTTTCTGCTTCATGAAATGCTGGGTAAGATAATCAAATAAGGCATTCCAATCAGTAAATACAAGCTGTTTTGCCAGGGGTTCATCGATTTGTTGAAAAATTTGATGAGCCACCTGTTTAATCTGCTCCTTGGTTTGCTCGCCCTCCAACCCTTCTACTATAATGTGCGGCTTACTAACGCTGAATTTTTCAATTAATGTACTTTTCCCCACACGGCGGCGGCCGTAGATAACAATTAATTGGCCGTCAGAAAGTCGATAAAGTCGCTCAAGCTCTTGTAACTCATTGATTCTTCCGATAAATTTCATAAACTATTTTATCCGCATATAGAGTTATTTTATTTAGTATGCGGATAAATAGTTTTTAAAACCAATTATCCGCATATAAAGTATATCCATTTAATATGCGGATAGCAATAGGTGCTATTGACATTTTCATCTGTAAATATATTTTATTTAAGAATTTAATACTTTTTCACCTTCGCTGGTTGCAACCAGGATAGCGGAGCAGCTTCCAGTAAATACACTCACCGTCGTGCGGCACATGTCTAATAAGCGGTCTACCGCAATAAATAAACCTATTCCTTCTGCGGGTACTTGAATGGCATGGAGTATTGCAATAATCACAACCAGTGAAGCTGAGGGAATACCTGCGATACCAAAGGAAGTGATAAAAGCAATTAGAACAATCAGCGCTTGGGTTGCTATATTCAAATCAACTTCATAGGCCTGCGCAACAAAGATACTCCCAACACAAACATACAACGCAGAACCAGCAAGATTAAGCGACGTTGCTAGTGGAAGAACCAAGCTCGTAATTTTATTTGAAACCCCCGCTCTTTCTTCTAAACAATCAATTGTAATTGGTAAAGTAGCCGATGTAGAACTTGTTGAAAATCCGGCAAACAATGCAGGGCTCATGGCTTTAATATGTTTAATAGGGCTAACACGCGCAATCAATTTCAGTAATAAAGGCAGAGCTATTAGAAAAAAAGACAGTAATGCAAGCAAAACCGTAAGTGTAAACATGCTTAATGGCCCTAAAGCTTGCAATCCTGTTTCAGTAAAAATTTTAGCTACAAGAAAAAATACACCGATAGGCATAATTTTCATGATTAAATGTGTAAACTGCAACATGGTCTGAAATATCGCTTCAACTACTTGAATCATAATAACGGATAATTTATTTTCTATATTAGAAAGACAAAAACCAAATACCATGCTAAAAAAGATAATACCTAGCATTTGCCCCTGCGATAAAGTATAAAAAATGTTTGATGGAATGATCTGTAATAAAAGTACCGATAAGCTGAGCCCTGCTTGATTAGGGTCCACTGGAATATCTCCTGCAATTGTTTTGCCTACAGCTATCTCTTGCGATATCCCAACACCGGGTTGTAATAAATTAACAAATAACAAACCAATTAAAATACCTAATAAATTAGTTGTGGCATACGCTGCAAATGTTTTTAAGCCAACACGACCAAACGATTGCTCTCCTCCAATTCGAGCAACACCCAGCATGATGGATGAAAAAACCAGGGGAACAACCAGTAACATTAATGCATTGATGAACAGCTTTCCTAGTAGCGCATAAATTGGATATAAATAAGGATATAATTCAAAACCAAAAATAGTATTTCCTTGCTGAGTTTGAGATCCTATCACCATTCCAAGAACAATTGCCAAGATTATTTTCCATAACCCAGTTACATTTACTTTAGCTTTTGAACCCATTTTCACACTACCCTATCTAAGGAACGCACTTTTCTTAACGAACCGCATGAAAATCATGCGGTTCCATTTCATTTTATTGCATTAGAATATTACGATTCATCCTCTAAGAATGAACGTAATTGTTCTGAACGGGAAGGATGACGAAGTTTGCGTAACGCTTTCGCTTCGATCTGACGAATTCGTTCACGTGTCACATCGAATTGTTTACCCACTTCCTCGAGTGTGTGATCCGTGTTCATCTCAATACCGAAACGCATGCGCAACACTTTCGCTTCACGCGGTGTTAAACTTTCTAACACACCATGAGTAGCTTCTTGCAAACTTTGACGTGTTGCCGATTCAACCGGTGATAAAATATTCGTGTCTTCGATGAAATCACCTAAGTGCGAATCTTCATCATCACCAATCGGTGTTTCCATGGAAATAGGTTCTTTAGCGATCTTCATGATACGACGGATTTTATCTTCCGAAAGTTCCATGCGCACCGCTAATTCTTCTGGCGTTGCTTCGCGACCCATTTCTTGTAACATCTGTCTTGAAATACGATTCAATTTATTGATCGTTTCAATCATATGCACAGGAATACGAATGGTTCGTGCTTGATCAGCGATAGAACGTGTGATCGCTTGACGAATCCACCAGGTTGCATAAGTTGAAAACTTATATCCACGACGGTATTCAAATTTATCCACCGCTTTCATCAA
>CAYUEL010000162.1:0-3119 GCA_964443025.1 uncultured Gammaproteobacteria bacterium | reverse complement strand
CGCGGTGGTAATATCATCAGCGCAAAATTATTGGATTATTTAGAAACCGATAGCGTTAATAGCCCACCGATTCAAATATTAAGTAATCAATCCGGTAAAACTTACGTTGCACAAAGCGGTTTGATGAGTGAGATGGGTCCGGATACGGCGCAAAATGGACAAGCTACTTTAAATAGCAAACAATCTTCGTATGTTTTATCGGAAAGCAATGATGTTTTGGAAGTACCGCTGACCTGGTCAAGGAACGGAATTAATGTTACGAAGACATTTGTTTTTAAACGTGGCGAATATTTAATTGATATTAAGTATGATTTAAACAACAACAGCTCGTCTTCTTGGGTTGGACAATTTTATGGGCAATTCAAACGAGAAGAAGTAGTTGAACAAAAAAGTAATTTCTTAAGTTTTGCAACGTACAATGGTGCGGCTATTTCAACACCTGAAAAACGTTATCAAAAAGTAACGTATGCAGACATGAATGATGAACGGTTAAATAAATCAGCAACAGATGGCTGGATTGCAATGTTGCAACATTATTTTGTTAGCGCCTGGATTCCTGATCCACAACAAAACTTTCGCTTTGTATCGTACCCACCCCAGCAGTCTGTTTATCGTGTAGCAATGCTAGGACCAACATTATCCGCAGCGCCGGGTGAAAGTATTCAAACAACCGCTAAATTTTATGTAGGTCCTGAGGTTACTGAAGATCTTAAAAAAATAGCACCAGGGTTAGAGTTAACGGTGGATTATGGTTGGTTTTGGCCTATTTCCCAAGCATTGTTTTGGGTGTTAAAGAAACTGTATGATTTCTTTGGTAATTGGGGATGGGCAATTATATTTACCACTGTTTTAATTAAGGTTCTTTTTTATAAATTATCGGCCACCAGTTACCGTTCAATGGCTAATATGCGACGCGTACAACCTAAGATAGAAAAAATAAAAGAACGCGTGGGTGATGATAGACAGAAAATGAGCCAAGAAATGATGGCGCTGTATAAGAAAGAAAAGATCAATCCATTGGGCGGTTGTTTACCTATTCTTGTTCAGATTCCCGTTTTTATTGCATTGTATTGGGTGTTGATCGAAAGCGTTGAATTACGTCATACACCATTCATTTTATGGATTCATGATTTATCAGCGAAAGATCCATTTTATGTGTTGCCGCTCATCATGGGTGCATCGATGTTTTTACAACAAAAAATGTCACCTGCGCCCCCTGATCCAATACAAGCCAAAGTGTTAATGTTTATGCCGATTATATTTACGGTTTTATTCTTAAACTTTCCAGCAGGATTGGTATTGTACTGGGTTGTTAACAACATACTCTCAATAGCGCAGCAATGGATGATTATGCGAAGTGTTGAAAAAACAGCAACACCATGATCACTCATGCAACCATCGCTGCAATTGCCACACCTCCTGGACGCGGGGGTGTGGGGATTGTGCGCGTATCTGGCCAACAAGTAATCCAGGTTGCACAAAAAGTATTAGGCTTTAAGCCAAAACCACGTTACGCACATTTTGCTCCGTTCTTAGATTCACAAAATAATGTTATCGATGAGGGGTTGGCGATTTTTTTCGAGGGTCCAAACTCATTTACGGGCGAAGATGTTTTAGAACTACAAGGCCATGGCGGTCCCGTTGTGATGCAATTATTGTTGCGCAGAGTCTTGGAATGTGGCGCACAAATCGCAAAGCCGGGTGAGTTTTCTGAGCGTGCGTTTCTCAATGATAAGATTGATCTTGCCCAAGCCGAAGCTATTGCTGATTTAATTCATGCAACCACCGAACAAGCGGCTCGTGCTTCTGTTAAGTCTTTGCAAGGTAAATTTTCCGATCAATTAAATACATTATATGAGCGTATTGTGGAATTGCGTATTTATGTAGAAGCAGCCATTGATTTCCCTGATGAAGATGTGGATTTTTTAAGTGATGGTGTTGTTGAAAATAAACTTCAAGATATTATCGAAGCATGCAATACGTTGCAAAAAAAATCACAACAGGGTGCGCTTTTGCAACAGGGTATGACGGTTGTGATTGCTGGAAAACCTAACGCTGGAAAATCAAGCCTATTAAATCAACTAGCAGAAAAAGATGCGGCGATTGTAACAGAGATTGCTGGAACAACGAGAGACGTGTTGCGTGAACACATTCAATTGGATGGAATGCCATTGCATATCATTGACACAGCAGGATTACGCGAAACAAAAGATGTTATTGAACAACAAGGTATTGCGCGTGCATTGTCGGAAATCAAACAAGCCGATAAAATTATATGGGTTTCAGTAGATGGTGAAGATATTCAGTTAGAAGGCGCGAACCCCGGGAATACAATCATCGTTCAAAATAAAATTGATTTAACAGGGGATAAACCGGAAGTAATCACACGAGAAAATTATACGGTTGTTAAGCTGTCTGCGAAAACAGGGGATGGTTTAGATCTTCTCAAACAAATATTAAAACAAAGTATGGGATTTGAAACGCCGAGTGAAGATGGTTTTATTGCGCGTGCCAGACATGTCGATGCCATTGCGCGATGCAAACAAGCGCTTGCGGCCGCTTTAAATCAACTAAAGCAATTTAATGCTGGTGAATGTGTGGCGGAAGAGTTAAAATTAGCACATAACAGCTTGGGTGAAATTTTAGGTAACATGTCTTCGGACGCATTATTAGGTAAAATATTTTCCTCATTTTGCATAGGTAAATAATGATGATTGAAAGCGCGCATTATGATGTGATTGTTGTCGGCGGTGGCCATGCAGGTACCGAAGCTGCGCTTGCAAGCGCGCGCATGGGCGCGAATACATTATTACTCACGCACAACATGGATACGATAGGCCAGATGTCATGTAACCCTGCGATTGGTGGTATTGGAAAATCTCATCTGGTTAGAGAAATTGATGCGCTTGGCGGCGTGATGGCGAAAGCAACCGATAAAGCCGGTATTCAATTCCGCATCCTGAATGGAAGTAAAGGCCCCGCGGTACGTGCGACACGTGCGCAAGCCGATCGTCAATTGTACCGTTATGCAATTCAACAAACCGT
Organism: uncultured Gammaproteobacteria bacterium; assembly: GCA_964443025.1. Taxonomy (GTDB): domain Bacteria; phylum Pseudomonadota; class Gammaproteobacteria; order JABCZS01; family JABCZS01; genus JAJFKJ01. Next base: position 74 of record CAYUEL010000162.1, on the reverse strand, counting down.
GCACCGTCAAAAGAACTTAACGGTATTTCAACAAAGCGTTGAAGATTTAATCGTTGATGGCAATGCCGTGAAAG
>CAYUEL010000161.1:0-3232 GCA_964443025.1 uncultured Gammaproteobacteria bacterium | reverse complement strand
CGTCATTGCGAGGCTCGCAAAGCGAGCCGAAGCAATCCATTGCTCGAATAGATTGCTTCGACCTACGGCCTCGCAATGACGGAGAAAAAAGCGAGCCGAAGCAATCCACTGCTCGAATAGATTGCTTCGGCCTACGGCCTCGCAATGACGAATTTAACCACTAGTTGCAACCGCTCGAATCCTTGATATTCGTTAACATCTAATTGATAAACAACATGAACCCTTGATTGTACCGAAGGCATGCATTTCGATTCAACATTGAAATGAATTGCTTCCACCACATTGCCGTTATTCGGTTGTTGCAATTGGTATTTCATGTGTTTTTCGCCGATAGGTTTTGCGGATATCACGACAAACTCATTATTAAACAATGGCTCGGGAAATTGTTGTCCCCACGGGCCCGCTTGTTGCAATAAACGTGCAAGCTCCAAATTAAAATCATCATTTTTTAAAGAGCCATCAGTTAACATTTCACCGATACAATCTGACTCATTCAGGTATATATTCATGATATCCGCAAAAGCTTTTTGAAATGCCGGGAAATTCTGCTTCTGAATACTTAATCCGGCAGCCATCGCATGTCCGCCAAATTTATCGATTAATTGAGGGTTTTGTGTGGATAATGTATCCAATACATCACGAATATGAACACCGGGAACGGAACGCGCCGATCCTTTTAATTCATTGCTATTTTCATTTGCAGGTGAAAAACACACAACAGGACGATGGTATTGTTCTTTCACACGTGACGCTAAAATTCCTACCACTCCTTGATGCCAATCTTCGCTAAACAAACTAATACCACGTGGTAACTTATCTTGCTCCAGATGTAAATCACTTAATAAACCAACGGCACTTTGCTGCATTTCACCTTCAATGACTTTGCGTTCGGCATTCAGATCATCTAATTGTTGTGCGCAATGATACGCATATGAACCATTATCGCTTAATAAAGCAGCAATTCCCACACCCATGTCTTGTAATCGTCCCGCTGCATTTAAACGCGGCCCTAAGAAAAAGCCTAAATCCGTAGCTTGAATTTTTTTAGCATTACGATTGCTGACTTGCAACAACGCTTTAATGCCTTCACAGGCTAAATTAGATCGAATACGTTGTAACCCTTGATGCACTAAAATACGATTATTTTTATCGAGCGGAACCACATCCGCTACAGTTCCCAGTGCCACCAAATCCAACCATTGCGCCAAATTGGGTTCAGGTATCTCTTTAAAATAACCTTGCTCTCTAAGATACGAGCGCAACGCCAGCATCACATAAAATATTACGCCCACACCGGCTAAGTTTTTACTGGCAAATTGACATCCAGGTTGATTCGGATTAACAATCGCATCCGCATTAGGTAATACATGAGGCGCCAAATGGTGATCCGTTATAATAACTTTTAACCCGTGTTGTTTTGCATATTCAACACCTTTTACACTGGAAATACCGTTATCCACGGTAATTAAAATATCCGGCTGAAGTTTTAATGCCACTTCAACAATCTCTGGTGTTAAACCATATCCATATTCAAAACGATTCGGCACAATGTAATCAACCCGCTTTGCACCCATTGCATGCAATGCACGTTTGCATACAGCCGTTGATGTTGCGCCATCCGCATCAAAATCACCCACAATTAAAAAATGCTTTTGCTGCTTCAATCCATCGATCAATATGTTTACGGCTGTATCAATGCCTTTGAGATCTTGGAAAGGAAGAAGCTCGTTCAATTGTTTATTCAGTTCGTTAGGATGACGAATATTTCGTGCAGCATAAATACGCGCTAATACGGGATGTATATCTGTTAAATTTTCTATTAAAGCTGAATCAACTGTTCTTTGTTTTATTCTGTTCACGTCTGCGCCGATATAAATGGAATTTTAATTTTGAAACCGCTTTTTTCGAGATCATAACACATGTTTTCACCTAAATAAAACTGCGCTGAATGACAGGTTTTTTCATTCAATAACGCAAAGATAGGTTTCAGCCATTGTTGTTCTAACGCCGCTAAATATTCATCGTTATCAATACCTTCCATATCCTGCTGATTTAAGACAACAACTAAATGCTCCGTTCCAGGCGGCATTGTCGCGATAGTGGCATATAAATCCGCTTTAGGGTACATGACTTGACCATCCACCCACTCCGCTAACACATGACATAAACTTTGATGACTTGCGATTGTCGCATCCGGCTGCTTTTCAAGTACTTGTAATTCACCTTCGCCCCAAAGCCAACATGCATTAATCAACGGCCGCCCTTGCGCTTCACGCGCTTGATTCACAGGATGCCGATGCAGCAACATTTCGATTTCCACAAATAAATGCTGCCATTGTTGTAATCCTTGTTTGGGAAGATGCTTTGCGATGTCTTGTCCAATAACATCACTCAATGCTTGCGTTTTAAATGGGATCGATTTTTGCACCGCTAATAACCAACGATTCGGTTCAGGCGCGTATAAACGCATATCTTCATGGCCAATATGCGCATTGATCGTATCAATGAGTAGTGCCGCTTCGTGCGGCGTGATATCCAAATGATCATAACCTTCGCAATAAACACTGCGCGCATCAGCGGCACATTCGATAGGCTGCGCTAACAGCCAGGCGTGTGCGGGAGGTAAACGAAACTTATGCGCCGTCAGCGCCGCTAAGGGTAAATGATTATCACCCCCTAAATGATGATACAAACAACTTGCGCCGCTATCATAAGGCTGCGTTCCTTCACCCTGCGTTTTAAGCAACTTATGCAACCAAGGCCAAGGTTTTTTAGCATCCGGTTTCGCGTTAAATATTGAAAGGCAATCATCGATGATTAAAGTAATATTTTGCATGTAACATCCTTATTGTTGCGCAAAACGAGGCCGCGTGCGGCTAATATAATATTGCATTTTAGCACGTAATAGGATAGTTTGAGCCCATGAGCCTTACTGAACATCCCCATCAACATGCCTTTGCTATTCAAGAAGCGTCTGAAACGTTTTTAAAGATTAATGGCGATATTTACCGAGAAAGCGTGATATTAACGGTGGAACCTCAATTATTGCGCTGGGATGTGAAACGTATTGAAGATATCCAACCAGAACAGTTAGAAAAATTGCTAGCGGGAAACCCCGATGTGGTGATTATCGGTACGGGTGCGCAGCAGCACTTTCTGCCACCTACGCTGCTTCAGTTGTTCTACAAAGCTAACGTCGCGCACACCTCGACTGATGGCTTCGATGAAACCA
>CAYUEL010000160.1:0-3254 GCA_964443025.1 uncultured Gammaproteobacteria bacterium | reverse complement strand
GCAATTTAATACGTTTGCCTTTTACCAATGGCGGTTGATGCGCTTGTACCGCAGCTTCTAATATACGGGTTAAGCGAGGTGTTTGTAATTCACGTGTCGCGCAAGCATAAGCTTCTTTCACCGCATCAAACAAATGACCCACATTTGTTCCATGCAACGCAGAAATAAAAAAGCGGCGCGCAAAATCCACAAATTTTAATTGACGATCAAAATCGCTTTTGATTTGTTCACGTTGTTCAGCACTGAGACCATCCCACTTATTGACGGACACAACCATCGCACGACCTGCCTCGATGATAAACCCCAATAAACTAAGGTCTTGTTCCGTCACACCTTCTTGTCCGTCGATAAGATAAATAATCACATCCGCTTCATCAATGGCTTTCAATGTTTTAACGACTGAAAATTTTTCCACCACTTCGTGAATATTTTTACGTCGACGTATCCCAGCCGTATCAATGATGGTGTAATCTTGTCCTTCACGTGAAAATGGAATAAAAATGCTATCACGTGTTGTACCAGGTTCATCATATACAATCACACGTTCTTCACCTAGCATGCGATTCACCAAAGTAGATTTACCTACGTTGGGTCGGCCAATAACAGCCATCTTAATATTATCTTTTTTATCGGATTGTTCAGTAGTTTTTGTTTCTTTTGTTTCTTCTGCTTCTTCCTCTTCTTCTGGAAAAAACGGTGCTAATACCGTTTCCATCAACACGCGTACACCACGTCCATGGCTTGCAGCGATGGGGATAGGATTACCTAAACTTAATTGATAAAAATCACTCGCAGCCACATTTTCATCTAATCCATCGGTTTTATTAACAACCACATAAATGAATTTGTTAGGATGTTGTTCACGTAATTTCTTTGCAATGAAATGATCACCGGGCGATGCACCATGATGCGCGTCCACCATAAATAAAATCGCATCAGCTTCGATAATTGCCTGCCAAGATTGTCCTGCCATCATCGCTTCAAGGCCTAATTCTTCGCCTGTAATACCACCCGTATCAATCACAATGTATGATTTATTACCAAATTTTCCTTCACCGTAATGGCGATCACGCGTCACACCGGGCATATCAACCACCAGCGCATTTCGCGTTTTTGTTAAACGGTTAAACAACGTGGACTTGCCGACGTTGGGTTGCCCAATGATCGCAATAACGGGTAACATAATTTATCCTTTGGCAACCGGACGCACTTTAAAAATACGACCTGTGTGGTTTTGAATGATAATACCTTCATTATCAACCAACGGTGCAACACGAATGGCTGCTGGGGCTAATTTTTCATATCCCATTAATTGACCCGTTTGGCGTGATAATGCAAACACATAACCGTAAACATCTGCAACGATCACATAGTTATCAAAAACCACAGGTGCGGTTAAATAACGCCGTTGAAGTTCAGCTTGTGTCCATAAAGTATCGCCCGTGTATCGATCGTAAGCGGTAACATTACTATCAGCATCTGTTACGATCACTTCACGCGTGGTGACGGTTAAACCTTGATACGAAGATATATCACGCGTCCATAAAAACCGACGTTGTATTAAATCGACTGCGGCTAATTTACCATGAAACGTTGCGACGTACGCAGTATCACCGCGGCGTTCCATACGTCCATTGATATCCACCATCCGCTGAATTTCAGAACGGCCACGTGGTAATGCAATGGGTTGAATCCATTCGACCGTACCATTATTTAAACCAAATAAACCTAATTGTCCATTTGAAAAACCTACTAACGCATTATCGCTAATTAACAAAGGATTCGCACCTCCGCGTAACATCAATGACGGTGCGGTAGCATCAAAAAGCCATAGTTGTTCGCCCGTGGTGGCATTTAATCCGTGCAATTGACTATCAATGCTCAATGCAACAAGATAATCACTGCGACCCGTCGGTGCGGCTAATACCGTTGATGACACTTGTCCGCGCCAAAGTTCATGACCATCTTCTTTTGATAATGCAATGACTTCGCCATCTTGCGTGCCAAATACAATCGCATCATTGGTTTCGCCGACATTACTACTGGCTTCGGTGTCCGTTTTTTCACGCCAAACACGTTTACCCGTAGATGCATCAATGACCGTGATCGTTCCCATGTAATCAGCAGCAACAACCCAGCTATTGGATTTATAGGATACTAACGCAGGTGATAACCCCAGGTGAATTTTTCCTAGTCCTTGACCGCCGTTGGCTTTCCAGACACTGTTCCATTTCACTTGTTGTTCAAATTTAGGCATCTTTGGTTTTTCAACCTTTGATGCCTTACTTGAAGAACAACTTGCGACTAAAAAACAAGCGATAATAACAGCGACAACTGCTTTCATTGAATACCACTTCATCTTATTCCTCGTTGGGTTGCTCGTTAGGTTGCACTTGCGTTACGAGTGGTTGTATCGGAGCATAGGTTTGTAATTTATATTGCAATAATAAATTATCGAATCCTTGTTCACGAAAAGCTGTTAATGCATTTCGGTATAACGCAAGCGCTTCATCTACTTTACCCTGTTGCATTAGGATATCCCCTTTCAGTTCATCATACGCAGGTTTATAAGGGCTTGTATCATCGACATCCGATAACAATGCTAATGCACCATCAAAATCTTGCTCTTGCATTTGGATTTCTGCTAAACGTAAACGTGCGATGGGTTTCGTGAATGCTTCGCCATGTTCTAATACCCATTGCAAACGTTCTTTTGCAAGTACCAAGTCCCCTTTTCCAGCTGCACGTGCAGCTTCAATCAATGTGACAGCGCTTGCGTAGGGTGTATCTGCATAATCAGTTTGAATGGAATTATACGTTGCAGTCAATGTTTCTTCGTCACGTGTATCCAACGCTTGCTGATAACGATCATAAAGAATCGACGCTTGTGTGGCATGACTGTATCCATGTTGCTTCCAAAAACGAGCACCATAAACCAGCGCAATTACAACAACGATGGTAATTACCGCTGTTTTACCGTATTTTTTCCATCCTTCTTTAAATGCTTGTACTTGTGGGTCGTTATCCATGTTTATCCTCCATTTCTCTTAAGATTAAATTGTTGTGCTAAAAATTCAAATAACTCATTATCAATACGCCAACGTGATTGTTCTAATTCTTCACGTAATGCTTTTAATGTGACGGCATTTTGTTGCAATTCTTCTTCACCAATAATCAATGCAAATTCCGCACCTGATTTGTCCGCACGCTTAAATAGGCTTTTCACACTACCACCGCCTAAAACGCTATGAACC
>CAYUEL010000159.1:0-3268 GCA_964443025.1 uncultured Gammaproteobacteria bacterium | reverse complement strand
GCTTTTATTTTCCATAAGTTACTATCGGGCGCGCAAGTCGTATAAGAAGCGTTATATAAATAGATGGGTTTATCATTTGCAGTATAAGCTTTTTCAGCATGTCCGCGTGCTTGACGAGGGTACCAACGGTAATCGGCATCCCAAACGGTCGTTGCGCCATCTTTAAAAATAGTTTCTCCTTTTTGACCATATACACGAAACAAAGGTTCCTCGAGCAACACGCCGCCGGTGGCAACGGCTGAATCAACCGAACCATCTTCATTGCGCACAACGACCACTTCATCAGCGTATAAGCGTCGATGGGGTTCTTCGATCAAGACATTGCCGGTTAATGTGGATTGGCCGCTTTGCAACAATAATGTTTGATCCGCTGTGATGATCGTCTCGGGACGTTGTTCTGGGGAAAATTCGGGAAGTAGGTAGTGGCCGTTACACACGTTGATGCCGGGCGGGTCATCCGACCAGTCAATAAGGATTGGAGATTGAACGGCGGGAGGCAGATAAGAAACTTCATCTGCCTCCATTTCGTCTTGTGCTTGAACAGCAAGAGAGGTCGCCAGGCAACAGATGATATATAATAGTGTGTATAGTAAAGGTGCGCGCATCATTGGATTATACAGGACTTACGCAAAATGCGCCTCGCTGCGTTAAAGGACAACGAAAAATGCTCACATACTACCGTGTATGCTCCGCTTTTTCGTTGTCCTTTGCCTTGCGATCCACATTTTGTGTAAGTCCTATTATGATTGAGGCTTTGAGAAATGACAGGTCCACGACAGAATCAGTTTGAATCATGGCTTAAGAAAAGCTTGAATCTTCAACAACTCACATTAAAACCCATAACGGGAGATGCAAGTTTTCGACAGTATTATCGAATGGATCAATTACCAAATTATTTAGCCGTCGATGCGCCACCTGCTTTAGAAAAAACACAAGAATTTGTTGATGTCGCAAGGGCATTTGAACGCGTTGGATTAAATGTTCCGACAATCAAAGATTTTGATGCGCAACAAGGTTTTTTAATCGTCTCGTATTTGGGTGATGTTTCTTATTTTCAAGCATTACAAAAAGATTCATCTCTTGCGGATAAGCTTTATAAAGATGCAATGCAAGGATTAGATAAATTAATTCAATATAAAGATTATCATGCGTTGCATTTGGAAAAATTTGATACACGTTTCATGATGAATGAACTTAATTATTTTACCGAGTGGTTTTTAAGTGGATATTTAAAATTGGATATTTCTGAAACGACTCAAAAAATGCTAGATAAAACGTATTTGTCATTAACGACTCGAGCTGAAAACCAACCTCAAGTCTGTGTGCATCGTGATTATCATTCGCGCAATTTAATTGTTTGTGATAATCGTAACCCTGGCATTATTGATTTACAAGATGCAGTGGAAGGTCCGTTAACGTATGATTTGGTTTCATTGTTGCGCGATGCTTATATCGATTGGCCTTTGAAACAGGTGAAACATTGGGTGGAACATTTTCATCAAGAATATGTTAAACAAGAATATAACATTAGTTTTGATGAATTTTATGATGATTTTAATTTAATGGGTGTTCAAAGGCATTTAAAAGCTACATTTATTTTTGCACGCAAATGGTTGCGCGATCATAATCCTAACTATTTAAATGATATTTATCGAACACTCGATTATATGGTCATGATTTCTGAACAATATCCGGAACTTAAACCGTTCCATCAGTTTATGATCAATGAGGTTGCCCCAAAATTCAGTTTGGAACAAGCATCATGAAAGCAATGATACTCGCAGCAGGGCGTGGCGAACGTATGCGGCCTTTAACCGAACAAACGCCAAAACCTTTGTTAGAAGTGGGTGGGCGTCCGCTAATTTCGTATGTTTTTGATCAATGTAAATCAGCAGGTGTTACAGACATTGTGATGAATGTTTGGTACAAAGCCGATATCATCATGGATACATTAGGTGATGGGCGTGATTATGGCGTTAACATTACTTATTCGGTTGAAGATGAATTATTAGGAACGGCAGGTGGCGTGATTAATGCATTGCCATTATTGAGTAATCAACCCTTTTTCATGATCAGCGGTGATATTTGGAGTGGTTATCATTTAAAGTATTTAATCGATCGAAAAGATTCATTGAAATTAGCACATTTAGTATTAGTGAGTAATCCTTCGTTTCATCCTGATGGGGATTATCATCTTAATGCAATGAATCATGTGTGTGTAAACGGCGAACCGAAATTAACGTATGGGAGTATTGCACTATTTCATCCTGACTTATTTGTAGGCTTTAAGCCGGGAAAACGAGGAATTGATGAAGTATTTCGCGCTGCCATCGAAAAAAATCAAATCACGGGTGAACATTTTCAAGGACCATGGATGAATATAGGAACGCCTGCACAATTGCAACAACTCGATGAGAGGTTACGACGCACGGCATGATGATTTTGGGCAAAGTGATTTGTACGGTAGCAGGGTTTTTTATAGCGAAAATACCTGGCGTTGCGATTGGATTCATGATTGGATTTTTACTTGACTATGGTTGGGATCTTTTTTTTGGAAAAGATAAACGAGAAAAAATCCAACATATCTTTTTTACCACTACGTTTTCAGTGATGGGTTATATTGCCAAGTCAGGTGATGCAAAGATGCAGCCCAATCACGATCAATTGCGTGACATGATGAATGACCTTGGCTTGAATCCTGAGATGCAACAGCGCGCGTTTCAATATTATGAAGATGGAAGAAAAGATGATTTCAACCTAGATGCTGCATTATCAGACTTTAAAAAAGTGGTACGATTTAATAAGCCCCTATTAAAAATATTTTTAGAAATACAATTACAAGCGGCCTATGTTCAGGGTGTTTTGTTAGATGCGAAACGTGCCTTATTAGTGTATACTTCGGAACGATTAGGAATTGATCGAACGCTTTTTGCACGACTCAATACGATGCATCAAGCAGAAGATCGTTTTCGTGAATATTTGCGCAGACATTATTATGAACAGTTTCAAAAGATGCGCAATACATCACAAGCATTGGATGCTTATAAAGTATTGGGTATTGAATCAGATGCAAGCGATGCAGAAGTTAAACGTGCTTATCGAAAACTGATCAGTGAACATCATCCTGATAAATTGATCGCACAAGGATTACCAGAAGGAATGATTAAGGTTGCTACTGAGAAAACACAAGAAATTAAAGCTGCATATGACGCGATTGAAGAAGCGCGTGGAGGCCTCGCGCCGCCAGGCCTTGTCGATGCCTGAGTTG
>CAYUEL010000158.1:0-3303 GCA_964443025.1 uncultured Gammaproteobacteria bacterium | reverse complement strand
GAACCGCGAATGAAATGAGATACCCTGTCTTTGCGAGGCTCGCAGAGCCGAAGCAATCCATTCTAGTTAGTAGTGGATTGCTTTGTCGTGCTACGCACTCCTCGCAATGACAACATACAAGCGGATGTGATGAGCGATGGTTTTCTGCAACCGCTCTCGCGTTCGCGGCTCACTTTCCGGATTACGATTCGCTTTGATTTCCGCTGTTATCTTGATTTCCGCTATTGTCCTGATTCTTCGAACCCGCATAAGGACGAAGATGATTCGCACGACGGCGAGGATATTGCGTACGGCGTTGACGGCGTTCACCATCAGGCGCTGTATTAGCTGCATTCGCGGCATTCATCTGCGTTACGTCCACCAATGGTGCATCTTGATTTAACGGTGTGTTAAACGTCTGTTGCACAGGCGGAGCTGTGTTTGGAACAACGGGCATTTCTTCAGGCAATGAAACGATGGTTTGCATTTCAATAGGCGCTGGAGGTGCATCATGACGAACATCGGGTGCAGGACTATAATTGTCATGCTCTAAACGGCCTTCGTTGCTGTGTTGACGGCGACGATGACGATTTTGTCCACCACCACCATGACGACGATCACCACCGCGATCATTTCTATCATTTCTATCATTTCTATCATTTCGATCGTTTCTGTCACCACTGGGGCGACGTTGTTCATCAGTGCCGCTGCGACGACGGCGATCACCACCGCGATCGTTGCGATCAGTGCGTTCCCCACGACCACCCGTACGTCCATAACGATCGCCTTGTGGGCGTCTGCCGCCACTACGTTGGTGATGTCCCTGGTTTTGACGTTGATGATGTGATGAAGATTCAGGTGAACGCTCTTCGGTTGTCTTTGTTGTAGCAAACAATGATTTTAATCCAGAAGATAAAGCACTGAATGATTTTTTAAGCATTGATGCTTCAGGAGGTCTTTCATGCGATAAGAATTCCACCGCAGGCGCTACAACGGTAGGTGCTTTTGGAACATGCGTTTCGGCTTGTTCTTCTGCATTAGCAACAGAAATAGACCGCGCTACTTCATAACTAGCTGCATCGGCAAACTGACCGGCTTCTTCACTACGTACGCGTTTAATTTCGTAGTGAGGTGAATGCAATTCATGAATCGGAAGAATGACAACGCGAGCACCATGACGTGCTTCGATTTGCGTTAACATTGGACGCTTTTCATTGGTTAAATAAGTGGCTACTTCAATAGGTACTGCAACATGAATTTGTGCTGAATTATCTTTCATCGCTTCTTCTTCGACCAAGCGTAATAATGCCAATGAAAGCGATGCAATACTGCGGATTACGCCTTGGCCACTGCAACGTGGGCAAGGTTCTTGAATGGATTCACCCAACGATGAACGCAACCGTTGACGCGACATTTCCAACAAACCAAAACGTGAAATACGTCCAATTTGTACGCGTGCACGATCCAAGCGTAACGCTTCACGTAAACGGTTTTCAACGGCACGTTGATTGGCAATAGGTGACATATCAATAAAGTCGATCACGATTAAACCGCCAATATCACGTAAACGTAATTGACGTGCAATTTCATCGGCTGCTTCTAAGTTTGTGCTTAATGCAGTTTCTTCAATATCGCCGCCTTTCGTTGCGCGAGCTGAGTTAACATCAATACTGATCAATGCTTCTGTATGATCGATCGCCAATGCGCCGCCAGAAGGTAATGTCAGTTCACGTTTAAATGCAGATTCAATTTGTGATTCGATTTGGAAACGTGAAAATAAGGGAACTTTGTCGGTATAAAGCTTAATACGGCTTAATGCTTCAGGACGTAAACGTTCCACGTATTGACGTGTTTTATTGTAGTAAAATTCGTTATCAATAAGTATTTCACCGATATCATCACGCAAGTGATCGCGTACGACACGCGCAATGATGTCACGTTCTTGGTGAATCAATGCGGGTGCGGAAAGGGTATCAATGGCTTTCTGAATGTCTTCCCAACGTTTTACAAGAACAGATAAATCCCATTGCAAATCTTCGCTGCTGCGACCCACACCAGCGGTACGAACGATCATACCCATGCCTTCAGGCGCTTCTAATCCAGACATGGTATCTTTCATTTCATCGCGTTCATCGCCTTCAATGCGGCGAGAAATACCACCGGCACGTGGATTATTTGGCATCAGTACCAAATAACAACCCGCAAGTGTGATAAATGTTGTTAACGCAGCGCCTTTACTGCCGCGCTCTTCTTTATCAACTTGAATTAAAATTTGCTGGCCCACTTTGAGAATATCTTTGATATTCGGACGACCATCGTAGGTTTCTTCTTCGTTAGAAGTATTTTGCCAATATTCGCGTGCGATCTCTTTGACGGGAAGGAAGCCATGTCGGTCCGCACCGTAGTCAATGAATGCCGCGTTCAAGCTGGGTTCAAGATTTTTAACAACGCCTATGTAGATGTTGCCTTTGCGTTGTTCTTTGGTGGTATTTTCAAGATCTAAATCGTAAATGTATTGACCATCGACCAGGGCAACCCAAATTTCTTCTGCCATGGCATTAATTAACATTCTTTTCATCGTTATCATCCCTATTTGTAGTGAACACGCCTACAATGGATAGGAATGGCAGGGAGATTGGAATACTCGCAATCTCAATTAAGTCCTGAATTTATATATCCAAAAACCGTTTTGCTTCAAAGTCATTGCGGTCATGTCTTGCGACCGGCTTACCTAGACCTTGCCTACCACAGCCCCTTCGGCGTGCTTATCTAAAGTTTAATTCGAAATGAATTTTAACACGGATTAGAATAGGTTACAATCCGGCTTATGAATCACACTATTACATTTGAAGAAGCAGGAAGTAGAGTAGATAACTTTTTGTTGAAGCAACTCAAGGGCGTGCCCAAGAGCCGTATCTACCGTGCCATTCGAGGTGGCGAAGTCCGCGTAAACAAGGGTCGGGTTAAACCCGAATACAAGTTGCAACCGGGTGATGTTGTTAGAATTCCTCCCATTCGAACCGCTGAGCGCGAACCCCATACGATCACCGAGGGGTTGGCGGCCAAACTGCGTTCCTGTATTTTATACGAAGATGATGGCTTGCTTATCCTCAATAAACCCCCGGGAATACCTGTTCATGGTGGCAGTGGGGTTAACATTGGGATGATCGAAGCGCTGCGCCTGATGTACCCTAAACTTAAAGCCATTGATCTGGTTCATCGCCTCGACAAAGATACTTCAGGCTGTTTGATGGTGGCCAAGAAGCGTGCGGTTCTTAAGGCTTTGCACGTGGCCTTGCAAGAAGGGCGTATCAAAAAGACTTA
>CAYUEL010000157.1:0-3325 GCA_964443025.1 uncultured Gammaproteobacteria bacterium | reverse complement strand
TTGAAACTTCTGGAGCTAATCGGGATCGAACCGACGACCTCTTGCATGCCATGCAGAAACTCTTGCGTGCCACACAAGCGCTTTCCCAGCTGAACTATAGCCCCTAACTACATTAGAATTACACTACTTCCAATAAGTGTGAAGAATATCCAAAATTACCATTTTCGTCAAGGAGTTTCTCTCATAACCTATTGTATTGTAATGTATTAATTATTGCACTGGCATAGCTGATAATGATTTAATTTCTTGTAATTGGCTTTGAAAAACTTCTTAATGTAACTCAATTTTTGTCTCAAATTTTACTGAAATTCCAAATTTCTTATTTTCGGATTTAGCTTCACTTTTGCTCTGGGGTTCCACTGGGGTTCCAAATTATTTATGCTCAAACGCCGAATTTTTTGAACTACTTGCTGTTACTTCTCTGCTATCAATCCAAGCTTGCACTTCCGATTCATTCCAACCTATACGGTTTTTGGTCAATTGCTTTGGCTTTGGAAATGTACCCGCTTTGGTATACCGATAAATTGTGGTCTTACATAAGCTCGTGATTTTACTAACCTCAGCTTTATTCAAAATTTTCATGATTATCTCCCCCTATTAGATTGAATGTAAAATGTTCATGGTGTTTCATCACGTTTATTATTTTACCATCTCGATTCATTTGCGTTCTGTGGATAAGTTATGGGGACAAATATTGGTGAGCTTAAAATGAGTTATGCTTTCACGATAAAATAATTTTTTTCTTCATAACCGAAACCACTCCCCCACGATATTCTTCACGGCCAACGATCTCCCATCCTATGTCAACATACAGCGATGGGTTTTCTAAACGTGTAAAAAGGTGAAGTATCTCTATATTTAACTTGAAAGCAACGCTTTCAGCTGTTTTCAAAAGTGCTTTTGCAATACCTTTCCCACGATACTCAGGAGGCACTAACAAATAAGAAAGCCAACCTTTCCAATCAGGATGAGTAGTCATTCCATCTGCTCGCAGGCAAACGGTTCCGACAAGGGTGTTGGTTTTTTCATCTATTGCAACCAAGGTCAGTGGTAAACCCTCTTTCCCTAAATAGGTTTGTGTATCTTCCCAAATATCCAATGTCCGCTCGGGATATCGAGAACCCCACTCTTGCATAAACCAGGTTGCGACCGTTTCTCGAAATTCTGGGTAATCTTTTAAATAAACAATTTTCATAGTATTTATTTTTGGGTGTTCTTTAGGTCCAGAATCATAAATTCTTACGCATCGCAATTTCTGTCATGGTTGTTGATTGCAAATGCTTTTGATTCAAACACTCTAACCCTTGGCTTTCATAAAAACTTTGGGCACCTAGGGTGCTATCGGCAGTTATTGTTTTTACACCATGACGTATAAGGGCCTGCTCTATCTCACAATACAAAGCATGGCCTATACCCTGCCCCCTTAATTGAGGCTCTATGTAATTCAATAAAATATGACCTGATCGTGTTGCCAAAATGAACCCAACAACATTTTTATTTGTGTCAATCGCTACCAAACCAATATTATTAGGGGATGTAACCCACTGTTTAACGTTTTCTGGGGTTTTATTGGATAACCATTCTTTTTCAATCTCTGTATCAAAATTGTAATAAGGCATACAAACTTGCTGAATAGAGCGGATAAGGATGTCACACGCTTGTATCGCATGTTCTGGTTTAGCTCGAGTAATGGTGACACCTGATATTTTCATGATAGCTCCAATGATGTACCATAGAATATCAAATTTTGATATGGCTGGGTAGTATACGTTTATTAACGTGGAGAATTTTTGAGGAAATTCTGTATGAATATGCAATTGATTAAAAAACATCAAGAACTCGGTATCACTATTCAAGAATGCAAAACTCAAGAAGAAATTGAAAACACGTATTTTATTATGCGCCAGGCTTGTTTTTTTGGCCATGACTATCATTTCATGCCCAACTCCGGGGGTAAACAAAGACCACAGTTTCAGGATGTTATCCTATGAGCCTGACACCCACGTCCCATTAGGTAGCACCGTTTTACACCTATTTTTATTGCAGCATTTTTAAAACGTGTCGAAGGAGTTGATGTTTATGACACAAATATAAATTATAATCCATTCGAATTTGGCGCAAACACAGACAAAAAACCCACTAAATTGGAGTATCAAGAATGAAAATGACCGTTTTAGAAACGAAAGAAGATGGGAAATCATATTTTTCTGAAAAGATTATTGAAACATCGATTAAACATCCTTTAGGTGTATATTCCAATCCTTTTGCTAGCAATAAAATTCAATTCCGTGAATTCTCCAAGGGGCAATTATATCCCATGCATAATGCGCCACAAGTGCAATATGTAATTTATCTTTCAGGCAAAGTGCAAGTATCCGCTAGTGGCGGGGAAACTAAAATTTTTAAACCTGGAGACGTGCTTTTAGTAAAAGACATTGAAGGTGAAGGTCACGAGACACAAACACTTTCTGATGGACAATCAGTCATAATTCCGACCTGACTTTTGCCAAATGAGACCGTTTTGAGTGATCGAATGTTTCCGTTTTCAGTGATCGGGTGGTGCCGAAATATGCAGCTTTAGGTCATGGGTGTGAATGCCTGCGTTGCTTTTGTTTTATTATCAACAGGAGTGGAAGAAGACGATGTTTGAGCGGCCCAATCGAGAGTTGTCAGTGAGCTACTGCCTTGTTCCTGAGCCAGTTTGTTTTGTTGGCGCATGGCTATCATTTCATGCCCTTTGGTACTCAGCCAACCGCAGTTTTCTGCACGAACGTCGGTTAATGCGGGACATTGTTGTAAAATACCTGCTAATAAGGCATCGGTGATGCGGGTATGGGAAACATCTAACTGGGTTAAATCGCTCGGAAAAAGTAAAGGGATATGCGTTGCATGCAAAACCCCACGCTGTAACAGGGCTAGGGCATTGTGTAATAAACGCTCTTTTTTGTGGGGAATAACCGGTGCAACTCCAGGGATAAACAAAGACCACAGTTTCAGGGTGTTATCCCCTGACCCTGACACCAGCGTGCCATCCGCCAATACGCTGAGGGCATTCACAGCAACGCTGTGCCCTTCTAACGTTTGCACACAGGTCAAACGACCGCCCTCTTTTTGCCACAGCTTGAGCGTCTTATCCCCTGACCCTCCTGACACCAGCGTGCCATCCGCCAATACGCTGAGGGCATACACAGCACTGCTGTGCCCTTCTAACGTTTGCACACAAGTCAAACGACCGCCCTCTTTTTGCCACAGCTTGAGCGTCTTATCCAGTGACCCTGACACCAGCGTGCCATCCGCCAATACGGTGAGGGCATACACAGCACTG
>CAYUEL010000156.1:0-3351 GCA_964443025.1 uncultured Gammaproteobacteria bacterium | reverse complement strand
CACTTTTTGACGAGCGTATATGAGCGTTAGCGAGTAGCGAGGAAAAACAGGGTCGGCGGGAGCCCCACTAGCGCGGCCCTCCTTTTGGGGAATGAAATGCGTACGCAATACAATCAGCATACCGCGTGTAACCACGCGGTATTCCTTTTAACGTAAAATAGCGAGTACTTCTTCGAGTTGAGCGATCACGTGTTTATTGAATTCGTGGCTGGATTGTTCTTGAGCAACTTTAGCCTTATGACCCGACAATTGTGCACGTGCGCCACTGATGGTAAATCCTTGATGATAAAGTAGATCTTTGATTTGACGCACCATCAACACATCATCACGGCGGTAATAACGGCGATTGCCTCGACGTTTACTCGGACGTAAACTATTAAACTCTTGTTCCCAATAACGCAATACATGCGGTTTCACGGCACATAATGTGCTGACTTCACCAATGGTGAAATAACGTTTATCAGGAATCTCGGGTAACTCTATGGGTTTCACGGATTATCTACTCTTCTTTGCCAGCATTGGTTTCTTCTACTTTTGCTTTCAGCTTTTGTCCCGCATGGAACGTCACGACTCGACGTGCTGAAATAGGAATCTCTTCACCTGTTTTAGGATTGCGTCCAGGACGTTGCTTTTTATCACGAAGATCGAAATTACCAAAACCAGACAATTTAACTTGTTGCCCATTTTCAAGCGCATCACGAATCTCTTCAAAGAAGAGCTCGACCAAATCTTTTGCTTCACGCTTGTTCAATCCCACGCTGGTAAACAAATGTTCCGCTATATCAGCTTTCGTTAAGGCTGCCATGTTTTTATTCCCTCACTGTTGCCTGCAAGTTTTTTTGTAGATCTGCAATCACTGCTTGCATCAAGGTATTCACTTCCACATCTATAAGAGTGTGCGAAAAATCCTGTAAAATCAAGCCCAAAGCAATACTTTTTTTACCCTCGCCAATAGTTTGACCCTCATAAAGGTCAAATATCTCAATTTGTGTAAGCAAGACGCCCGCTTTGGCTCGAATACATTGGATAATGGCATCTGCCGTAACGGTATTATCTACCACCAACGCCAGATCACGGCGTATGGCAGGAAACTTCGAGACAGGTTGATAATGAGGTAAGTGACGTCGTAAAATTGACGACAAGGTTATTTCATAGAGAAATACTGGTCCTTTAAGCCCCAACTCTTTCAATAATGCTGGATGCAATGCGCCTATCACCCCAATCACTTCATCTTCATGAATAATATGCGCTGTTTGCCCGGGATGTAAACAATGGTGTTCTGCAGCGCGAAATTCAGCATTCGAGATATTTGCTAATAACAATAACCTTTGCATATCGCCTTTTGCGTCAAAGAAATCAACAGCACGTTTAGGTAATTTCCAATGCAACGGATAACATTGACCCGCAATTAATCCCGCTAATTTATCGATTTGTCCCAAACCATCTTGGCCTTGAATGAAACATTGCCCTATTTCAAATATTCGCATATCCGCTTGTTGTCGATTTTGGTTATATATGAATGTTTGCAATAAACCTGGCCAAATACTCACACGCATCACGTTCATGTCTTGCGATATGGGGTTTAATAATTTTTGTGCAATGTCATTCGGGAACATGCGTTGTTGCAATCGTTCATCCACAAAACTGTAGGTAATCACTTCATGATAACCGGCATCAATCAACGTTTGTTTGATTGTTCCAACACTGACGGAAGATTCACTCGGTGTTTTATTAGGTTTTGCAGGCAACGGTTGTTCCGTAATAGTGTTATACCCATGGATACGTGCGACCTCTTCAATTAAATCTTCGGCAATGTTAATATCAAATCGATGTGACGGTGGCGTTACAATAAATTCCGTGGATGTTTGTTCTACCTTCATGCCTAATCGTTTTAAAATATCGCTGATGGTATTAACCGGGATATCAATGCCTAATAGATTATTTAACCGATGTTGTGACAATCGGATCGGTTTGCGAGTCGGTAAATCAATGGGTGAAATACTTTCACTGATGATACCTGCTTTTCCGCCCGCATATTCCAATATTAGTTCTGTAACGTATTCAAGCGTGGGTCGTGGTAATTCAAAATCAACCCCTCGTTCAAAACGTTGCGAACCATCACTGTTAATAACGAATTGACGTGCTTTTCCAGCAACGGCAACGGGATTAAAATAAGCACTTTCAATGAATATATTGCGCGTCGTTTCGCTCACTTCGGAATTTAATGCGCCCATCACCCCCGCTGCCGCAACCACTTTTTGATCGTCGCAAATAACTAAAGTATTTTTACCGAGCTTAACTTTTACACCATTGAGCAATTCCACTTCTTCATTTTCGCTCATGCGAACGGTGATATTCCCTTGCAATTTATCGAGATCAAATGCATGTAAGGGTTGGCCTAATTCGAGCATCACGTAATTGGTGATATCGACAATAATGGAAACGGAGTTAACGCCGGCTTTTTCCAACCGTTTACGAATATGTTCTGGCGTGGGCGCATCAGCTTTAACATTTTTAATGATGCGACCGCAATAACGGGGGCACGCGTTGGGGGATTGGATGGTGATAGTTAAAGCATCCGTCGTTGCGAGGCTTGAGTTTCCCGTCATTGCGAGAAACGCATTTTTATTCGTCATTGCGAGGCCGTCAGGCCGAAGCAATCCAGACTCAATGGATTGCTTCGGCTCGCTTTGCGAGCCTCGCAATGACGGAGAAAAAAACGAGCCTCGCAATGACGAAGAAAAAAACGAGTCTCGCAATGACAACCCAGTTATCACTGCCACTTCGCGCGCAATACCACGAATACTTAAACAATCACCACGATTCGGTGTTAAACCTAATTCAATGACGTGATCATCGCCGACGGATTCAATGCTTTCAACTTCCAAACCCACGGCCGTTAATTTTTCGGCTAATTGCTGTATCGTGATATTAATATCAACCCATTCGCGTAACCATTGTTCACTGAATTTCATGGTGTTTACTCAAACTGTTGCAAGAAGCGTAAATCATTTTCATAAAGGATGCGCAGATCATCAATTTCATAACGCAACATCGCCAAGCGTTCAATCCCCATGCCCCAAGCAAAACCTTGATACACATCGGGATCTACTTTACAGGCGATTAATACATTGGGATGAACCATGCCACATCCTAAAATTTCCAACCAACCGGTATGTTTACAAATGCGACAACCCTTGCCCTCACATTTCACACAAGCGACATCAACTTCAGCGGAAGGTTCCGTAAAAGGAAAATAAGAAGGACGAAATCGAATGATTAATTTCTTTTCAAAAGAACGATTCACAAATTCATGAAGCAAGCTTTTCAGTTGCGCAAAGGTTGCATTCT
>CAYUEL010000155.1:0-3419 GCA_964443025.1 uncultured Gammaproteobacteria bacterium | reverse complement strand
CATAGAATGGGAAGTCCTGTTGTTTCTTCTTCTTTAACAACGATTGCTGCATTCATGCCTTTGCTTTTATTGACTGATTTAATTGGGGATATCTTATTCAGTATTCCATTGGTTGTGATTGTCGCCATCATGTGTTCATTATTTGAATCTTTTTATATTCTTCCTGGACATTTGTCTCAAGCTTTTTCAAAA
This sequence comes from uncultured Gammaproteobacteria bacterium, assembly GCA_964443025.1. Classification (GTDB taxonomy): domain Bacteria; phylum Pseudomonadota; class Gammaproteobacteria; order JABCZS01; family JABCZS01; genus JAJFKJ01. The sequence continues at coordinate 3,227 of CAYUEL010000155.1, read as the reverse complement.
CCTTTTAAAGAGCCTTCCGCATGGCGTAAAAAGTTTGAGCAAAAATTCAATCATTTTAGATCGGTAACCTATCATAATATATTGGTTTATTGTTTGCGTCATCGTGCAATGACTTTTTCAATTACCTTATCATTGTTTTTATTGGCCATTGGAATTGTGGTGGGTGGTCGTGTTCCATTTACATTCTTTCCATCACCTGAGGCCAATACGATTACAGCATATGTTCAATTTGTTTCAGGAACACCGTCACAACGTGTCGCAGATTTCTTAAATCATATGGAAGAAAAGCTTTATGAAGCCAATGAAAAGCTAGGTGGTGATTTAGTGGTTGATGCCGTTGTCTATCAAAATTTGGCTTTTTCTGAAACAACAGACCGTAATGAAAAAGGTTCGGAATTTGGCACTATTTTTGTCGAATTAATTGAGCCGGATGCACGTGATGTTCGCAACCCTGAGTTCATTAAAACGTGGCGATCACTGATGGATGATGCTGCTTATATCGAAAATTTGAATATCGAATCACCCAAGACTGGTCCGCCGGGTATTGATATCGATGTTCAACTCAGTGGTGCAGATCCCGATACGCTTAAGGCCGCCGCATTAGATCTGCGAGAACAAATACGCCGTTATAAAGGTGTTTATAACATTGAAGATGATCTACCTTACGGGCGTACACAATGGCTTATTGAATTAACCCCTCAAGGCCGCATGTCAGGCTTAACCACGCAAGATATCGCACAGCAACTATTTGCCGCATTTGAAGGCCAAGTCGTACAAACGTTTTATGATCAAGAAGATGAAATTGAAGTACGTGTGATGCTGCCCGACGATGAACGCCATTCATTCAACCGGTTTGAAAATTTTCCCATTATTGCAAGCAACGGTGAAATCATTAGCCTCAGTAATGCCGCACATTTTGAGCCTAAAATTGGGATGCAAACATTACGGCACGCTGATGGTAAATTAGCTGTTCATGTAACCGCCGAGGTTGATATACAAACATCCAATGCCAACCGTGTATTACGGGCTATTGAAATGGATATCATGCCAACTATTGTAGAAAAATACGGTATTCAATGGTCGTTTGAAGGCACTTCGAAAGATGAAGAAATCACATTAAATGAAATGCGCACGGGTGCCATTATTGGTGGGATCATGATTTATCTGATCTTATGCTGGATATTATCTTCTTACACATGGCCCATCATTGTTATCACAGCGATTCCTATTGGTATTACAGGCGCGATCTTTGGTCATGCGCTACTTGGCCTGGATTTAACGTTATTATCGCTATTCGGGTTATTTGGTTTGTCAGGCGTTGTAGTGAACAGCTCCATCATTTTGATTCTGACTTACTTCGATCATAAACAAGCGGGGCTTTCTACCTATGATGCCGTACTTCAATCGGGTTACGATAGGCTACGCGCCGTTATGTTAACCTCGCTTACAACCATTGGCGGTCTGTTGCCTCTGATGTTTGAAACATCCTTGCAAGCACAATTTTTAATTCCCATGGCGGTTTCTATCACATTTGGTTTAGCGTTCGCGACGTTGCTTGTGTTAATTGTGATACCTTGTATGATTTTAGCGTATGAAGATTTTCTGATTAAAAAAGGGGGCTTGCTTGGGCATCGCTAACCCCCCGAGGCTTGTTTCACCGATCGTCCTGATCAAAGACCAAAGTCTCATCAACATCCTTGCTGATCCGGTCTTTTGTGACAGCCTATTTCCCTATGGCATGTAAGTAGTATGCCTATACGGGATGATAGTCGCAACGGGGTGTTTTTATCATTTTGATCAAAAGTTGATCACCCATTTTGAGCCCAATTTTAAAATTTAGTTTCAGTATTCAATAAGTTATAAAATTTATATGGGTTATTATTTAATAAAAAACAGGATATAAGCTGACACAAGATTGAGATATCTCGCACAAGATTTTAAGATATCTGCCCTATTCGCCTGGGCTTTTATCTAAGTGTTCTCGCTTGTGAGGCACATCGTCCCAGGCTTTCGCATCTTCAGGCGCGTCCTTCATGCTGGTAATACTGGGCCACGTTTGACTTAATTCAGCATTCAGCTGAATAAATTCTTTTTGATCCTCAGGCACATCATCCTCAGCATAAATAGCATTCACGGGACATTCAGGCTCACATAAGGCGCAATCGATGCATTCCTCAGGGTCAATGACCAGCATATTGGCCCCTTCGCGGAAACAATCGACCGGACAAACTTCCACACAGTCCGTGTACTTACAACGAATACAACTTTCCGTTACCACAAATGTCATCGCATCCTCCCTATTGGCTTAACTCATTTTATCAAATTTCTACGAATTTGCATTGCAAAGTGTTCAATTTGTGATACCTTTTTAACTTGTTAAACCACACTTCCTAGGAGAATTTATCATGGTTAAAAAGACTTCAAGTGCTACTAAAGCCTTTGCGAATACAATACAAACCTATTCTAAAGACTTAACTAACACTCTTCGTGCAACGCAAAAAGAGCTAGCTACTATTGTAAAACAAGCTAAAACACAATTAACTCAAGCGCAAAACGTGGAATGCAAAGCGCAAGATAAATTAAGAACTGCTGAAACGAAGGAGACACAAAAGGCTACCAACTTAACAACCCCTACTGCTAAAAAAGCATACAAACGTGCACAAACCGAAACCACTAAAGCAAAACGCCTGTGGGAATCCACCCGAGATACAGCTCAGACTTGCCAAGAGTTCTGCGTTCAAGCCATCACATCTGAGAAAAAATTTGCTGAGTTACAAAACGAAATAGCTCGGTTTGAAAAGCAATGGAGTGAAAAAGAGGAAAACATTAAGCGCGCTGCGATGAATGAATGTAAAGCAAAACAACAGATGGAACGTAAAGTGGTGAAAACACTAACGCCTAAACCACAAACCACACGTCAACAACCTACACGTTCGACGACGGCACCCAGTCCATTTGCGATAAGCAGTGATAAGACAGGCAATCCTTTCGATCGTTCGTCTTCCGGTAGCTTATAAAAATATATAAGATTAAGGGCGGTATTAGGTTCTATCTCTATACCGCCCTTAACATTCTAATATCACAGGCGTATGATCACTCGGACGCTCCCATCCACGAGGCTTGATATCAATCCAACATTTCTTGGCTTGATCTGAAACACTTTTACTTGTCAGAATCAAATCAATACGTAAACCTCGATTACCTAAAAACGCATTCGTTCGATAATC
>CAYUEL010000154.1:0-3624 GCA_964443025.1 uncultured Gammaproteobacteria bacterium | reverse complement strand
GCTGATGCAAAATACACTTTCTTTGCGCCTGCATCGCGCGCCATTTGAATGATTTGTTTGCATGTGGTACCACGTACAATTGAATCATCCACTAATAATACATTTTTGCCTTTAAATTCTACTTCAATGGGATTTAGTTTCTTACGTACGGATTTTTTTCGAACCTTTTGTTCAGGCATGATAAACGTGCGGCCAATATAACGATTCTTTACAAATCCATCTCGCATGGGAATATTTAGTATTTCCGCAATGGGAAATGCCGCGGTACGTGATGTATCTGGCACGGGTAATACCACATCAATGTCATGATCGGGCCAAGTTTTTAATATTTGTTGCGCCAAGTATTTACCCATGTTCAAACGGGCTTGATGAACGGAAATACCATCAATGATTGAATCAGGTCGCGCTAAATAAACAAATTCAAATGCGCAAGGACGTAGATCTTTTTTCAAGCAATCTTGTCGATGCAACTGATGATTAAAATCAACCAACACCGCTTCGCCAGGACCGATATCTCCAATGCGTTCAAATCCTAATGTATCGAGCGCAACACTTTCTGAAGCAATCATGTAATCTTTGCCACGTTTACCAATCATTAATGGACGAATACCATGAGGATCGCGAAATGCAAGTAAACCCGCACCGGTAATCATCGCAACAGCGGCATATCCACCTACTACTGTTTCCATGGTTTTCTTAACGGCATCAAACACTGCTTGAGGCGTTGCTTGCGGTGCTTTTTGCAAGTGATGCGCCAATACATTTAATAATACTTCAGAATCAGATTCCGTATTAATATGACGGTGATATTCATTCACTAATTGCGTACGCAATGCAGCATAATTCGTTAAATTACCATTGTGCGCCAATGCAATTCCAAATGGTGCGTTGATATAAAATGGTTGCGCCTCGGATTCGCTGCTGGTTCCCGCTGTTGGATAACGCACATGACCAATTCCCGCATGACCATGCAAGCGATCCATGTGACGTTGATGAAACACATCGCGCACAAGTCCATTGGCTTTGCGCAAATAGAAGTGATCGCCATCAGTGGTGATCATACCGGCTGCATCTTGGCCACGGTGTTGTAACACCGTTAGGGCATCAAACATGTCTTGTTGAACCGCGCTTTGAGCTAAAATTCCAACGATGCCGCACATAGATTTGGTTCTACCTTTTAAGGACTTTCAGAATAGTCTTGCATTATACCATTCGTGGGCTCTGTTTTAAATGGTTCAAAACCCTGCTGACCAAGCCAATCCATCAGGTAGGTTCCAACAACCTTAAGATGAGGGATCAACGTGGAGTCTTTCCACCATGGTTCCGATGGCAGCTCCGTAAAGCCTGCCAATAATACGAAAATGGCTAATATCAATACGCCACGCAAGCATCCAAATCCCAATCCTAAGATTCGGTCCAATCCTGATAAACCTACCGAATTAATAGCCGTCGAAACAACTTTGGCAATGATCGTACCGACAATAACCACAGCCACCAATAAAATCGTGAAGGTAATCGCCATACGTAATTCAGGCGCTTCGACATAGGGTACTAATGCGGGTTCAAGAGCGGTGTAATAAGTGAATGCCACCCAGATGGCAACAAGCCAAGTGAGTAGCGAAAGTACTTCGCGCGCCGCGCCGCGCCAAAGGCTAATAAGGGTGGAAAAAATAATGACAATTATAATGACCCAGTCAACCAGGGTAAATAACATGACCCATCACTCCCTAAAGCGAACAATAATTCCTTTTAAGCCCATTTCATTATTAAGCTGCGTTAACAATGCTTCAGCATCTTCATGACCCACCCCGGGCGCCACAAACACACGAACCAGTTCCTGCCCTGGCACTTGTTTAATATAGGATTGAAACCCCTGTTGGTTCAGCTTGGTTATCAACCCATTGGCATTCTCAGGATTAGAAAAGGCCCCCAATTGAATCGTCCAATCCCCATGGACCGTAGAAATACGTTCAGATGCGGTTGCCGCAGCTACCTTAGTTTTGGCCGAAGTGGGTGTGGCCTTAGGAACAGGTTGAGCGGGCTGAGTAGGTTCTAAGGCTTCTTCTTTAGGGGCTTCTTGGGATTGAGACGCTTCAGGCGTTGATGCTAAAACAATCTCAGACTGCTTCTCAAAGTTTTGTTCTATCTCATTAAAAACGTAGTTAATCTGCGATACGCCATCCGCTTCCGGCGGCGCGGGTGATTTAGGTTTCTCACTATATCGTGGGGCAGATTCGACGAGAGGCTTTTCCAGTATCACCGGGATAAGAATAACCCCTAAAGACAAGATGAAAATGGCACCCGCCATCCGTTGTTTGAGTGTTGTATTCATGGGCATCATTATAACACAAAAGGAGGTTGTGCTGCGCGCGGTTCTGATGGAAGACTCAACGCGCTATCCCGCCCTCAGAACCGCGAACGCTAGAGAGCGGATGTAGAAAACGGCGAACCGACAATATGGAATGAACCGGTTATCAACAAAATATCTTCCTTATTTATCCGCTTCAACGCACCCGCCCGTGCATAAGCCACCGTTTCAAAACATTCGATCGGACCTTCATAATTCATGCGCAAAACCAAATCAGCAGCGGATAAACCACGATCCCCCTCAATGGAAACGCAATAATAATGTGGATTAAGTGCATGAAGGGGTTGAACGGCTGCTTCAATATCTTTATCTGCCAACATGCCAATCACCACATGCAATGTTTGATACGTCTCCTGCTTGAGCCGCGACACAAGATTTTCCATCGCATCTTGATTGTGCGCAACATCGGTGATTTCTAAATACCCATTCACCCGTTGCTTTTGATAACGCCCCTGCAATGTTAATGATTGCAATAACGGAATGGTTGCATTTTTATCTCCATAAATCCCGAGCAATTCCGCTGCTTTTAATGCACAAGCCAAACTATTCGGATGCAAATGACTGTGTTGTATGAATGTATCAGGCCGATGAACGATCGCACCCACCTGAACAGCCTGATGCGCTAATGTCTCAAACAACGGTGTATTTCCAATCACAACCGGTTTTCTCGCTCGCATAATACCCGCTTTTTCCAATGCAATTTTTTCTAACGTATCTCCCAACCATTGCGTATGATCTTTTGCAATGTGCGTGATAATAGCAACATCAGCATCAATGATATTAACAGCGTCTAAGCGTCCACCCATACCAACTTCAAGCACAATTAAATCAGGTTTTTCCCGTAAAAAATAGACAAATGCAACAAGCGTTGTCAATTCAAAATACGTAAGCGATATATCACCGCGCGCTTCTTGAACGATGTTTAACGCCCATGATAAGTCATCATCACTAATAGGTTTATTATTTAATTGAATACGTTCATTAAAATAATGCAGATGCGGTGATGTATAAGTTGCAACACGTAATCCATCTTGTTGCGCAATAGCACTTAACGCTGCAACCGTTGAACCTTTGCCATTAGTTCCAGCCACCGTTACAACAGGACAATTAAATTTAAATGAAGGATGAATGCGTTTGTATACATCCGATACGCGTGTTAAACCTAATGCAATCGTCGAAGGGTTTAAACCCAACTCATTTAGCATGGTAATCCATGAATTTTTTAAGCAATCGCGCAACCGTTGGACGTAATTCAC
>CAYUEL010000153.1:0-3634 GCA_964443025.1 uncultured Gammaproteobacteria bacterium | reverse complement strand
TACCGCTCATCTCGAGTCAGAGCGCGAGTGTTAACGAGCGATCGGATGAGTCATTGATTTTATAATTGATTTTCTACATCCGCTCTCGTGTTCGCGGCTCACGGATAAGATCATCGCGGTTCGGTGTGGCAGCCATAAAAAACGCCGCGCGCAGAGTCGGCGGGAGCCCCCTAGTGCGGCCTCCTTTTCAACCCTAGTTTTCTTGGCCGAAACAGGCTACAATCCTTCTAGCTCGTTGCAGTCGGAGGACACTTTGTATCAGCCTGCCATATTGGCCTTAGAAGATGGTACCTTGTTTGAAGGCAAGGCCATCGGGCATTTGGGGGTTGCGACAGGGGAAGTGGTCTTTAATACCGCCATGACGGGTTATCAAGAAATCCTTTCTGATCCTTCTTATGCAGAACAAATAGTCACCTTGACCTATCCTCACATCGGGAATGTAGGTACAAATGACCAAGACAATGAATCGAGTCAGGCTTATGCCAAAGGATTAATTATTCGTGATTTATCGCTGGTGGCTTCAAGCTGGCGTTCGCAACACACCTTATCGGAATACTTACAAACCCAAAAAGTCGTTGCTATCAGTGATATAGATACCCGTGAATTAACCCGTATTTTACGTGTGAAAGGCGCACAGCGAGGTTGTATCATGGCGGGTTCAATTGATCCCGAAAAAGCAAAAAAATTAGCCTGCGAATGTCCTTCTTTGAATGGAATGGATTTAGCGAAAGTGGTCAGTTGCAAGCAACCTTATGTTTGGCAAGAACGTATATGGTTAACACCTGGACAAATACGCGACACAAAACAACAAAAACGGTTTAATGTCGTAGCCGTTGATTTTGGTGTGAAGCATAATATTTTACGATTGTTGGTAGAACATGGATGCAATGTTACCGTTGTTCCTGCAACAACATCCGCGTCAGAAATTTTAGATTACGAACCCGACGGTGTATTTTTATCGAATGGCCCTGGTGATCCGCAACCTTGTGATTATGCGATTAAAATGATTCAAACATTACTGAAACAAAAGATGCCTATCTTTGGTATTTGTTTAGGTCATCAATTATTAGCATTAGCATTAGGCGCTAAAACATTTAAAATGAAATTTGGTCATCACGGTGCGAATCATCCGGTGTTAGATCATAAAACGAAACAAGTGTGGATTACATCACAAAATCATGGTTTTGCCGTGGATGAAACTACTTTACCGAAAAATTGTGAAATCACTCACACGAGTTTATTTGATAAAACTATTCAAGGTATTCGCGCTCTAGATGCGCCTGCCTTTGCATTTCAAGGGCATCCGGAAGCGTCCCCAGGCCCACATGATGCACGCAATTTATTTGAACAGTTTATTGAAATGATGCAAGCGCATATAAGCGCACAACAAGAGCAACGAAGCAATGCCAAAGCGAACTGATATTAAATCGATATTGATTATTGGCGCAGGTCCGATTGTGATCGGACAAGCGTGTGAATTTGATTATTCAGGTGCGCAAGCGTGCGCGGCCTTACGTGAAGAAGGTTATAAAGTTATTCTGGTGAATTCAAATCCTGCAACGATCATGACGGATCCAGAATATGCCGATGTCACTTACATTGAACCCATTCATTGGCGCGTATTAGAAAAGATCATTGAAAAAGAGCGGCCCGATGCGTTATTACCGACGATGGGTGGACAAACTGCATTAAATTGTGCACTCGATCTTTCTCGAAAAGGTATATTAGAAAAATACAATATTGAAATGATTGGTGCGACTAAAGAAGCCATTGATAAAGCGGAAGATAGAGAACAATTTCGCGTGGCCATGAAGAAAATTGGTTTGGGTGTTCCACGTTCATCGGTTGCACACAGTTTAGAAGAAGCAAAACAAGTACAAGCGCAACTGGGATATCCGACGATTATTCGTCCCTCGTTTACAATGGGTGGGTCGGGTGGTGGTATTGCTTATAATCACGAAGAATTTGAAGAGATTTGTACACGAGGCTTTGAATTATCGCCCACACATGAATTGTTGATTGAAGAATCCATCATTGGATGGAAAGAATTTGAAATGGAAGTGGTGCGTGATAAAGCTGATAATTGCATTATCGTTTGTTCCATTGAAAATTTGGATCCGATGGGCGTACATACGGGTGATTCCATTACCGTAGCACCTTCACAAACATTGACGGATAAAGAATATCAAGTGATGCGCGATGCATCGATTAAGGTATTACGTGAGATCGGTGTTGATACCGGCGGATCAAATGTTCAGTTTGCTATTTGTCCTGAAACGGGTCGTTTAGTTGTGATTGAAATGAACCCGCGTGTATCACGTTCATCTGCATTAGCTTCAAAAGCAACGGGCTTTCCTATTGCGAGAGTTGCAGCGAAATTAGCAGTAGGTTATACATTAGATGAATTAAAAAATGAAATTACAGGGGGCACAACACCTGCATCTTTTGAACCCAGTATTGATTATGTAGTAACAAAAATTCCACGTTTTAACTTTGAAAAGTTTCCTCAAGCCAATACTAAATTAACAACACAAATGAAATCGGTGGGCGAAGTGATGGCGATTGGCCGAACCTTTCAAGAATCATTACAAAAAGCATTGCGCGGTTTGGAAATTGGTGTCAGTGGATTAGATCCAAAAATAGATCCAACATCACCTGATGCATTAGAACTATTGCGATCTGAGATTTCAACACCGGGGCCCGCGCGTTTATGGTATGTCGCAGATGCATTTCGTGCCGGTGTCACACGCGAACATATTCAACAATGGTCGCATATTGATCATTGGTTTTTAGCACAAATTGAAGATCTTGTGAATGCTGAAAAAACCGTGATGCAGAAAGGTCAGGCGGGTCTCAATAAAGAAGCATTGTATCAGCTGAAACGTAAAGGATTTTCAGATCAACGATTGGCAACATTATTAGGCATGAGTGAACAAGCGGTGCGTAAGTTGCGCGATGATTATCATATTCATCCGGTGTATAAACGTGTTGATACCTGTGCTGCTGAATTTGCCAGTAATACAGCCTACATGTATTCAACCTATGAGCCGTTTTGTGAATCTCATCCAACCACGCGGGATAAAGTGATTGTATTAGGCGGTGGCCCTAATCGCATTGGTCAAGGCATTGAGTTTGATTATTGTTGTGTGCATGCGGCGTTAGCCATGAAAGAATCCGGTTATGAAACCATCATGGTAAATTGTAATCCTGAAACTGTTTCTACAGATTACAATATTTCGGATCGCTTGTATTTTGAACCACTGACACTGGAAGATGTTTTAGAAGTGGTACGTATTGAAAAACCCAAAGGGGTGATTGTTCAATACGGGGGGCAAACACCGTTAAAATTAGCGAAAGCATTAGAAGCAGCCGGTGTTCCTATCATTGGTACATCACCAGACGCCATTGATCGTGCGGAAGATCGCGAACGTTTCAGCCAAATGTTAGATCGCTTGAATTTAAAGCAACCCCCGAATTGTACGGCAAAAACAGTGGCTTTTGGTTTAGAAAAAGCTAGCAAATTAGGTTATCCTTTGGTTGTGCGTCCTTCTTATGTATTGGGTGGGCGTGCGATGGAAATCGTGCATAACGAAAATGAACTTAAAAATTATTTGGAAAATGCGGTCAGTGTTTC
>CAYUEL010000152.1:641-3658 GCA_964443025.1 uncultured Gammaproteobacteria bacterium | reverse complement strand
TTGAAACTTCTGGAGCTAATCGGGATCGAACCGACGACCTCTTGCATGCCATGCAAGCGCTCTCCCAGCTGAGCTATAGCCCCGAGCAAGAAGGCGATTTTATGCTAGCGCAACTTAGCTGTCAATGATAAATTGGCAGTCTATGACTCAGGCATTTCTTATTAAAGATAAGCAATACAACTGCCGCCTCGTTCAAGGTCCTTTGGCGGGTATTAGTTGCGCGCCCTTTCGTTCACTTATTTTTACTTGTGCTTTTTCTTATACGGAAATGATCTCTTGCAAAACACTGATTCATGCTTCTAAAAAATTGCAGAGACGCTTTATTACAAAAGATCCATCTGAAAAAGCAGTTTGCTTTCAACTGTCATCAAATGATGTGAATGAATTGGGATTGGCTACAAAAATTGTAAGCGATTATGGTGCAGATTTAATTGATTTGAACTGCGGTTGTCCAGTTAAAAAAGTTAGAAGTAAAAAGTCAGGATCGCATTTATTGTCGCAAGCGTCGACTTTGTATCATTTGATTTGCGCAATGAAAAACAATACAACACTTCCAGTGTCTATCAAAATTCGTGTTGATGCAAATAGTGATGATCGCTTTAATCAAGACATTGCCAATGCCGTTTCAGATGCGGGCGCTGATTTTATTACAGTTCACGGTCGACATTGGACGCATGGTTATGATGTTAATTGTTTTTATGATGATATTTCTTTTTTTGTAAACGCTTTGAAAATTCCGGTGATTGGTAATGGGGATATTGCATGCATTGATTCACTGCGTCGCATGCTTGATACTGGATGTGCGGGAGCCATGATTGGCAGAGCGGGTGTGGGACAGCCTTGGTTGATTGAGCAACTAATGGCGAAACTTGAAGAAAAACCCTATATTATTCCTTCGCATTCTGAAATTGGATTACTATTGTCAAAACATTTAAATGGATTATGCGCATTATTAGGTAGCGAAAAACTTGCATTATTGCAAGGGCGGACATTTGTAAAATATTATGCGCGCACATTACCTAATAAATTTGATTTTTGCGAATCTTTTCAAAAATGTGATGAAATGAATGCTGCAGAGCAAGTCATTAAAAAATATTTCAACGCTCACATTCCTTCCCGCTATTACAAGCTCAATCGATCTAACACTGCTGATTTCCCTAGCAATGAAAGCGTTTGATCGAGAGCGGGTGAATGCATGGTTCCCGTTGTAACAACACGCAACACCGGACCCACCTGCCCCATTTTTAAACCCAACTCATCACACAAGGCTTTGATGGCTAATTTAATAGTGTCGGGTTGCCAATCTTTTAATGCAGCAAATTGTGTTTTCGCAGCGAATAAAACACGTTGTGTATATTCAGCTTGTAATTTTTCTGCAGCCTCTGGCTCCACAACAGGTTTCTGATAAAAATAAGCACATTGTGTTGCCATATCTTGCAATGTTTTTGCACGTTCAACGTATAAAGCAACGAGCTGTTCCAATGATGGACCTTGCGATAAATCATACCCCGCTGCTTCAAAAAATGGTTTGACTAATTGTGTTAATTCAGGTAATGGCATTTCTTTCATGTAATGTTGATTGAGCCAATCCAATTTATCTTTGCTTAAAATAGCAGGTGAATGTGAAATATGTTTTAAATCAAAATTCGCAATCATATCTTCGATAGAAAATAATTCTTGGTCGCCATGAGACCAACCCAATCGAACCAAATAATTTAAAATAGCCTTCGGTAAATACCCCATTTTTTGGTAATCTAAAATATTCGTTGCGCCATGACGTTTCGATAAGCGCTTTCCATCTTCACCCAAAATCATAGGGACATGCGCAAAGTGTGGAATACTCCAATTCATTGCACGATAAAGATTAATTTGACGCGGCGTGTTGTTGATATGATCATCTCCTCGAATCACATGCGTAATCTTCATGTCATGATCATCAATAACAACAGAAAAATTATACGTGGGAACCCCATCTTCACGTAACAACACAACGTCATCTAATTCATTATTATTAATGGTGATAGCACCACGAATAAGATCATGGAACGTGATATCCCCTTCTACTGGCGTTTTAAACCGAACAACGTGATGAACATCTTTGCTGATATTGCGCTCGCGGCAATGGCCATCGTACCGAGTTTTTTGTTTTTCAAGTAGCTGTTGCTCACGCACCGCCATCAAACGTTCAGGTGAACAATCGCATCGATATGCATGCCCTTGCTTAATCAATAGTTCAGCCACTTCATGATAACGAGGCAAATGTTCCATTTGGAAAAAAGGACCTTCATCCCAATGAAGGTCTAACCACTTTAAACCTTCTAAAATAACATCGATAGATGCTTTTGTTGAGCGCGCACTATCAGTATCTTCAATACGTAGAATAAACTGGCCATGATGTTGCTTGGCCATTAAGTAATTAAACAATGCTGTTCTTACACCGCCAATATGTAAATCGCCCGTAGGGCTGGGGGCAAACCGTGTGCGCATGAGTTTCTCCATTCATTTTGAACCAAATTCTACCATGAAAAGGCTTTTATCGCTTCCATTTAGGTTATTTACTCACTATAATAGGTAAATGATTGGAGGTATGCCATGCACCACGTGTATCAGAAACTTCATTTCATTCATGCAATTCGTGGCTTTTTAGAAGGTTTCGGTATTCCTGTTGCCCTCTATTTGATCGCTGGCATGATTGGCTTTTTACCCTTTGAACTCGTGTACTTTCTCCCCTTTATTGGCTTCTCTGCATTAACAGGGTTTTTGGTTGGTTATACGGGTTATTGTAAAAGCAATGAACGGCTAGATCGTACAAATAAAGTACGTATACAGCATGCATCATTGATAGAAAAGAAACAAGAACTTGAGAATACGCAACTATCATTAAAAATAAAACGTGAAGTGTTATTCAGCAATTTATCAGAATTAAAAAAAGAAATCGAACTTATGGAGCAAAAGAAAGCAACCCTACGCGATGAAATTAAAGCAATAATTGCCAAAATAAATAAAAATTCTCATAA
>CAYUEL010000152.1:0-631 GCA_964443025.1 uncultured Gammaproteobacteria bacterium | reverse complement strand
TGACACGTTTGACGATATTACAGATGATGACTTATAAATAAAAATTCTCATAATGTTTTCATCCAACAAATCATTGAGAAATATAGCACCCAAGATAATGAATTCGAACAAATTTCAGACCCCCCCACTCATAAACTAATTAACCCAGAAACCAAACATTACTACGAAGAAGAAAAACAAAAAAATATTTTTTATACACTCGGATACCTGTTACGTAAGGTTATTTTACCTGTAGCAGCTGTTATTTCGATGGTTTTTGGCTTTACTGTTGATGCATTCGAAGTAGCGGAGGACTTCACAGAGGCAGCATGGCATACGCTGCTTATTGTTGTAGGAGCGGTCTCTCTTTTCTTTTCAGCACTTTCAGCTCATCATAAAAGTCAACAACAAAATGAATACCGCGAAGCATTAAAAGAATTCAAAACATTATCTGAAGAAGTTCATGCTATCGAATCAGATAATACTACATTAACCACAGAAACTTCAGGGTTAACTGAAAAATATGTTGAGCAAAGCAAGTATGTAATGCAACACCAAAAACTTTTTCCTGTTGAAATAAATGCACTAAAAAGCGACTTGAAAATAATCACACAGTATCATAATAATGTTACTTCAAAAATGAGCCTACACC
>CAYUEL010000151.1:0-3676 GCA_964443025.1 uncultured Gammaproteobacteria bacterium | reverse complement strand
GACGTTGCTCCAACGTACTTAACACATAACTGAAGGCCAGTTCTGCAGATTCCTTCATAACCGCGCCTAATTGTCCTGTAGCCTTGAAGTCGCGAGTCTTGGCTTCATGCTTGATTGCTTCAATACTTAAAATAACGCCTCCTAGTGCGGTCCAAGCGAGGCCTGTGACAATACCTACTCCTTCCATTGTTTTTTCATCAGAAAAGGGTGCTAAACCTAAGTACGATTGAATGTCACGTTGTTTAACGGATATCCGTTCGGTTTTACCACTGACAATTTTCACGGCGGCTTTACGGGCAATACGACCTAAGTATTTTTCCAAGGAACGAACACCGGCTTCACGTGCATAGTTTTCGACGATATCTTTCAGTGCGCTATCAGTGAGGCGTAATTGTGATCGGGTTAAACCGGATTTTTTCAAGCAACGTGGCCATAAATGCTTCTGGGCAATTTTAAGCTTTTCTTCGTTGATATAACCGGCGAGGTGTAATACTTCCATCCTATCTAATAATGCTTTGGGGATCGTATCCATTTGGTTTGCGGTGCAAATGAATAATATCTTGGATAGGTTAAAACGCACGTCTAAGTAATGATCCAGAAAATCACGATTTTGTTCGGGGTCTAGTACTTCGAGAAGGGCAGAGGCGGGATCACCTTGATACGAACTACCAATCTTATCAATCTCATCGATCATGATGATTGGGTTGGCGTAACCCACTTCTTTTAAGCATTGAATGATTTTACCTGGCATCGCGCCCACGTATGTGCGTCGATGTCCTTTAATTTCTGCTTCGTCGCGCATACCGCCGACGGAGAAACGATAAAACTGGCGTCCCACGGCTTTTGCAATAGAACGTCCGATCGATGTTTTACCCACACCCGGAGGACCGACGAATAACAAAATTGATCCGCCAATTTTTCCACGCAACGCACCTACGGCAATGAATTCAATAATACGATCTTTGATATCATCCAAACCTTCGTATTCTTTATTGAGGACGCTGCGAGCATGTTTTAAACCCAGTTTATCTTTGGAATAATGGTTCCAAGGCAACGAGGTTAATATATCTAAATAATTTCTCGTGATGGTATATTCTGGCGAACCCAGTTCTAGTACCGCCAACTTATCCATTTCATCTTCGATGCGAGTGAGGGCGTGATCGGGCAAATCTAAGTGCGTGATTTTTTCCTCAAATTTATCGACTTCGACGGTGCGATCATCCTTCGCAATCCCAAGCTCTTTCTGAATGGCTTTCAATTGCTCATTGAGAAAGAACTGGCGTTGAGATTCAGTCATCTTTTCTTCAACTTCTTGGCTGATGCGCGCCTGTAACTTAACTAATTCGACTTCTTTCCTCAATAACACAACGACCTTCTTCAGACGCTTATTCACATCCAACATGCTCAAAACCGTTTGCAACTCTTCGCGGGAGCCGCTGGTAAGCGAAGCGGCAAAGTCGGCAAGGTGGGATGGGTCGTTAGGAATAAATCGCTTTAAAAAGAACTTAAGTTCTTCACTGTATAACGGATTTAAAGGAATCAGTTCTTTGAGCGTATTAATAATTGCCATGCTGTAGGCTTTATCTTGTTCGGGGTAATGTGTCTCATGTTCCTCGGGGTATTCAACCTCAACAAGGAAAGGGGGTGATTTATGAAGCCACTTTTTAATTTTAAAACGGCGTATCCCTTCTGCGATGATTTGAACCTGTTCCTCGGATTGAACGGGTTGGTGCAAGCGGATGGTTGTACCAATATGGTAGATGTCGCGAGGAGTGGCCTTATCGGAGGATTCAGCTCGGGAAAGTACAAGACCGGCAATGTTGGCGCCATCTTCCATGGCTTTTTGAATGGTTGTAAGCCAAGGGTCAACGTCTAATAATAACGGTAACGTTTGTGGGGGGAAAAATGGAC
This sequence comes from uncultured Gammaproteobacteria bacterium, assembly GCA_964443025.1. GTDB lineage: Bacteria > Pseudomonadota > Gammaproteobacteria > JABCZS01 > JABCZS01 > JAJFKJ01. The sequence goes on along the minus strand of CAYUEL010000151.1, from coordinate 1,765 downwards.
GCTCCACCAAGGGTAACAGATAAAGCTTATGCGGAAGCGCATGCGTATGCTCGCTTTGCTTGGTTTCTTCTTTGCTGCCTTTGACAATATCGAGCAGCTCAGACTGTGTTTTATCACTGTGTTTGGTCATAATTGTTTTCAGACTCTATATATATTATATAATCTCTCAAAGGTACTATCGACCTACAAAAGGAAAAATTGAACCCAAATCAAAAAAAAATTATTTTATTAAAAAGTTGCATTAAGTACAAAAATATTCTATAAAACAATAATATACTAGGAACCTGAGGTTTTTTTGTTCTACGTGAATGAAAAAAATCCAGGAAATTTGTGGAAGTTATCTGTATATGTGCTAAGTTTTTTAATAACCGCCCTTATATCAGGTAGTTCAGGAGACAAAACATGGCTACAAAGAAACGCAAAGTGAAAGCTAAACGTAAATCAACTCGTAAAACAGCTGGTGCACGTAAAGCTCGTAAATCGACAGCTGGCAAGAAACGTAAAGTATCTGCTAAACGTAAAACTGCTGGTGGTGCTGCTGCTCTTAAAAAAGCAAAAGCTGCTGTGAAAAAAGCGAAAGCTGCTCATAAACGTGAAGTGACTAAGCTTAAAAAGCAACTTAAAGCTGCTTTGAAAAAGCTTGCTGCTAAAGCTAAGAAGACAGTAAAATCTTCTGGCAAAAAGCGTAAAGCTAAGAAAGCTACTGGCACGACAAAACGTAAATCAACTGCTAAACGTGGCAAACGTAAAGCTGCTAAGAAAACTGCAGCTCCAAAACGCCGTCGTCGCGCAGCTGCAAAACGTCGCCCTTCAGCACGTCGCCGCGCGCGTCCTGCTGTAGCACCGACACCCGCTGTATAAGCGAGTCAGTGCTTATCTCTCGCCCTGAGCTTTGATATAAGGGCAGAGGTTTAGGGAGAGCGAAGGCCCGGTTCATACCGGGCCTTTTTATTTCCGGACTTATCCAAAGTATGCCTCGCATCGTTAAAAGACGAGGAAAAATGCTCACATACTAGCGTGTATGCTCCGCTTTTTCCTCGTCTTTTGCCTTGCGATCCACACTTTGGCTAAGTCCGGTCTTTTAAGGTATGATATTTCCTTATGACATCAAAAATCCTTGCCATTGATACAACCACTGATTTGTGTTCAGCAGCCCTTGCCGTGAACAATCAAATTTATACGCGTAAAATCGTAGCACCTCGGGAACATGCTCAACGAATATTGGGTTTGGTGGAAACCCTATTGGCGGAAACAGGATTAACCCTGAAACAACTCGATGCCATTGCCTTTGGTTGCGGTCCCGGCAGTTTTACAGGATTGCGCATTGCGGCAGGTGTCACGCAAGGTTTGGCATTTGGCGCGGATATTCCCGTCTTACCGATTTCCAGTTTACGAAGTATCGCGCTGATGGCGCATCAGCAGTTTAAAGCGGATTATGTCATGGCTGCATTGGATGCGCGTCAACATGAGGTTTATTGGGGTTTGTATCAAGCCGATGCTGAATCATTGATGGTTCTATTAGGATCAGAACAAGTACTTCCACCTCATGAAGTACCCATGCCTTCGCATGTATCCAAATGGGTGGGTGCAGGTCCCGGTTGGGCAGCGTATCAAGGGATATTAAACGAACGTGTGAATGATGCAAGCGTTGCCATTTATGAAGATATCATGCCAGAGGCAGAAGCAGTGGTGCAATTAGCATTAAGAGATTTCAATCACGGTAAGGCAGTTCGAAGCGCCGTTCACCAAACCCGACGTAAATCAG
>CAYUEL010000150.1:0-3734 GCA_964443025.1 uncultured Gammaproteobacteria bacterium | reverse complement strand
TTTCTCTCTCATTTTTACGTTGTTGTTGCGCTTGGCTTTTGTATAAACCTTCTTGATCATCGCTGATTTGTTGCACATTATCTTGTAAAACGGTGGTTGCATCTATTACTGCAGCAAGAGTTGCTCCATTCTCTTGCACTTTTTTATAGGTAAAAACTACCAGCTTTGTTAGCGTCATATGTTGTGGTAAATTCTGGTCTTTTAGTACATCTTGCCCAATTAGAATTTGAGGCCCATTCTGTCGATCATCACGTGGATTTCCAAATAACTCATTCCGTTTATCGTCCTCGGTTTGACGCTGTTTCAATCGGTTTATTTCCAGTTGCTGTGCAGCAAACCCATCCTTCAAACGCCTGTTTTCGTCAGCCTGTTCTTGTGCCAACTTTGCACTGGCTTGTGCTTGTACTTGTGCGAGCTTTGCTGTTTCCTCGGCTTGTTGTAGTTTTAATTTAACCTCCCGCATTTCCACCATGAATGCATTTAAATCCTGTGCCGAAGCGGCTGAAGCTGATGCTTGTGCCGCTGCAATAACCGTTGGATGATTCGTTGCAGTGGTGGTTGCAGTAGGTATTGGAGTGATGGATTGCCCCGTCAAATAACCCACCAATTCCGCAACTTTCTTCTCTTGCGCAGTATCATGAGGCTGTTGTGTCATCATGTAGTCAAGTAGAGTATAAGCATCCAATATGGCTTGCTCTTCTGTTTCCTTGAACCACTCGCCCGCTTTGAATTGCTCAAATATGACTTTGCATTTATCCTTAAGTCTTGTTAGTAAGGATTGGGCTGGTGCATTCATCGGTTGATTCGTTTTAATAGCGTGTTGCTTTACTTTTGTGCACTCAGCCGCTAATGCAAGACTCAGTGTGGGAATTTCAGAAGAAACCATCACCCAGTGAGCGAGTTTTCTTGCATCTCTAAAATTGCTGATATCCCCTAAACCACCCACGACTTGATTGGCTAAGGATAAAAAAGGTGCTGCCGGAAGAATGAATGCACTTGCAATTTGCGTTGCACCACTAAACATTCTCGATGTTAAAGCCGGTGCTTGAGCTATTTTGCCTGAACCAATCACCAAGCTTGCGAGCAACGTTTCATCCATTGTGCGAAGTAATGTCTCAAAATATATCTTTGTGTTGGGATGTTGATTAATACCTTGAATCGCTTGTTGCAATTGAGCATCAGCCTGTTGAGCACGTATCGCCGGATCGAGACTGGTGCGTAATTCAGCCTGTTGTTTCACTAATTCATTAACCTTCACATGAAGCTCTTTACGTTCCTCAGATTTTAAATTCTCTAGGTATTGCTTTGTTTCAGGAGATAAATTCTTTAAAAAAGCTAAATTAGCAACCGTTTCTGAATTCGCCCACAAAGTAAATTGTTCAGAAGGAGTGGGTGTGTTGTTGTTATTGGAACTGTTGTTTGTATTATTGTTATTGGAGTTATAATTTGAATTATTATTTGTATTATTGCTATTGGGATGTGAAGAATTTGAATGTTCATTTAATGCGAGCGGTACTGATGGTTTAGTGGGTCGTGGCAGTGATAAAACATTTACGGGTGATGATGCAGAAATAATAGCATTCGTAGCAGGCTGTATCGCTAGTGTAGCTTGAGGTGATGCATCAGCATTACTGTTATTACTGGCCGAGTTCTTACGCTCTTCCGCTGGTTTTTTGTTACGCTGAAGATGGCGTTCAATTTGCGCCTCGTACTTCCCTCCCTCAATACCAAATCCGTTGCCCTCAAGGTAAAGCCATTGAAGGTTGGTGTTTGTTGAAAGTGCTCGCGCCAAATGCTTCATCCCCTCATCGCCGATGGCGTTGCCATAAAGGTCAAGCTTTTGAAGGGTTGTGTTTTTTGAAAGCCATTCCGCCAAAAATTTCATCCCCTCATCACCGAGTTTGTTATTCTCAAGGTGGAGCGTTTGTAGGCTGGTGTTTTTTGAAAGACCTTCCACCAAGTACTTCATTTCCTTATCACCGAGGTCGTTATACTTAAGGTTAAGCGTTTGAAGGGTTGTGTTTTTTGAAAGCACGGCTGCCAGATGCTTGATTCCCTCAGCACCGAGAACGTTACCCCCAAGATTAAGGGTTTGAATACTAGTGTTTCCTTCCAAGGCTTCACATAAAAGCCGGATATCCACAACTGTTAATGCTTTATCGCGTAAATCAAGTTCCTTCAACGATGCATCGTTACGTCGCAGCTTGTCCAGGGTATCTTTATCAATTTTTGTATTGGCAGAAGTCTGAAAGGTTGACGTGTTATTCTTATTTGCATTATTGTTGTTGTTTGAGTTGTAATACGAGTGATAACTTGCACCGTAATTTGAGTTGTTGTTCGACGCCGCTGCGGGTGGTTTTTGAAACTGTGTCGTCGATGCAGAAAAAACAGTTTGTGTAGGGGTGAGTTGTGAAACAGCCGTAATATTGGGTCGCCCATGAGTATTGTTGTTATTGCTGAGCGAATGTTTACGCTCTTCAGCTGTTTTTTTGTTGCGCTCAAGATGGAGTTCAATTTGCGCTTTGTACTTCTCTCCTTCAGCACCGAGGTAGTTATACCCAAGATCAAGCCTTTGTAGGTTGGTGTTTTTTGAAAGACCTTCCACCAAGCACTTCATTCCCTCAATATCGAGTCTATTATTCCCAATGTAAAGCGATTGAAGGCTGGTGTTTTTCGAAAGACCTTCCGCCAAACACCTCATTCCCTCAGCACCGAACTTGTTGCCCGAAAGGTTAAGCGTTTGAAGGGTTGTGTTTCCTTCCAAGGCTTCACAGAGAAGCCGGATATCCGCAACTGTTAATGCTTTATCGCGTAAATCAAGTTCCTTCAACGATGCATCATTACGGCGCAGCTTGTCCAGGATATCTTTATCAATTTTTGTATCAGCAGAAGCCTGAAAGGTTGGCGTGTTGCTGTTATTTGAACTGTTGTTTGAGTTATTACTTTTATTAAAATAATAGGTTGAATTGTTGTTTTTATTTTGATTTGCATTATTATTGTTGTTGTTGTTTGAGTTGTAATACGAGTGATAACTTACACCGTAATATGTCGTAGGTGCAGAAGAATCAGTTTGCATAGGGATGGGTTGCGAAACAGCCGTAACATTGGGTCGCGCATGAGTATTGTTGTTGCTAACCGAGCTCTTACGGCCTTCAGCTAGTTTTTTGTTATGCTCAAGATGGAGTTCAATTTGCTTCTTGTACTTCTCTCCTTCAATACCAAATCCGTTGCCAGCAAGGAGAAGCGTTTGAAGGCGGGTGTTTTTCGAAAGACCTTGTGCCAAACACTTCATTCCCTCATCACCGAAATTGTTGCCCCAAAGGGTAAGCGTTTCAAGGGTTGTATTTTTTGAAAGACCTTCCGCCAAAAATTTCATTCCCTCATCACCAAGGTTATTATGGCAAAGATCAAGCGTTTGAAGGGTTGTGTTTTTTGAAAGACCTTCCGCTAAGCACTTCATTCCTACAGTCCCGATCCCATTATACCCAAGGTTAAGCGATTGAAGGCTAGTGTTTGCTGAAAGTGCTGCTACCAAATGCTTCATCCCCTCAACCCCGAAACTGTTGTACCCAAGGTCAAGACTTTGAAGGCTGGTGTTTCCTTCCGAGGCTTCACATAGAAGCCGGATATCCGCAGCTGTTAATGCTTTGTTGTGTAAATTAAGTTCCTTCAACGACGCATCATTACGACGCAGTTTATCTAAAATACCACTATCAATTGGCATACACTTCCCT
>CAYUEL010000149.1:0-3811 GCA_964443025.1 uncultured Gammaproteobacteria bacterium | reverse complement strand
AATCCCTGTTCGGATAAAACCGTAATCAATGTTCGAATCCGCCGGAATACGCATTAATATCTTTTGGGTCTTTACGTCTCATTTTTACCTCGCTTTAATTTCTTCATTAAATTCATTTCTTTTCACTTCATTATCTAGGTTATTATTACTATCCGTGATAGGACCCCTGCTTGTCCCCGCGCTCGGAGCAGCGTGCAATGAAGGGTGAAGCGAACCCCCTTGACCCGGCATCAATGTTTGAGCATTGGGCGCTGTATTACCGGAGTCGAGTGCATTACTGTCTGCAATGTTTTCCAACTTCGTATATTGGTTCACTTTTTCGGCAACCATGCTTGAGATAAATGAAAGGAGAATATAACTGGCTCCAGCCATGACAAGACCATACGCAATATCCTTAAGGGGTAGGATCGAAAACAGGATTAACTCAGGAAAAAAAGTATATAATACAAACCCTGTGATAATCATTGCACCTATTAAAGCTTTCGTTCCATTGGATTTGGCTTTATTTTTGCTAAAGTCATCATTCGCGATAAGCCAGTCATATCCATAATTTAATGCTTTGACTCCATGACGCAACGTTGCAACTGCCCCGCCTAGAATAATGGCTGCAAATCCTAGTAGCGTTGTACCTGCATAAATCAAGACAACACCTGCGATCGATACAGTTGCTTTAAAGAGATAAAAGAGAAAATTTGCATGAATTTTTAAAGGCCGATCGCCTTGCTCTTTTTTCTTGCTCATATTCCAGCAATACATCACGAAACGAGCCGAATCAAGTAAAGCGATACCAATCACGGCATAAATGCCACCTTTTTCGTGTATTAGAAATTTAATAAAGCGATCTAGACTGATAAAACTAGCCACCAGAGTCGCTTCAACCGCTCCAGCAGAGTGCTTGGCTGTTTTAAAGTCTGGCGTTTTTTCTTTATTTTCTGTTACTGCCGCAGTTTCAATATGCACGGAGTATTTTAAGTCATCTACTAAACGGTTTACTTCCGAAACAGTAAGCTGATAATCCTTATCCGATTCCTTTCCTTCAATTTTCTCGTATATTTGAAGTATTACTTTAATGCCCATACGTGCCTTAGTAAAAAGTTCTACATCACTCTGTGTTGTTTTTTTCTTTGAAACACAATAATATATTTGTGCCATACAAAGTAAATTTTGCACAAATGTATTAACGGTTTTATATTTATTAACTTGTTCAGGCTCTAAGCTATCGAGTAATGCAGCGAATTTAATGAAAATGTTTGTAAGAGCTTCTTTCTCCTTGGAGCCCAAATAGGGTGAATCACCAAGGTAGGAGTTTGTTAGTTCAGCATAGGGTCCTGCTATTTTTGGATTGAATCCAATTTCCTCAAATTTTCCCTTGGCTTGTGAAAAAGTAGTGATTTTCATACTACTACAACTCCGTTATTAAAAAGATAAGCATTAAGCTTTCACTCATTTTAACCGCCCCAAAAAAGTAAATTGCCAACCTTGGCTAGAAATTAATTGTTAATCCGAATGGCATCGGCTCAAAAATCACATTGCAATTTTTTTTCTAATTCCATCATCTGTATTCTTGAGCGAATATTAAATTTTGCTCTAATTTTCTTTAAATACCACGCAAACGTATTTTCTGTAACGTTCATCGCTTGCGCACAGGCTTTGCGATCATATCCCTTGTTATATAAAGATAATGCTTGATACAGCTTATCGGATATCACCGTCTTTAAAAGGAGCGATTTGATTTTCGCTAAATTAGATTGACTCAATGGCTTACTGTATGCTTCTTCTGCACCCTCTTTTAAACAGGTTTTACGCAATCCTTCATTCATCCGACAAGATATCGCAACAATGGGTATTTTAGACTCTCGGCGAATGCTCTTTATGATTTCAATTCCATTCGTATCAGGTAATTCCATATCTGTCATAACCAGATTGTAGCGATTGGGGTTTTGCTCAAACTTTTCTATACCCTTTTGACCTGTTCCAACCGCATCCACAGCAATACCTTCCGATTTAAGTAGCTGCTTCATAAAATGACAGCTAACCAAATCATCTTCAATTAAAAGGACTTTGTATTGACACGATTTCATAAATACCTCACATTTGAATGTTGAACCCGATGCCATCGCATCGGGAACACCATGCCCTCATACCCGCTTCCTTGCATGGTCAGTCACACTCAACTGCCTTGTTTCGTGTTTCGCCCCTTATCAACATGCGATAAAGTTTTAGCTTTTGCTATCTTGTCTGCGTGTTGTTGTAAAGTCATTTCATCAACGTCTATCTGAATACTGACCGCTCTAAGTCCTCTGGCGTTTTCTATCACATCAAATTCAGCTATTTGTCCTTGGTAAACTAGGTTGTATCCTTTACCCAGAATTTCACAGTGATGTATAAAAACATCTTTCTCTAATTCATCCAACAATGAGATAAATCCATAACCTTTTCTATTGCAAAACCACTTCACCATACCGATTGCCATTCCTGCACCCTCATTTATCTTATTAAAAATTTATCATGCGCTCAATTTTTGCTTGTTTTTAACATAAAATGACGCTACCTCAACTTCACGTAACCGTTTCAAATGCCATTCCATCGTATCGATTTGTTGTTGAGTAGGCTGGTCATGCCCTTCTTGTTCCAACAATTCGATTGCAAGCATATTAAGACGTTGTTCGTTGCTGATGTTCATATCATCTCCTGACTTCATCCACCCATTTGAAAAGAACGGATATTGTTCTGTGTAAAGCTATTGAAATGGTTGGCATGTTTGGAAGTGCCCTCATGGGACCAGTGCAATTGCCATAACGCAGCTTCTACTTTATCAATTTGTTCTTGAGTAGGTTTGTCCAAACCATTTTGCTCAAGCAAACGAATGGCTATCATATTGAATTGTTGCTCTGAATCCTCAGAAAGATTTAAATAACCCAATTGAAAAGCTTTAATGATGACCTGTTCCATCGTATTGCAATTCATGCGCTTTTTAATGTCACCTCGATGCTCATAAACGGTACTTGTTTTAATTCCCATTACCTTAGCGATTCGCTCGGGCGTATAACCTTGGAGGGTCCAATGTAAATACGATCGGTGCGTTGTAGTCAAAGATGAGTCTTTCATCCGATAAGTGATGACCACTTCTTTTAGCGCACGTTGGGTCGCCTTTATTTGCGCCTTTGTGGGTGATTGAATGCCCATCGCATTCAAAATGATATGGATATCTTTTTCTAGCATTTTTTGGCACTCCTACATACACCTTCACTTACAACTTGCAGACATTGCATACCTACCTTAAACTCTGGTAAGCGCTTGGGCCTGCTTTTAACTTAATTTATGAATTCTAGCGCACGAATTCATAGAAATATGTAGGTAATCTCTCTAAGTCATGTGAGATATTGTCCATAGTTAAATGGCCACAGGCATCCGCAAAATTAGGGATATTATTCATGCGAAAGCCACCCAAAAAGCCCAGCCCCGCTATAATAGCCGCCAGAGCTAACCGTATACGAAAGCTACGCGAAACCCTTAAGCTTTCTCGGGAAGAGTTCTATCAAAAGTCAGGGGTTCACCCTGGCACCCTGCAAAATTGGGAAAACCCACAAAGTGAAAGAGGTAACCTTGCTCCAAAAAACGTCCAAAAGGTGGTAGAGGCTTTTAAAGGGCTGGGTGTTCTTGTTACCTCAGATTGGTTATTGGATGGGCTGGGGGCTAAACCCATTATAGGCAAGATCATCCCTGGCTATACGCCCCCTACCCCCCTCACCGAGGCTGATTCAAAGACGCTCACCCGTGCGCTTTTAATCACCCTGCATGATCACTGTAA
>CAYUEL010000148.1:0-3864 GCA_964443025.1 uncultured Gammaproteobacteria bacterium | reverse complement strand
TACGCTACTATCGAAACATTTTTTAGAAAACAATTCGACTCCACCAGAACACATCAAAGTTATTTGCGAGGGTTTAAAAGAATCCATAGCAACAATTTCAACTCTTTTATTACCTGAATCTGTTACCGCTGAAACTATTAAAGAGATGGATTTAAATACACTGTCTCAATTAGGTTTATTTCAGTCACTAAAAGAGCGTATTGAAGAAAAACCGCCTCATCCCGAGTTAATGGAACAAATTTTTTACTCAGCTGTAGAGGAGGGGCATTTGGATATAGCTAAATGGGTTTATAATCAAATACCCAATGATAAAAAATTAGAAGTATTGACGTCACAGATCTACGATAGATTCTTTTCCAGATGTGTGATCAAAGGTCATGTTGATATATTTGACTGGGGATATAGGCAGCTAATACAACTTGACCCCCTAGAGGAAGATTTCTTTACAAGAGTGGGGTATGACTTTTTTCGCTACGCGTGTTGGCGAGGAAAAGTAGAAATGGCTGAAGCGCTCTACAAACGATTGGACATTGCAGAGCAAAAGCAAGCAATCAGCAAGAATGATTATTATGTATTTCGCTCAACTCTTTTAAGCCGTCATATGCCTACAATTGAGTGGATTTTAACCAAAATGACCCCAGAGGAGCAAAAAGCTGCCATGAGTTCTGAAGCAGCTAAAGGTTATGAAGGATTTATAGACTTAATGTGTGCAAAGTGTACAGAGGCAGCTCAATTAGTGTATTCACTCATGACACCTGAACAACAAAACGCCGCTAAAATGTTGCACGATAAAACTGGAATGAGTCTTCAAGAAATTGAGAGTCGATTGACAACTCCTAAAAGATCCGATGTATCTCTGAAATAAATAGTTCTGCCATATATTAATCAAGCTCATTTTATGATTTTTCCCATCAGCGCCATAGGCGCGTCACAATGCTAGCCCCCCATGTAGTCGCGTCGCAGACGCGACAAATGGGGGGTAAGATGAGATAGAATAAACAAGCCCCGGAGGGGCGTTACTCTTTGGCGTTGGATACGATTTCATTTATCTTTTTATTTTAGGATAATGGTCAAAAATGTCAGGGCTATTTGAATTTCTTAACACACATATCTGGGGTATCATCGTCGAGATGCTGATTAATTAAATCGCGCAAGTCTTGGCTAAGGGAATTGAAAATAGTAGGAGTTTCTTTAATATTTATAGCCACAAGGGTACTCTTGTTAATCATGTCGCGTATATCATCGTCAGATAATCTGTCTCGAATCTCAGATTCAAATGCAGCCACCAAACAAATTTTTGATGTTTCACTCAATTCGTTTTTCAGTTCATCCTTAGTCAAACCTTTCCAACGCGCTATCCAGCCAGCCTTGATGGTATTATAATAAGCAGTGAGTGTATCACCCATTTGTTTTCTTCCCCCTATTAAATTTAAATATATCTTGATTAGCTTCACGTCGTTGCATCATAACATCAATTAGGGGTTTTGAAGAAATACCTTCTTTTAATAATCGCTTAGATTCTTTCTGATGGGCAAGCCATAATTTATGTTTTTTCTCTCGCGTTAATCCACCATAAACTTCGCCATCCAGAGCAGCTCGGGTTTTTGCAAAGGTATTATCATTCACATCAGCAAGATTGTTTATTTTTTTAAGATTATTTTTTGTAGCTTTAATGCAAATATAGGGTTCGGTTGCCACTTTGACTATGCCAATTTCAAAATCTTGTTCCATGAGATAGGTAGTGTTACTTGATACAGTGCAAATGGGCATGGCTTCGCTGCCCATATTAAACGCATTAAAACAATGGTTGTTGGCTTTATAAGGATCTACTTCAAATTCCTCAAGAATTTTCATGGTTTCTTCTTTGGATAATTGGCTATAATCTTTCACACTTCGACCTTGATTATCTTTTGCAGCGAATGCTTTTGCAAGATTATCTTTCCCAATGGTTTCGAAAAGATGTTGTGTTGTTTGAAGATTCATAAAACCTGCTGCGGCTAACATGGGTAATGTCACGCCATTTTTATCAGCCATCATAGCATTGTGAGGTGTGATCAAGGTGCGTTGCACAGGTCCAGGGGCGCAAGTGACAGCGCCTAAATGACAGGTGGTACGTCCGTTAAAGTCTTTTGCTACATCTATTTTTATTTTGTCTTTGGGAGACAATGAACCGTAAATATTTAATAAGGAAGTGTAATCATGATTCATTACTTTGGTATGACAGAGAGTATTTTCAAATCTGCCGAATCCGTCATCAATTTTATAACCTAATTTAAAAGCATTTTTTACGTCGTCTGGGGTATTGGCAAAAGATATATGGCTTTTTAATAGATCGTTTTTATCATAAAGTTGAGGTACAAAGCTGGTAAGGCAGCTTTCGCCTTCGTTAGAATCGTATGCGGGTGCTTGTTTCGCTAAATAATACAATGGACATAATAAAGACCCGAGTGAAGCTATACCCGTGCTGAGGGAGTCGCTTTCAGATTCACACAGGTCGTAAAATCTTGCCCAAAGCCCGGCAATGGCAATGACTGGCAGGCCATAAATTAAAAACTTTGCTGAAAGGCTGTAGGATTGGGGCTGAGGGTTTTTAGGCATTTCTCATTTTCTAAGTTGGTTGGGTAGTATTCTACCTCGCTTTGATAGTCGGTGTAAACACGATAAATTGAGCTACACTCACATATTTGGTATAGTAAGCCATTGAATCTAAGGATAAGCCATGGCTCGATATATCTTCGTTACAGGTGGGGTAGTGTCATCCTTGGGCAAGGGGATTGCCGCATCATCGCTTGCCGCTATTTTAGAGGCCAGGGGGCTCAAAGTCACCCTGATGAAACTGGACCCCTATATCAATGTGGATCCTGGCACGATGAATCCGTTGCAGCACGGTGAAGTGTTCGTGACCCAAGATGGGGCTGAAACCGATCTCGATTTAGGCCATTACGAACGGTTCGTTCGCACGAAGATGACCAAAAACAACAGCTTTACCACCGGTCAGATTTACTGGGAAGTGTTGCAAAAAGAACGTCGTGGCGATTACCTGGGCAAAACCATTCAAGTCATTCCCCATATCACCGACGCGATTATTAATCGCATTAAGCGCGGTGCGCAAGACACAGACATTGCGTTGGTTGAAATTGGTGGTACGGTTGGTGACATTGAGTCATTACCCTTTTTAGAAGCCATTCGACAGCTCAGTTTAGAAATTGGCCGTGCCAATAGTTTATTCATTCATTTAACCCTCGTGCCTTATTTAAGTACATCCGGCGAAACGAAAACAAAACCGACACAACATTCCGTGAAAGAGTTACGTTCCATTGGTATTCAACCGGATGTGGTCATTTGCCGTGCGGAAGATCCGCTGCCTGAATCGGCCCGTGAAAAAATTGCGTTGTTCACGAACGTTGAAAAACGTGCGGTGATTACGAGTTACAATGTTGATACGATTTATCGCATGCCTGAAGTGTTACACAAACAAGGGCTCGACGATATCATCATCGAAAAATTTGGTATTACAGCGCCCGAAGCGGATTTATCGCAATGGCACGCGGTGGTCAAAGGTTTAACGGAACCGCAAACCAAAGTGACCATTGGTATTGTCGGGAAATACGTTGAATTAGCGGATGCATATAAATCGTTAGCAGAAGCATTATTACATGCAGGGATTCAAACCAAAACAAAAGTACAAATTGAATATATTCATTCGGAAGATATTGAGAAGGAAGGCACGGCTGCGTTAACGGCATTGAATGCCATTTTAGTTCCTGGAGGTTTTGGTAAACGGGGTGTTGAAGGAAAGATTAAAGCCACGCAATTTGCGCGTGAAAATAAAGTGCCTTATTTAGGCATTTGTTTGGGATTGCA
>CAYUEL010000147.1:0-3866 GCA_964443025.1 uncultured Gammaproteobacteria bacterium | reverse complement strand
TTGCATTTTGAACTACAAAATCTGCGCAAGGAATTGTTGAAAGTGACATCAGATCAAACCGAGTGAAATACACAATCTCTTACAGAATTCTTCCTTGACGTAGCATCCGCTTCATCCAAAAAATTAAACCCATGCTTCCATTAAAAAACAACCCCGTTGTTATACCGAAGCGGTTTACTTTTCGCGTCGTCAAGAATTTTTATACTGCAGTTGTTCCGCCACGCTTAACACTTGCATTAGCCATGACAGAGAAAGATGAAAAAGCGCAGCGTGCCCGTATTATGCAAGCACAAGGATATTCGGAATTGGATGCGGCGAGAGCGGTAGCGAATAAAGCGGGAGCAGATGATAAAGCTAGCAAAATTTATTAAATTCTGTGAATGGAAGGATTAATTTCAATAATCATTTCACTTTATTTGACTTTATTTTATGGTTGTTGTATTGGTAACCTAGGCTATTTCAAAGGTGCAAGATTTTTTGAAATCTAAGAAAGCCAAATGCTTGATTAATGAAATAAACAAGGAAAGTTATCATGACATGGACAAAGTTAAGCTACGCTGCCTATAACGGGGATTTGAAACGTGTCAAGGCACTAGTAAAGGGCGGTATTTTTTCAGCACCGGTGGATATCAATGAAAAAGAGGATGATGGTAGGACGGCTCTCATCTGGGCTGCTGACCGAGGTCATTTTGAAGTGGTGCGCTACTTAGCTGACAATGGAGCCAAGCTAGATGAAAGGGGATTTCTAAACCACACAGCAGTCGCGTGGGCTGCTGACGGAGGCCATTTTGAAATAGTGCGCTACTTACTAGACAAAGGGAGCAAAGACATCTCTGGAGCGCTCGAAAAGGCCGTGGAGCATGATCATTGGAAAATTGTACGTTATTTAGCGGATGAGAAAAAGGTCCCGTTGCATAAGTACAATCCTGCTTGCTGGGCAAGAACACTTCCTATGATGCGTTATTTAGTGGATGAAAAAAAAGTCCCGTGGAATGAGAAAGATAGTGGTGGGAGAGCCCCTCTATTCTTCGCAGCTGCAGTGGGTTTTCTTGAGGGGGTTCGCTATCTACTTGAGAAGGGCGTTGCGCTTAATGAAAAAAGTACTGGTGGCGAAACTGCACTCATGCGGGCTGCTTGGAATGGTGAGCTAGCTGTAGTGCGTTACCTGGTAAGGCAAGGCGCTCAATGGGATACAAAAAATAATAGAGGTCAAAATGCTCTTGATTTAGCCAAAGACTATAGAGACCAAAGAAACCAAAAAGTTGAGAATAAAAGCAAAGGTCAGGCGGTAGTAGATTATTTATTCAATGAAGCTTCAAAAGAATGGGGCATGGATGCTAAGACTAAGCCTACGGTACAAAGCGCTACTAATTCAAACAACAACACGACGAAGGATAAACCTTTAGTACAAAATCAGAGTAACTCAAACAACAACGCCAAAGAAAGTCATTCCACTGCGGTGGCTTCAGCGCCTGTATCTCAACAATCTCAACCGACTGTCTCCACTGCTTCCAGCGGTAGCGCAACTGAATCTACTTCATCTTTTGCTTCCACGTTAGAAATCATTCCTTATGCTGATTTAAAGATTGAAAAGGAATTAGGTGAAGGCGCTTATGGACGAGTATTTAAAGCCAAGCATGGGCATGAAGACGTTGCGGTCAAGCAATTAAACATGGGTAGCAATAATTCGCAGGTGTTGACTCAATTTCAAAGTGAAGCGGCGCACATGGCCAAACTTCATTCGCGTTATACCTTAAGGATTGTAGGAATATGTTTAGAACCTTATCGGTGTTTAGTATTGGAATACATGGAAGGCGGTTCGTTGTA
Organism: uncultured Gammaproteobacteria bacterium; assembly: GCA_964443025.1. Lineage (GTDB taxonomy): Bacteria > Pseudomonadota > Gammaproteobacteria > JABCZS01 > JABCZS01 > JAJFKJ01. Next base: position 2,039 of record CAYUEL010000147.1, on the reverse strand, counting down.
TGATTATTTGCAAAAGAATCTATCTTCCACTGTCCAATGGTTGAAACGCATTGAACTCGCATTAGACATAGGCAAAGGATTGTCGTATTTACATACCAGAAATGTGATTCATCGGGATTTAAAAAGTTTAAATGTATTATTAGATGAAAAGCAAAATGCAAAAATATCGGATTTTGGACTTTCGACCACCAAACAACAAAGCCAAAGTGGTAAAACGAAATCAGCGTGCGGTACAACACCGTGGATGGCGCCCGAACTCTTAGACCCGGATGTGGATGAATACGAATACACAGTACAAACCGATATCTTTGCATTTGCGATGGTATTATCAGAACTTGCCAATCATCAAACGCCATATCAAGGAATGAAAGATACGCAAATCGCTCTGAAAATAAACAGTGGCAATCGACCGACACTACCCGATAACACCCCAGCGGGTTACACCAGCTTAGTCACGCGTTGTTGGGCGCAAGAAACAAAACAACGTCCCACTGCTGATGCGGCAATTGCAGAGCTTAATAATCTCAAACAAACGGAAGATAAACGCGCTACTCCGCAACATGCCAGTTTGTTTAGTTAAAATTTTCGCCACCAAGCGCGAGGTGTAACATTGGTAAGTTCTTCTCTAGGAGCTTTAACTTTTTCTTGCTGTTGTGTTAAAAATGTTTGATATCCCAACAAACTTAAGCTCATCATGCTGGCAGCTGCCACTGCAGTGAAAATGTTTTTACTAGCACGTTTGAATTGATTATATTGCCATGCTGTGTGAGCTATCTGGGGTGCTGTAGCTGGCGTTTTTTGGTGCATAGAATAATAAGGTAAATTATTATCGAATGGTAAGCGTTGATTAAATTTTTGTGCTTGGAGTGAATCATTACGCTTATTTTTTAGTAGTATCGAAAAATTTAAGGGTGCTGAATGACCTTTTCTGTTATTTGCCATCGATAAATAAGCATGTGTTATTAAATCGATGGTGAAAGATTGCTCAAACAGCCCAGACTCAGATTTATCAGAATATAAAAACTCTTTCAGACAAGTATCGCGAGATAACTCATTGTATCCAATAAATGATGGATCATGTAAAACTTCGGGAGGGAATAAATCCGAACCTTTTATACACTCAAAGGGTTTGCCACCAATTAAGCCATTATTACGAAATATAAAAACATCAAAATGTTCCAAACCGCCCGGTAATGTTTGTGATGCCCCTTCCTTTTCCCTGTCTTTTACTTCTCTGGATTGATAGCTGTGAATTTGAATGCTCATCAAAGGGCCCATATGCAGGCAGATGGATTCGTGTCGGATTCGGCCATTTCCCTTATAGGTGTCTACTGGCAGCTCCGGCCAAGATCGCCTCGAGAACCCAGATTGAATTAAGTTAAACGTAGCTGTCGTAATGGTTTTTTGATTTTTTGTAAATTCAAGTAGGCCGGAAAAATCCAGTTCACCCAATAAAGCATATTCACCCTGCTCCCATTTTTTGAACTCTTCACTGTAATTTTTATGTGGGAAAATTTTTTTATAAAAATCTTGATTTAAAGTCAAGAGTTGATCGTCCGGATCATAATGTGCGGTCGATAGTGTGCAAGCGTCTGGAATTTTGTTATCACTGATACCGTCAAATTCCAAAAATTGTGATAATAAATCTAAGAAGTGATACCCGCTGTGAAAAAGCTTTCCATATCCATATTTGTAAGGATGGTTCTCCCTGCTCCAAAACTCATCTGGCATATTAAATGCCCCGTCTGAGTGGTAAATTTGTATATTGGTAATGGGGACATTGTACAAACGAGTTGTATTATTGATGAGATCGCGAATAGCCTTATATCTACGGTCATAACGTCTCTGGCATTGAACAGTGACTGACACCTTATTTTGTTCAGCAAGCTGCAACAGATGGAGGTATTGTTTTTTAATTTGAAGCGCTTGGCTTTCACTGTTAATCACATTCAGGGGCGCAATGACAGGTTTGTCTATTAAAACTTTAATTTTTTCTTTTATAAGGAGGTTTAGAAAAGCAAAATGTGCTTTTGGCTCAG
>CAYUEL010000146.1:0-3957 GCA_964443025.1 uncultured Gammaproteobacteria bacterium | reverse complement strand
CAGGAGAGGGAATGAATAAGTTGTTCCCTCTCCCGCGAGTTGGGTTTACTACAAAGTAAAGTATTAAACGCGGGAGAGGGCTAGGGTGAGGGAAAACTACTTCAACAAAGTAAATAGCGCATCAATTTGTTGGGAAGAAAGATCCATTGTTTTACCCGGCACTAACTCTTTGGGCAGCAGCATACTACCAAAACGTACACGAATTAAACGATTCACGTCGATGCCTTGTGAATTCCACAACCGTCGTACTTCGCGATTTTTACCGCGCGTTAATATCACATGAAACCATTGATTAACTTTGTTACCGCCTTTTTGCTCAATGGACTTAAATTTTGCCATTCCGTCTTCTAACATAACACCTTCAAGCAAACGTTCAATGATATCCGGAGACACGCTTCCAAACACGCGCACCGCGTATTCGCGTTCAATTTGATTACTCGGATGCATGAGTTGATGCGCAAATTCACCATTGTTTGTAAACAATAATAAACCAGCCGTGTTGATATCCAAACGCCCCACCATGATCCATCGCCCCTCATCCAAAGACGGCAAGTCTTCAAATACATTTGGACGACCCTTTTCATCGCTTCGCGTACATACTTTTCCGATAGGTTTGTAATAAGCGATCACACGCAATGGCGCTTGCGAATCTTTGGATGTGGAATGGGTTATTTCTTTGTCATCAAGCTTAATCTTATCTTCTGGCATAACGCGTTGGCCAATGTGCGCCCTTTCACCATTAACGCTGAGTCGCCCCGCCTCGATCCAGGTTTCAATTTCGCGACGCGACCCCAAACCGAGATCAGCCAAATATTTTTGCAGTTTTGTGGATTTCATAATAAGAAGGGATTATACCCTTCGTGAGCAAAAATAACTAATGATAGTTAGTGGTTTTTAAATAAAGATCTCGTCGATTCTTCTAATTTATTGCTTTCTAACTTATCGTTTTTAGTGTTTGCTTCATACTTTGCTTCATGCTTTGCTTCATGCTTTGCTTTATACCATGCTAGTCTATCCCACGTATAACGTAGGGAATAATATGCGTCAATATCTCTATACGTTGTACTAAGTGAGAGACCCCCAGCGTCAGGATAATGCGAAACCGGTTGCGGTGTCACACTTTCCACATAGGGTGTCCAATTTTTTATTGCTTCTTCCCGAGCTTTATTATTTAATGCGTTGTAACAAGTAAGCACTTTCTCCAATCCATCAAGATCGCATTCGCTATTTATCAAAAGATAAATATCCCCATGAAGAAGCTTCTTAAAACCACAAATCACATTATTTACTTGCAAGTATTTGAGAAGCTTTTCATTTTCAGATACCGCTGTAAAAGTACTCAATTTAAACAATTCAGTAGGTTGGCTGATTTGATTTCCAGGAACCAGCCTTTGAACGATTTCATTAAAACGGTTACCCTCAAGAGTAGGACTAAATTCTAATAATCGTATCAACGGCATATTATTTCTCCTAACATCAATGTAAGCTATATTAATAGAATTTAATAAGAATGTCTACCCAACGCCAATTAATTATTGTAGGGGTCGTACCCTGTACGACCGATAAAAATGCCCCCTGTGTACCGAGTCTTTTATTATTACTATCTTAGAGACTTTCCCTTGCATAATTTATCCATGACGTCATCAGCAATGGCATCAAGATTATTAGCGTCATCATAATCGGCATCAAGATTATTAGCAGCATCAAGATTATTAGCGTCATCATAATCGGCATCAAAATTATTAGCGTCATCATCAGAATTGCCAGGGGAATATGCAATTAACCAAAACGGTGAACCATTATTCAAGCGCCTTTGTTTCTGGGGATTTTCAAAAGAATTATTGTCATTATTATTGTTATTATTATTCGCTTGTACCGGATTTCGTTGCTTCAAATACCCTAGTATAGCTTCTTTCTCTTCTTTAGAGAGATGTTGATAATGTTGGTAACATTGAAGCGCATTTTCAAATCTATCTAAATCACAACTCGCTTGATATTTATCTAAACTAGAAGTGTTTTGAGCTATAGTTGAATTAACACTGTCAGTAATTTGGTAATAAAAATGATTTTCCCCAGGATAATTGGGCACCTCTTCTTTCCTGTAATTTATAATAGATCTACTTGCTACTAAAAAATCCATCAATCCTTTATTCCCAGCCACACGTGTTGGAAAAACTATCAGACTATTAAACCCGAAGGCTTGTTTACTAAACCCCTGTTGAAAAACAATGTTACTAAACTTTTTTATATTCCCATTATCACTCTCAGGATTATCATCACTATTAGGGTTTTTTATAAGCTTTTTTAGAGCCTCATCATTAAGATTGAGCTTTTTTAGAGCCTTATTATCAAGATTGAGCTTTTTTAGACCCTCATCATCAAGGTTAAGCTCTTTTTTAATCTCCTCAATAATATGATTAATTCGCACTTGCTTCCAAAGATTGATGGACACACGGTTAGGTTCTGATGCTGCAAAATTCCAAAGCTTAATAGCCGGTTCAAGTATATTTAAATCGCATTCTTCAAAATGATAATAATGCTCACTATTATTTGCCGTGACCGTGATATAGGAAGGAATTGCTTTCCAGCTCACTAAGTAATCGAGAAATAGCTTGTTTTCGTCGGTTATCTTAAACAATACTTTCGGGTGAAAATTTACATTAACCTTATCATTAAGACCGTGCTGGTCAATAATCGCATCATATTTATTTATTAAATCTTGTGACTCACTGAATTTTTCAAAAGGCATATATCCCTCAACTGCGTTAGAAATCTGGCTATCTTGAATTATAAAAATACTTATAAATCAATAGGTTAAGTAAAAACCTGTTTAGATTATAAGTCATTTTAATAACAATTTATAAAAATGTCAATAGTAGCACTGAAGAAAGACAATGGTATCTCCATTTATGCTAAAATCAGTGAATGAACGAAAAATCAATACGTTGGAAACAACGGTTACAAAATTTCAACAAAGCCTTTGAAACTCTTAAACTGGGGGTTGACCTCGATCAACCTAACAAACTTGAGCAGCAAGGAATTATTCAAAGCTTTGAATTTACATTTGAACTAGCCTGGAAAACCATGAAAGATTATCTTGAAAGCAAAGATATTCTAGCCAATTATCCCCGTGATGTTATTAAAGAAGCCTTTCAACATGGGATAATCCATAATGGAGAAATTTGGATGGAAATGCTAGAACAACGCAATTTTATGTCACATACTTACAATGAACAACGTGCAAAATTAGCTTTAACTAAAATCAAAGAATCTTACTTTGGTGCCATTTTAGGCGTTCTTACTTTCTTCAATAACAACGCGAATTAATATGAACTTTGGCATCCCAGAAAAATCTACTTCTCTTATTAAAAGCACATTGATGCAATTCCCCGAAGTTCATGAAGCCATTATATTTGGATCACGGGCCATGGGAAATTACAAAAACGGATCGGATATTGATATGGCGTTGAAAGGTCCCATCACCGAAGAAACCGTGTTAAAAATAAAAATTATTTTGGATCAAGAGTTGCCCCTGCCCTATATGTTTGATATCGTCAATTACAATACCATTGATAACCCTGACTTCAAAGAACATATCGATAAATTTGGTAAAATTTTCTATTCAATGGTTACGCTGATCCCAGGATAGAGTCTTGCCATATTCTGTCCACGCGTTCGTCTGTTTAAACTTACCAAATATATCATCTAGTTTGGACGCATTCTCAAGCAACCAAGGCTCTTCTTGATCTTTTCCATTAAAAGTGGCTTTAAAAGTGACTTGATGTTTTTCTTTCATATAGGAGGCAAATTCTTGTGATATTTTACTTCCATTGAGTATGGGTGAGAAATTTTCGAGGCGAGGCATCTCCAGAATGAAAACAGCCTGAGCTACCATGCTATGTCTGGTTATGTTTTGAAATTTTATAAGCTCAGAACTCTTGCTAGATAATGAAGGAT
>CAYUEL010000145.1:0-3976 GCA_964443025.1 uncultured Gammaproteobacteria bacterium | reverse complement strand
TTCGGCCTAACGGCCTCGCAATGACAATTTTACAAGTGCTTAAATACCTTTCTCATCGCCTCAATCACTCGATCAAACTCGTCCTCTCGCATATGGGGGAATAGGGGAAGGCTGACGGTACGATCGCTCACGTATTCTGCTTCCGGGAAATCACCCCACTTGTATCCGAATGTATCTTGATAATAGGGAAACGCATGTACCGCTTGGTAATGGAATCCTGTTCCAATATTATGATCTTTCATTTGTTGCATGAATGTATCGCGATCCACAGGTGATTTATCGGATAATAATGGTTGAAACAAATGCCACGCATGTTTGTGTTCATATTTTGGTTGCACGGGTAATTCAAGTTCTGGCCAATCTTTTAAAATTTCGGTATAACGTTTTACCCAGTGTGTACGCGCAGTAATAAAATCATCGAGCTTGGGTAATTGATGTAATCCAATTGCCGCTTGCATATCAAGCATGTTGTATTTAAACCCAGCTGCAACCACCGCATAATGCTGATTCCCTTGTTTACCAAACCGATTCCATGCTTCGCGATCAATACCATGAAAACGCAAACAAGCTATTTTTTCTGCAATCGTTTGATCACGCGTGGTAACCGCGCCACCTTCACCCGTTGTGATATTTTTGTTCGGATGAAAACTAAACATTTGCACATCACCAAAACTTCCAAGACGTTTTCCTTTGTATTCTGCACCAATCGCATGCGCACCATCTTCGATGACACGCAAATCATGTTTCTTCGCAATCGCATATAATTTATCGCAATCCACCGGTAATCCTGCAAAATGCACGGGCATGATCGCTTTGGTTTTAGGCGTGATCGCTTGTTCAATTAAATCTAAATTGATGTTACGAGTTCCGCGTTCAATATCCACTAATACGGGTTTTGCGCCGACAACCGCAATGGTATTGAGCGTTGCAGCAAATGTCATGGGTGTTGTAATAACCTCATCGCCCGGCTCGATGTCCATGGCCAATAACGCACAATGTAAACCTGCTGTTCCTGAATTGAGTGCCAACGCATGAGGCGCTTCGCAATAGGTTTGTAACATGTTTTCAAATTGTTTTACTTTAGGGCCCGTCGTTATCCAACCGGATTTTAATGTAGCAACTACTTCATCGATCGTTGCTTGATCAATATTGGGTTTGGCAAAAGGTAAAAATGCAGGTTCTGTCACGGCTTATTCGGATCCCAATTAATGATGGCCATTACATACGAGGTTTGGCCTAATGTATAAGGGATGACCTCGCTCTCGCGTAAAAAGTTATCATATCGATTTCGGCTTAAAAACACAATCATTCGATGCTGAGGATTGTTCCAACGCGCCCAAAATGCAGGATGTTCCGGGTATTGGTCGCTGTGATCTTCGAGTGTTGTACCAAAACGTAGTTCATTGAGGCCGCCAACTAATGTAATGGTATGCTCAAAATACACGGGAATATCTTGATAATAACGACCAAACGCCACTACTTCATCGTAATTTAAGGATTTTGCATGAACCACAAGGGGTTTGATTGAACGATCCGCATAATTAACCCAGATGGGTGTAGCAATCGCAAAGGTAATCATACTGGCTGATGCAATAAAAACCCCTAATTTTCCGTATAATTTTGAACGTTGTTCAATGAGATGCTTTGCGGTCATTAAAAATAACGGCGGAAGCACCGGTAAAATGTAGGGGATTAATTTTGATTTCGAAATAGAAAAGAATGCAAAGATAATAATAACCCATAAAAATAAAAACAATTCTTGCTTAATGTATTTGCATTGTTTGTATATCGAATAGATAACCCATGGCAACCATGGCAATAAACCTATTAATAAAATAGGGATAAAAAACCAAATGGGTTCGTACCGCTCTTCCGCTAATGTCAAATAACGTGTGAAATGTTGGCCAATGATATAGAAGTCAAAAAATTCTGGTACGCGAAGTTGAACGAGGATATGCCAGGGTAATGTGATGGCAAGAAAAATAATGAGTCCTGTTGGAATATAAGCGTGTAACAATTCACGCCAACGGTTTGTAAATAAAAGCCACGAAAACACAACGGCGCCAGGAAGCATGAATCCAATTAGACCTTTTGTTAAAACGGCTAATGCTGCAAATACATAAGCTAAATAAAACCAATAGCGACGCTTATGTCCAATGGGCGTGTTGAACCCGATCAACAAACTGAATAAACAACCTGTAATAAAAGCGCTCATTGTCATATCGAGGCTGATGAAATGTGCCATCGTATAAAACAACAACGATGAAAAAAGCATGCTTGCTGCAAGAAAACCTACTTTGCGATTATTGTAATAGAGGGAACCCGCTAGAAAAATGAGTCCGCACGTAAATGCCGCAAAGAATGCGTTCCAAAAACGTAGGGTTATTTCGTGAATTCCAAATAATTTAATAGGTAATGTTTGTAACCAGTAAAATAATGGGGGTTTTTCAAGGTAAATCACACCGTTTAAACGGGGGACGATGATGTCATTGTTTTCAACCATCTCGCGTGGGATTTCAACGTACCTTGCTTCATCAGGCGGAAGGAGTGGGTAGAATGGGAGTTGTGGTAATAGTATGAGTAATGCGGCAATAATAATGAAAAATGTTTGTAATGCTAGGTTTTTTGACATTTTGTTTAATCGTCATTGCGAGTCCCGAAGGGGCGAAGCAATCCATGTCTTCTGTGGATTGCTTCGGCCTTAACGGCCTCGCAATGACGGGCTCCCCATTAAAAAATTGTTCAACAACTGCAACCCTTGTTGCGTTAATATCGATTCTGGGTGGAATTGTACACCATACAGAGGGAATTGTTGATGCTGAATCGCCATGATTTCACCTGCATCCGTTTGTGCTGTCACGGTAAAATCACGCGGTAATGTTCCAGGTTCGATTAATAATGAGTGGTAACGAATCACTTCCAGAGGTTGGTTCAACCCTTGAAATAATCCTTGATTATCATGATTCACCAAGCTCGCTTTTCCATGCATGATTTGTTTGGCTTGAACAATGCGAGCACCGTAATATAATCCAATCGCTTGATGACCCAAACAAACACCCAAAATCGGTAATTTTCCGGCAAAACATTGAATCACATCTAAAGTGATACCTGCTTGTTCGGGACGACCAGGCCCCGGTGATAAAACAATGTGCGTAGGATTTAATTTCTCAATTTCATGCAACGAGATCGCATCATTACGTATAACATTGACTTCTTGCCCCAGCATCTGAAAATACTGTGCCAAGTTATACGTAAACGAATCATAATTATCAACTATAAGTAACATAACAACTACATTTATTTTTTAGGTAATGCGGATCTCAATTGAGCAATCGTTTTCGCATAATCATCCGTATTGAAAATGGCAGAGCCCATGACGAATGTATCTGCGCCCGCTTGCGCCACATCGTGAATATTATTAGCGTTAACGCCGCCATCCACTTGCAAGCGAATATCAAAACCACTGTTATCGATCAAATTGCGAACACGGCGAATTTTATCGGTGACTTGTGGAATGTAACTTTGCCCGCCAAAACCTGGATTCACGGACATCAATAAAATCATATCTAAATTAGGCATGAGATTTTCTAATAAATGAATAGGCGTTGCAGGATTGAGTGCAACACCTGCCTGACATCCATGCGATTTAATTAATTCCAATGTGCGATGCACATGAAATGTAGCTTCAGGATGAAACGTAATCATGTCTGCGCCTGCATCACTAAACATCGGTATTAAACTATCGACCGGTGTTACCATCAAATGAACATCCAACGTTGCGTTTACACCATAATCACGCAATGCTTTGCAGACCAAAGGACCCATCGTCAAATTGGGAACATAATGATTATCCATTACATCCACATGAATCCAATCCGCACCTGCTTCAAGAACGGCATTTACTTCTTCGCCTAGGCGTGCAAAATCCGCTGATAAAATTGAGGGTGCAATAATGTAATCCATGAGAGTTTCTCCT
>CAYUEL010000144.1:2557-4148 GCA_964443025.1 uncultured Gammaproteobacteria bacterium | reverse complement strand
GATTTAATCGACGGAATCGACCTCGAGGGACTTGTTAAAAAACGCTCCGACAGTTTAATGCAACCGCACTTGGCCAAGCAAATTGAAAAAGACACGCGCCGCGATTTTCCTGAGGGAATTCCGCCTTTTGGAACCGACGCCGTTCGTTTTACCTTTTGTGCATTACCCGCCACCAATCGACACATTCAATTTGATTTGAATCGCATTGCGAGTAATCGCAACTTTTGTAATAAACTATGGAACGCATCGCGTTATGTATTTATGAATGTAGAAACGTTGCCTGCTTTAAGCGAATGCGAATTTAGTTTGGCTGATCATTACATTCAATCGAAATTGCAATTCGCGATTAAAGCCATTCGTGATGGATTAGATACGTACCGTTTTGATTTTGCAGCCCTTGCCGCTTACGAATTTGTTTGGCATCAGTTTTGTGATTGGTATTTAGAATTATCCAAACCTTTGTTGCAAAGTGATAATATTCGTATTCAGAATGGCGCGCGTTATACGCTCATTACCGTATTAGAAACGGTGTTGCGATTATTGCATCCATTTATGCCTTATATCACTGAAGAAATTTGGCAACGTGTTTCGCACATGACAAAACCCAATATCAAATCCATTATGTTGGCAACGTATCCACAATTTGACGCGAGCAAAGTGAATGAAACGGCTGTTGCAGAAATGGATTGGTTGAAAAATATTATTGAATCGGCTCGTAATATTCGCGGCGAAATGAATATTTCTCCGAAACAAAGTTTGCCGATGTTGGTGAAACATGCAACCACGCAAGATCAAGCGCAGTGGAACCATCTGAATCATTTACTGCAACAATTGGCTCATATTGAAAGGGTTGAATTTTTAAAAGATGATGCCGTTGTTCCTGTGAGCGCGAGCGCCATTGTCGGGCATTTAGAAATATACGTCCCTGTCGAAGGTTTCATTGATGTTGAAGCAGAAGTCGCACGGTTGAATAAACAAATCGATAAATTAGAAAAAGAATATATGATGCTGAATGGCAAATTACAAAACGCCAGTTACGTTGACCGCGCCCCCGCTGATCTGGTTGCGCGCGATAAAGCGCGTGTCGATGAATTATCTACCACTATTTCAAAATTGCGCGAGCAAATCATGCGGTTGATTTCTTAATAGATAAGTTACTACTTATGCTTATAAGAGCAAGATCCATTATTATTGTTATTATTGTTTTGTCCTACCTTGTTAATTTGCGTAGAGTGACGAAGAACAAGATTTTTCTTTTCTACTGCATCAGCACGGGCCATAAGTTGAAGTGCGTCATCTTCGGATTTTAATAAACCTAAAGCATAGAAAGTAGCTATAGCATTTACAGCTACGTGATTCAATGCTCTATTTCGCTTAATGTATTGATCTATTTTTGGAGATAAGTCAGATAAGTAAAAGTTGAGATCCAACATCGTTAAAGTTTCATTTTTTTCTAAAGCATCACCAATCGCATCTCGACCGACTTGGCCTATGTTTTTGTTATTCCATAATAAAACCAATGACTTTAAAGTTTTATTTGTTTTTAAGGCTTCCCCAATCGCTTTTGCACCTTCATCGCCGATGTTATTAT
>CAYUEL010000144.1:0-2457 GCA_964443025.1 uncultured Gammaproteobacteria bacterium | reverse complement strand
TTTGTTTTTAAGGCTTCCCCAATCGCTTTTGCACCTTCATCGCCGATGTTATTATAATTTAAATCCAACGTCGTTAAAGTTGTGTTTGTTTTTAAGGCTTCCCCAATCGCTTTTGCACCTTCATCGCCGATGTTATTATTCTCTAAAATCAATCTCTTTAAAATTTTATTTGTTTTTAAGGCTTCCCCAATCGCTTTTGCACCTTCATCGCCGATATCTTTATTACGTAAAACCAACCATGGTTGATCTGGGGTAATACCATTAATAAGTTTCTGCAATTCAAGATTCTGCAACTCAGTTTCACGCATGTTCAACCTCTTCTAACGATGGTTAGGTAAGATACATAGGTACAAGTCGACACACTAACATTACCTGCATAAAAAGTCAACTCCAATAGCTACCACATAAAAACTTATTAAATTTCAATTGATTATGAATAATTTACTTACTTTCAAGGCTGGCTATTTTGTGTTATACTCCAAAATAGCCATGGCCATTTTGGAGCACATGGAAAAACAGTCAAAGCCAATGTAGGAGTTAGACAATATGGAACGCTATTGCACCCCTTTTATAAAACAAGATCTAAAAAACAAAATGGTGTTTTTAGGTGGTCCACGTCAAGTGGGTAAAACCACATTAGCAAAGCATTTATTACAAGGGGAATGGGAAAAGGGTCAATATTTTAATTGGGATGTCGATGAAGATCGACGCGCCATTATTAAAAAACATTGGCAATTGAACGCACCTTTAATTGTTTTCGATGAATTACACAAATATGCACGCTGGAAACAATGGATCAAAGGCGTATACGATTCGCGGCCGCCTCACCAAGAATACTTGGTAACAGGTTCTGCACGATTAGATGTTTATAAACGCGGCGGAGATTCTTTGGTGGGTCGATACCATACGTGGCGATTACATCCTTTCACTTTAGATGAGTTTCCAAGCGCACTTTCAGCCCAAGAAGCCTACCAACGTTTAATGACTCTGGGTGGATTTCCAGAGCCCTTTTTAACAAATGATGAACGCGAAGCAAGACGCTGGCGTCGAGAACGCTTCGATCGCATTTTGCGGGAAGATGTAAGAGACTTAGAACCTATTCGTCATCTTTCATTGTTATCCCTCATGGCAGATAATTTAAAAGAGCGTGTTGGCAGTACCATTACCCTGTCTAACCTAGCACGAGATTTAGAAATTTCGGATAAAACAGCCAAACATTGGTTAACTTTGCTAGAACGAATGTATCTCGTATTTCCAATTTATCCTTACACAAAAAAAATTGTACGCAGCATTATTAAACCACCGAAAGTCTATTTTTATGATAATGCAGATGTGCTCGGTGATGAAGGTGCGCGTTTAGAAAATTTAGTAGCAACCACATTATTAAAGCGCATGAATTTCCTAGAAGATTATCATGGATTTAATTGCCAATTACATTACATTCGAGACAAAGAAGGTCGTGAAGTAGATTTCGTATTTATTAAAGAGGGTGTTGTTGAATTGTTGATGGAAGTGAAACTTTCTGACACCGGATTGTCGCGATCGTTGCAATATTACGCAGCTATGCTACAACCCAAAAAAACAGTTCAAATTGTGGGAAATTTAAAACAACCTTTTGTTAAAAACAATATCCTGGTGATCAACCCCGTGGATTATTTCACTCAAGATAACTTCATGTAACGCGGTTGATTTCTTAATAAACCCCCATGCAATAAAATAATTGCGACTATTAAAATATTCAATTTTACAGCATGTTCATTTTAGAATAGCATTGAGTCAATGAAGAGTTCTACAACCACAACGCCTGCTTATGATTCTAAATCGGATTCGAAAGACATTCTAGAATTGCAATACAAAAACAAAATACAGTCACTACAAAAAGACAAGGATGAGTTCATCAAGAAATTTAAACCTGAGCTTGATAATTTAAAAACGATAAAGAAGAAAAGCAGAAAAATATTTAAACTGACTGTTGAAAATATAAATATCTCATTTTCTAGCATCACCGATAAAGATTGGGAGGAAAAGATCCTCTCTTACAAAACTATATTGACTAATATTAAAAAAAATACTGGTCTAGAAGCAAATCAACCTTATCTTGGAGAATTCATGAATCAGATCGAGGAAGATCTGAAAAATACTCAAGATGCAGCTTTAAAACGTAGGTTAGAAGATATCTCTTCATATGATTCTACTTTAAATGCCACAAATGCACTATTATTAAGCACCACTGAGAACATACAGCGTGTAGAATACTCTTTTAATTTTTCTTTATACATTTTTGATCGAAAGATTAATGAAGTTGAGGCATTACTACAACAATTAAACAGGGAACGCTCCTCAACACCCTCTACCGAAACTCGTAAGCGGGATAATACTGGAAGTTTTAAAAAATAAGGATAGTCTTTGCGAGGCTCGCAGAGCCGAAGCAATCCATTCTTGTTAGGTAGTGGATTG
>CAYUEL010000143.1:0-4155 GCA_964443025.1 uncultured Gammaproteobacteria bacterium | reverse complement strand
GGCGCTTGTCATGGCGTATGGCCCTGATTTTTTATTATCACTCTCAGGGGCGCTCATATGACACCCATCTATGTTCCCAAATATTTAGATGAACCGCCTAAATTTTTAGTATGGACTTACCCTCAATTGATGATGGTTGGTGGACCTTTTGTCATGGGCTTAATCTTTAAACACATTTTATTAGGACTGATTGGGTGTGTGGTGATGGGGTATGGGCTTCGCAAACTCCAACAAACTTTCAAGGGCACTCATTTTATGAGCGTTTTATATTGGCATTTACCGCATACCACGCGTTTTTTGCCCCCTTCGCACATTCGGGAGTTTTTAGGATGATAAAAAGTCAATTTGATTCGGTATTAACGCAACTCGTGCATGTGCGCAACCGTTTGGGCGTAGCCCTTGGAATTGCGGCATTTCTTTTAGTATTTTTGTTGTTGATTATTGTCCTTTTAGCAGGCAATCGTGAACGTATTGTGGTGTTACCGGATGTGGTGACAGAGCCTTTTACGCTGACAGCCAAAAAGGTATCGAGTAGTTATTTGCGTCAAATGGCGGATTACTACACGCGACTTGTTTACAGTACGACCCCTCAATCGGTCGATGCGCAAATTGAAACATTGCTTTTTCACGTATCGCCAAAACATATTCCTGCGCTTAAGTCTCAACTGATTGTGTATGCCGATGCCATTAAACAAAAAAATATCATGAGCACATTTTATCCCCGGGAATTTACGATTGATACCGATAATCTGACTATCGACGTGGTAGGGGATTTTGTGTTGCTACTGGGAAGTGAGCAACTTCATCACACGAAAGTATTTAAATTGCAATTTTTGTATGAGCAGGGTCGATTGTGGATTAAGCAGATGGAAGAGGTGGTGTCATGAAACGTTTTTTACTGGGATTTTTAGGTGTGCTTTTTTTACTGCCATTGTATGCCATGCAACACATTCCCATTAAGGATGGGGAAAAAATCACTGGTTCTATTTCATCGAAGCATCTGAACCGCATTTATTTAACGAATGATCGTATTGAGCGGGTGAAAACACTCGAAGGTCAATTCCAGTTTCAGCATGATGAGCGATCGGGGGAGCTTTATATTAAACCCCATAGCGCGAACCTGGATAAAGAGCTGAATTTATACATCACTTCGGAGCAAGGATTTACCTACGCATTGACGTTATTGCCCGACAGTGAAACCGCGCAAACCCTTGCGCTGGATAATGCAAGTGCAGGCATTGAGAAGGTAGTGGAAAATGAAAAAAATAATGAGATTCATCGATTGCTAGAAGCCATGCACAATAACCAAGGCAATGATGAGATTTTCAAACAACCCTTAACCCAAAAGACCTTAAAAACCATCCACAACCAATTGGCTATCACGCATGTGGCCAATTACTGGGGAAAAGATTACAGGGGTGAGATATTGGTCATTACCAATGATTCTCGCAAAACACACGTTATCCATGAATCGGATGTGATGGATGAAAACACCATCGCCGTGGTTTTACTGTCTCATCAAATAGAACGCGCTCAGTACACTGTGGCTTACCGGATAAAACACCATGACTCCATTTAAAAAACGTTTTCAAACCCATTGGAATGGATTGAGCGCTCAAAAGCGCAACCGTGCCATTCTCGTTGTTATTCTTCTTTGTGTCGTGTTGATGTGGACAGTGTTCAGTCCCAAGAACAAGGTTACTCCTGCACTGCCTTCACAACCACCCAAAATAACATTAGCCAATGACACCATTCCGATTGAAGATTTGTGGCTTTACCGCTCCGAGCAAAAATTGGATGACAATGCGCGTGCTTTAGAAAATCTTCAAACACAAATGGCTGAATTAAAATCATTAGGGCAAGCACAAACGAATGAAAGTGTGGATGCACTGAAAATTCAAGTGGATGGGTTAAAGCAATTGTTGGAAGAGCAATCATTAGGACGTTTGCATGATATGCAAGATATTCGTCAACCGGATTTTGAACAGGGTGTTCATCTTTCGCCAGGAAATCTGATGACAGAGCCGCGAATTTTGACCCAATCGTTCTCGCTGTCGCAATCCCAAACGGACACTAAAACTTCCAAAGAATACATTCCGGTGGGAAGTTTTGCCAAGGCAATTTTATTGAATGGGTTGGATGCATCCACTGCTACCACCGCATCCAGCAATCCTTTACCGGTTTTGATGCGACTCACGAGTGATGCCATTTTACCGCGACAATTTAAAGGAGAGATGAAAACGTGTCATGTGATTGCAGGGGCTTACGGAGAATTATCCACCACACGCGTCATGATGCGATTGGAAACCATTACTTGCACCGATACCAAAGGCAATATTTTTGAATCACCCATTGAAGGTTATGTCACAGGCGATGATGGTCGTGTGGGCGTATTGGGGACGCTTCGTGATGATACCAATCCCTTGCTGGCAAAAAGTTTTGCCGCAGGATTGTTAGGCGGTATTGGGCAAGGGATTGCCGATTCCACTGGCACCACGTCAACTTCAGCCCTGGGCACCGTTCAAACTTACGACACCGATGAAATTTTTAAATTGGGATTAGGTGAAGGGGCAAGCAGTGCGCTGGATAGACTCGCGCAATATTACATTGACAGAGCCGAACAAATATATCCTGTGATTCAAGTGGCACCAGGTCGCATCATTACGTTGGTGGTGAGTGGCTCGCAAGGATTGTTATTAACCAAAACAACGTTAAGTGAAGGAGAGAAAAAGTGAACAAAATAATGCTAGGCGTGACGATGGTCAGTGCAGTTTTATTGCACGGTTGTGCCAGTTCAAAACCTTCTTGTTCGGTAGGTTCTGGATTAGGTTGTCAATCCGTGATGGATGTCAATACCGCTATCAATCAAGGGTATGGCGAAGCGCTTTCTTCTTCACCCAACGCCCAAAAACTAAAACTAGCACCGATGGATACATTTGAAGATATCCCCGCGCGCACCGATGAACAGTGGGTAAAAGTCTGGGTAGCGCCTTATGTGGATAAAAACAATAATTACCACGTCGCACACACTTATTACACGGTCATAAAACCAGCTCAATGGAAGGAGAGTGCGGGTGAATAATTGGAAGCAAACCCTAGCAAAAGCACAAACATTTTTAAAAGAAACGTTTGATGAAAAAATGCCCGTGGATGTGACCACTCATTCGTTGACGGTTGCCAAACACAATGCGTATTTTCATGAACACGCGATTGCACAACTCTTACCTTTTGAGGTCTTTGATGAGAAAACTCAACTTTTTCATAACCGCGACACGCTGGGTTTTTTGATTGAAGCTTCCCCTTTGCAAGGGTTAAGCGATGAAACCATCGATGCCTTAACTGCTTTTTTGCAAGATAAATTGCCTGTGGGTAGCACCTTGCAAATTCTTTTAATGGCCAGCCCTGATATTGAAGCCCCCCTTAATATGCTTTTTAAAAATCGCTCAAAACGTGGCGGGGTGTTTACCATGCTCGCGCAAAAGCGTTGTGAATTTTTAAAAGAAAGCACCACTCAACCTTTGTTAAAAAGCGAGGATTTTTTAATTCGTGATTTTAAATTGATTCTCAGTATCTCTATGGATAAAAATACCCATGAGGATATTATTTTAAAACTCAAGGAAGATGTTGGGCTTTTATTAAAATCCTTAAAAATCGTGCATCAATATTGTTTGCCCAATGGTTTGATTCGACTGGTGCATTTACTGCTTCATCCGTATGGATTTTCAAAAGGCTCATCACAGGTACCCGCGTATCAACCCCATGCACTCTTGGCCAATCAAGTAGCACCGGTGGACATGAGCCTTTCTTTAACACCCCATCAATTGAGTATCAATGAAGGCGAGGGTGTCATGCGAACGTATCGCTTAATTGAATACCCGCAACAATGGTTAGGGTTAGCCATGAACGAATTAATTGGGGACCCCCTGCGAAGCCACCTTCGTATAGGACACCCTTTTGTTCTTTCTTTGATGATTCATGCGAGTAACAGCGAATTAGAAAAAACCCGTTTGCAAGCCATGAATTTGCGATCGTCTCAAAAAGCGGCCAGCACATTGTCTCATTTAATTCCTAATCTCAAAGCACTCGACCATGATTTAAAATATGCCGTTTCACAATTGGATAACGGTGATAAATTATTAAAAGTTTGCTTCCAAG
>CAYUEL010000142.1:0-4251 GCA_964443025.1 uncultured Gammaproteobacteria bacterium | reverse complement strand
CCTTAGACTGGCATATGTGGACGATGATACTCAAATATTTACCCAAGGAAGAAGCAAAAGCACAAGCCAACCAATTTGAAACCGGGGCTTGGGTTAAAGAGCATGGGGTGACGGCAAACTGGCAAAACCTTATCAGTGCACTGCAACAATACATCGATAATTATTCAAAATGGTCAGATGCGCAACGTATCGAAAACTGGGCTAAACAGGTTGGCGGCGCCCAGCTCATATTACCCGCCCATGTGGTTAATGAATACTGTCGCCCAGACAGGCCTTTTGACCCGATCCCCAGTTTTCTAGAAACCAGTTTACCCCGAACTCGGCAGACAGATCGTGGTGAATGGTTTACGGCGGTCTACACCGTCGAGCGGAAGGCCGGTGTGCTCCGCGCAGAATTTACCAACCCTAAGTGCTACGTGTCTCCGGCGTCTCTTCTCCTCTACAACTTACTCTTCGATCGAACAACAATGTTGGCAAGAACGGACCTCAGGGCAGTAAGTGTTCTATTAGCCGTTCGTACAAGCCAGCGCACCGACCTGATAGCCTCGCTAAAGAATGTCAATACTTTGCGGAAATAACCTTAGGTGGTGCGTCTGGTAGTACTTAGATACAGACAGAATGCGCACAGCGGTTTGATGCCTTTTTAGCATTGGAACAGAGGGTATTATTTTCTTAAAGTTTGCTTAGCTTCCTGCTCGGCAGCAGTAGCATACTCGAGTCTGGGTGTTTTCACAGCGTTGAGAAACTTTGTTAACCCAACTAAATTTTTAATATTACTGACTCCTGATGCAGCACATGGCCCGGTATTACTGAGCATTTTCCAGGCCAATTCATATTGCAGATGTTTGAGGCTTCCTTCAGAATCTTTTATTTTGGACATAAACTGAGTTTCCATTAATCATGATAAACCTCTTTATTTATGGATGTTAATATATTAATTAAGATAAGAAGCAAAAACAAGTGCTCGAATTGCATCATATTAAACCTTACACAGTGTTGAAAACACAAAGCCCTTGAATATTTAAATGATAAAAAGTATTATGTTTTTTTAAGTCATCGCAAGTAGAAAAAATTTTAACTTATAAAAAAATATTATACCATCACGAACCAAGGAGAGATGAAAGTGGGACGATTACACGAAGCAGCGAAAAAAGGCGATTTATCTGAAGTAAAGAGGCTATTAGATGGGGGCTTTTTAAGATCGCGTATTCCGGTTGATCATTACGACGCTGCATCTGAATATTGTACAGCCGCATACTGGGCGGCCTTTAATTGGCGTACAGAGGTAGTGAAGTATTTAGTGGAGGAACGCAATGCAGATCCGGCAGGTGCCTTGGTGGGTGCAATTAAAAGTAGAAATGTAGATTTAATTGATTATTTAATTGTTCAACGTAAAGTAAATTTGAATAAAAAAGCTGTAGGCTCTTCTACCTCCCTATCTACCTCCCTATTAGTGACAACAGCATGCGACGGCCTGCTCGATATGATGAAACTATTACTCGATAAATACAAAGCCCCTGTAACGAATGAAGTTTGGGGATGGGTAATACCCAAGGGTTTTTTAGAGATGGCACGCTATCTCATTGAAAAACATAACTGCTTTCCAAGTGAAAAAACTATTGATTTCTATCAAAGATTTTTAGACGGTAAGAATTGGATTTCAGCACCTACCCCAAATAAAGAGACAGTACGTTCGATACTGTCATATGTGTATCCTATGGCGGCTAAAGCGGGAAATGTTGGTGCACAAGCTCAAATAGCACACGAAGCCTTTCAAAGGTCGAATTATGCCGATGCGTTACTTTGGGCACAAAAAGCCGCTAAGCAAAAAAATGCTGATGGGCAGGCTATCTTAGGTTGTTTGTATCGATATGGGCTTGGTGTTGACCAGAATTATCTTATCGCGGATGAGTGGTTTCAAAAAGCTGCAGCACAAGGACACAGTGGAGCAAAAACACACCGAAGTGAGATAGTGGATGATGTAGAAAAAGCGCAGCGAACCGCAAAATTACGTGAACGAGAAGAGGCTGAGGCGAGAAAAGCGCGTGAGCAAACAGAATTGAATGAGAATCTTAAAAAATTTATGGCCATGCAGTCGCAGACAAGTCATGCAAGCAGCACGACTACACATTCAACCACAACAAGCGATGGCATTAACAGCCTAGGTCAAATTTCTCTTTCGTTGGAAATTCCTTACAACGAATTAGAGTTTGATGAAAAGCTGGGTCAAGGAGGATTTGGTACTGTATACCGAGCAAAATGGCGGCATTCAGATGTTGCAGTTAAGCGATTAACATCAAATGCTTTTTCAGAAGATGGTTTAGCAGAATTTAAACACGAAGCTTCGGTGATGGCAAAGCTACGTAATCCGCATATTATTCAGCTTTATGGAATTTGTATTACGCAACCCTATTGTTTAGTGATGGAATATGCAACCCGTGGTTCATTATATGTAGTATTGCATAATGATGCACAAATGGATTGGCCAACACGTTTAGAAATTGCACAGGGCACAGCCAAAGGATTAGCATTTTTACACAATCAAACACCGATGGTATTACACCGTGATATTAAGAGTATGAACGTGTTATTGGATAAATCAATGACTCCAAAATTAACGGATTTTGGTTTGGCAAAAATAAAAGATACTGCCGTTACAACGACAGGAAATGTTGCAGGTACTTTGCAGTGGATGGCTCCTGAATTATTGGATGGCGAAAATACAAACTATACGACGGCTTGTGATGTATATAGTTTAGGTATTTTATTTTGGGAGATTGCAAGTAGAAAGTCACCTTATCAAGGTAAAAACAGCACACAGATACTATCATTGGCTTTACAAAACAAGCGTGAAGCTATTCCTGCCGATTGTCCACCGAAATTTGGAGCTCTAGTTAGCCATTGCTGGGATCATGAAGCGAATAAAAGACCGAAACTTACAAAGATTATTCAGGATTTGGAAGAACAACGCAATGTAACCCAAACGACAGATACGTCAACAACAGATTCCAATTATATGAGCTTAAGTTAAAAGGAACCAGATATGGTTATTTTGTTAATACAAAATATGCAAAAAATTGCTGTGAAAATTTATGATCAAGTACAATTAGCTAAAGCCAATAGGCAACAATGTGAACGTTTAGTGGTTCGGATTCAAATCGTGATTACTGCAGTAAACGGTCTAGAAAATCATTCAAACCCCAATCAATTTAAAGACAGTCTAGAAGCGTTGCAGGCATGTTTAAATGATTGTTTGCAATTTGTATTAAAATTCAGTGCACAGAGCGGTTGGTTTAAGGAGGTGATAAAAGCGGGTTCTCATGAAAAAGAATTTGCTGCGTTGAATCAAAAACTGGGGGATATCGTTGCGCTATTAAATTTAGGTGTAGATACACAACATTTTTTAATGAACTCGGATGATGCTAAGGCACTTCAAGAGGATTTAAGGCATATTGAAGAAAAGCAGGATGAAATCTTAGCATTGCAAAAGGTAGCTAATCAAGGCATTGAAGGCATATTGCTAAAACAAGACGAACAGTTTAAGTTATTACAAGAACAAATGATGTCTTTGCGGGGTCATTTAAAAAATCTCATTTCTATGAGACAAACTCCCGCTAATGCATCAATTTCTTCAAATAGCGTGTTATTAGCATCACTCTCATTGCATAATGAGCCTGCTAAAAAGGCAGAATTTATATTTTCTCAAGCAAAAAAAGCAGAAGAATCAGGTAAACATCAAACAGCGTTTAATCTTTATTTAGAGGCAACAAAGTTAGGTGATGTGAAAGCAGAAGCCAATGTAGGTGCATATTTGCTACAAGGTATTGGTGGTATTCCTATTGATAAAAAATTAGCTCATCATCACTTATTAAATGCAGCTAATAAAGGCGAGCCGCGCGCGCAATATAATTTAGCCCGGATGTATGAAAAAGGGGATGGAATTGAATCCGATCAAACTCAGGCGGATTATTGGTATAAACAGGCAGCCAATCAAACAATGGATATAAAAACCGCTGAAAAGGCAAGGGGAAAATTACAAAATATTGAAATGCCCAAACATGGCAATACCAAATAAGTTCATTTGCTATTTATACCAAGTCGTAAGGGGGTTGGAATTAATAATCGATATGGCTCAATTTAGACTGACACAAAAATTTTCAAGGGATTGTAACATTGAAAAGCTTGTGTGTCCTATTCAAGCATTGCACCCCTTAGACGATTGGTTTTTTGACCGAATCATAGCGTATCGAA
>CAYUEL010000141.1:0-4318 GCA_964443025.1 uncultured Gammaproteobacteria bacterium | reverse complement strand
TTGTGGGATACGCCCGTATAATACAGAATGCGTTCTGTTGTTGTAGTTTTACCCGCATCAATGTGAGCCATGATGCCGATGTTACGGTAACGTTCTATTGGGGTTGCGCGTGGCATGTTTTCTCTTACCTCTTAATCTATAATTCGTAGTTCACGGCTCTGAGCTTATTTAAGCAAAGTGCGCAAATGCTTGGTTAGCATCGGCCATTTTCTTCATATCCATACATTTCTTAACGGCTTCGCCGCGACCATCAACGGCCTCTAGCATTTCAGCACAGAGTTTATTTTCCATGCTATGTTCTGAGCGCTTTTCTGCAGCTCCTTTTAACCAACGCATCGCTAATGTAATTTGACGATCGGACTTCACTTCCACAGGAATTTGATAGGTAGCACCACCGACACGACGTGATCGCACTTCAACATAAGGTCTAATCTTATCGATCACTCTCTCAAAAAGCTCAACAGGCTGCATTTTTGCTTTGGTAGCTGCTTTCTCAATGGCACCGTACACAATGCTGCGTGCTAATGATTTTTTACCACGCTCCATCACTTGGTTAATGAATCTGGCAACCAAAATGCTGTTGTATTTAACATCCGGTTGAATTTGTCGTTTTTTAATCACTCGTCTTCTAGACATAATCTTTTACCTTAATCCTTATCTTTAGGACGATCAGTACCGTATTTCGAACGGCCCTGCTGCCTATTATTAACACCACTCGTATCCAACGTACCACGTACGATGTGATAACGCACACCCGGTAAGTCTTTTACACGACCCCCACGAATCAATACCACAGAGTGCTCCTGGAGGTTATGGCCTTCGCCAGGAATGTACGCGGTCACTTCTAACCCATTACTTAACATCACGCGAGCTACTTTACGTAACGCTGAGTTTGGTTTTTTCGGCGTTACGGTATATACGCGCGTGCAAACACCACGCTTTTGCGGGCATTTCATTAAGGCGGGCGTTCTTGAATGTTTAACGCACTTTTTACGGCCTCTGGACTTACTCAATAACTGTTGTATTGTTGGCATAATAATACTCTAAAAAAAATCAATAACTTAGCTCTGATCAAAATCATTGCCAGAGCGCAATTTTATCGGCCTTCGCGTCAAACGTCAAGCGCAACATTACGATTCAGATGAATTCAATGCTTCGCTCAATGCCGATTGCACATCTTCAGCCGTCAACACCACTTCCTTAGGTTGCGCAGGCTTGTTGCTGGCTTCACGACGTGCCGCATGGTAAGCCAATCCTGTTCCCGCAGGAATCAGACGACCCACAATGACGTTTTCTTTCAAGCCGCGTAATTCATCACGCTTGCCAGAAACGGATGCTTCCGTTAATACACGCGTTGTTTCGATGAAAGAAGCTGCTGAAATAAACGATTCTGTCGCTAATGAAGCTTTAGTAATACCTAATAACAGAGGCTCGTAAATAGCCGGCATTTTGCCTTCTTTTTCAAGCTTGTCATTTTCTTCACGTACAGCAACGTATTCCGGTTGTTCACCTACAAGGAATGATGAATCCCCTGCTTGCAATATCTCAACTTTACGCAACATCTGACGTAAAATAGTTTCAATATGTTTATCGTTGATCTTCACACCTTGTAAACGATAAACGTCTTGTACTTCGTTAACGATGTAATTCGCTAATTGGTTAACACCTTGTAAGCGTAAGATATCATGCGGGTTCGGAGAACCTTCGGCAACAACCTCACCTTTTTCCACATGTTCACCTTCAAATACTGTCACATGACGCCATTTGGGAACCAACTCTTCGTGTATATTACCGTCTTTATCGGTAATAATAAGGCGACGTTTACCTTTAGTTTCCTTACCGAAACTCACAGTACCTGAAAGTTCTGCAAGAATGGAAGGATCTTTAGGTTTACGCGCTTCAAACAAATCGGCAACACGTGGTAAACCACCGGTGATATCGCGTGTTTTTGAAGATTCTTGCGGAATACGTGCGACAACATCGCCGACATTCACTTGCGCATTATCTTCCAACGTAACGATCGCACCTGTCGGTAAGAAGTATTGTGCAGGTACGTTTGAATTACCTAGCAAAACATCATTACCATTTTCATCAATCAATTTCACCATCGGACGCAATTCTCGTCCCGTGGCGCTACGTTGTTTTGAATCAGTTACAACGATGCTGCTTAAACCGGTAATTTCATCGGTTTGACGATTGATCGTGATACCATCTTGCAAATCAACAAATTGAATACGACCTGCCACTTCACAGATGATCGGATGCGTATGTGGATCCCAGTTTGCAATCACTTGCCCTGCTTCAACAGTATCAGCATCCGCAACACTTAATTCAGCACCGTAAGGAATCTTATAACGTTCGCATTCATGACCATGTTGATCAAATACGGTGATTTCCCCTGAACGAGAAACTGCAACGAATTTGTCGTCACCGCGTTTCAAGAGTTTAACGTTGTAAAGTTTCACTGAACCCTTGGTCTTCACTTGCACGTTATTAACCGTGGTTGCACGCGATGCGGCACCACCGATGTGGAACGTACGCATTGTTAACTGTGTACCTGGTTCACCAATGGATTGTGCAGCGATAACACCGATCGCTTCACCAATATTCACCACATGCCCGCGCGCTAAATCACGTCCGTAGCATGTGCTGCAAATACCGTATTTGGTTTCACAAGCAATTGGGCTACGTGTATAAACATCGTGAATACCCGCGTTCTCAATTTTGGCAACAAGTTTCTCATCGAGAAAATCGCCAGCTTTCGCAATAAATTCACCTGATCCAGGATGAACCACATCTCTAATTAAGAAGCGTCCTGTAACACGTTCACGCAAAGGTTCAACCAGATCGCCACCCTGAATGAGTGAAGAAATCTTAATACCACGCGTGGTTCCGCAATCTACTTCTGTGACAACCACATCTTGCGCCACATCCACCAAACGACGTGTTAAGTAACCTGAGTTCGCCGTCTTTAACGCGGTATCCGCCAAACCTTTACGCGCACCGTGTGTAGAAATGAAGTATTGTAATACGTTCAATCCTTCACGGAAGTTCGCAGTAATAGGCGTTTCGATGATCGAACCGTCTGGTTTCGCCATCAAGCCCCTCATACCGGCAAGCTGTCTAATCTGCGCCGCACTACCCCGTGCGCCTGAATCCGCCATCATGTAAATAGAGTTGAAAGATTCTTGTTCAACTTCTTTACCATCACGATCCAACACTTTCTCAGTTGAAATACGATTCATCATCGCCTTGGCAACTAAGTCGTTAGTACGCGACCAAATATCAATAACTTTGTTTTTACGTTCGCTGTTCGTGACTAAACCTGAAACGTATTGTGCTTCAATTTCTTTCACTTCGTTTTCAGATCGTTCAATGATTTCAGCTTTTAATTCAGGAATTTCAAGATCGTTAATACCAAATGAAATACCTGAACGTGTTGCATAACGGAAACCCGTGTACATCAATTGATCGGCAAAAATAACCGTTTCTTTCAAGCCAACAGCGTGATAACACGTATTAATCGCTTGTGAAATGGATTTCTTGTTCATCGTTTTATTCACGGTGCCGAACAATAATCCAGGTGGTAATATTTCACCCAACAATACGCGACCCACTGTTGATTTAATGAGACGTGTTTTGTTTTTATCGCCATTCACATCGAGGCGATCCAATGTCATACGAACTTTAATCTTTGCATGCAAACCGATCACACGGTTTTCATAAGCACGTTGTACTTCATCCACATTGGAGAAGATCATGCCTTCACCTTTGTCGTTGATTCTTTCACGTGTCATGTAATAAATACCCAACACAACGTCTTGCGAAGGAACAATAATTGGTTCGCCATTCGCAGGTGAAAGGATATTATTCGTTGACATCATCAACGTACGCGCTTCCAATTGTGCTTCGATCGTTAATGGCACATGCACGGCCATTTGGTCACCGTCAAAGTCCGCGTTATAAGCTGCGCAAACCAACGGATGTAATTGAATGGCTTTACCTTCAATCAATACGGGTTCAAAGGCTTGAATACCCAAACGGTGCAATGTGGGTGCACGGTTGAGAAGCACGGGATGTTCGCGAATAACACTTTCCAAAATATCCCATACTTCAGGACCTTCGCGTTCAACCATTTTCTTCGCTGCTTTAATCGTTGTTGCCAAACCTAAGCGTTCAAGGCGGCTGAAAATAAAGGGTTTAAATAATTCCAATGCCATTTTCTTTGGCAATCCGCATTGATGTAAACGCAATGTTGGACCCACTACGATAACGGATCGACCGGAATAATCCACACGTTTACCCAATAAGTTTTGAC
>CAYUEL010000140.1:0-4324 GCA_964443025.1 uncultured Gammaproteobacteria bacterium | reverse complement strand
TGGATATTATTTTAAAACAAAACGAAGAACACGGTGTTACGCACTTATTAAATGTTGCAGTTGCCCTCGAAGACACACCGACGCAATATAAAATTGCTGAATTAGACAATGTCTATATTTCCATTGGTATTCATCCCAATGAATCACCAGGAAAAATCTACACCAACAACGAAATTGAAAAAGCGGCCAGTCATCCTAAGTGTATCGCACTCGGTGAAACAGGATTGGATTATTACCGTCAAGATGTTTCAGAGGATATTCGTTGGCAACAAGATCGTTTTGTTCAACATATTGAATTAGGAAAGAAGCTTAAAAAGCCGCTGATTGTTCATAGCCGTGCGGCAAAAAAAGATACAATTGATATCATGCGTGCACACGGTGCACAAGACGTTAGCGGTATCATGCATTGTTTCACTGAAGATTGGGATATGGCGAAACAAGCGTTGGATCTAGGGTTTTATATTTCATTTTCAGGGATTGTTACATTTAAGAATGCGAAATCTGTTCAAGAAGTAGCGATGAAAATGCCATTAGATCGCATGCTATTAGAAACGGATTGTCCGTATTTAACACCCGAACCTTATCGTGGCAAACCTAATCAACCGGCTTATGTGAAATACGTCGCGGAAGGTGTTGCTCAATTACGTGGCGAATCCTTCGAAAGTATTTGCGCACAAACGTCTGAAAATTTTTTTAGATTGTTTAGAATATAATGCGTCGTCATTGCGAGGTCGTAAGACCGAAGCAATCCACTATTTAAATAAAATGGATTGCTTCGTCACGCTTCGCGTTCCTCGCAATGACAGCTAATATGTCGTCATTGCGAGGTCGTAAGACCGAAGCAATCCA
Organism: uncultured Gammaproteobacteria bacterium; assembly: GCA_964443025.1. GTDB lineage: Bacteria > Pseudomonadota > Gammaproteobacteria > JABCZS01 > JABCZS01 > JAJFKJ01. Next base: position 3,475 of record CAYUEL010000140.1, on the reverse strand, counting down.
CTGATTCTAGCCGTTGCTCTCACGCTTAAACAATTCACTCGCTCTTAATGATAGCTGAATACCAAATAGATTCGAGCCACCGTCTACATTACCAGTTGCTGTTGAAGCGGAGTTTGTTTTATTAATACTCGCTGTTTCAGGGAATAAATGCGCATAACCAATATCAATAGTGGCAAACTTCGCAGCCAACGGTGTCCAACGTAAACCTGCGCTGGCGATCCAACGGTTTTCATCGGGCAGCATTAAATCGCGATCGGTATCATTAGTTGGAGTTTGATCATAACCACCACCCATTTTCCACATGATGGTTTCACTCATTTGATAACGCAAACCAGCTAAGAATGTCCAAGTATCGGAATAATTAAGCGTGTCTGTTGATGTTCCTGTAGCGCCGCCGCCATTAGGCACCTGCACGCCTTCAATCACCAACTCTTGAATGCTAGACCAATGAACGTAGCTGATGGTTGCTAATCCGCTAATACCGTAACCAAATTCTTGATAGGCACTTAAATCAATTAACCAAGGTAGAACCATGTCACTGGTAATATCGCTTTCATGCCCTAACGAGCGGCTTGTACCTTCATAATGATGTGACATTTCTGAACGAAAATTTAGACCCACGCGTGTGCCTGTGGGTGCTTGCACCATCGCGCCCGCGTGATATCCCCAAGCCCAACTGCTAGCGGTGTTTTTAACAGCTGCTTCAGGTGAAGAAGAGGAAAGCGTAGCCACAGAGTCCAATTCAGTTTCGGAGTATTGCGCATCTGCACCTACGCCGATGGAAAACCAATCCGTAATAGCATAGGCCACACTGGGTCCTAAATTCATCGTTTCTATTTCTGCTTTAGATACTTGTGAACGTACCAGAGAATCCTCACCCCAGCTGGTGCCTAAACCAAAGGGAGAGGTCGCACTAAATCCAACACCCAGTTTGTCATTGATCATGGCGGTGACATGCAGGTTGGGAACTAAGCGCCCTGTACCGCCGCTGGCAGTGCCTGTTTCTGTTGCAAGGCCAGAAGGAGTAGGATTCACCGTTCCATCAAACTCGCTGTATGTGCTGATATTCACAGCACCGACTGAAAATTCATAAGGATCTAAATAAACCAAGCCTGCAGGGTTGTAATAATTCGTGCTCGCATCTTCGGCAACAGCGGCGCTGCCGGCATAAAACTCGCCTAGTAAGGCAGCAGATTGTTCATGTAATTGAAATCCTGATGCTAAGGATTGAGCTGAATACACAGCGATAGAACCAGCGAGAAGAATTCGATTGTACATGTAAAACACTCCTTGTTATATGCCTATCGGACATTAGCATACTTTTAGCGTTGCTGCAAAAGTAGTATAATAAAATACGATGTTAGAACACCCGATTATTTATCAAGCAAAACAGCAAATCATCACAAGTGATTTAGCGCTCACGCATACGTTTACAAAAGCACAGATCGAATATTGGAAGAAAATATTCGAACAACACAACGCCGTTTTGATTGCCCATTATTACGTTGATCCTGCTTTACAAGCCTTGGCGGAAGCGACTGCTGGCTTTGTCGGTGATTCACTTGAAATGGCACGGTTTGGTCGCAATCATTCTGCGACGACATTGATTATTGCCGGCGTTAAGTTCATGGGTGAATCCGCCAAGATATTAAGTCCGCATAAACGCGTGTTAATGCCAACATTAGAAGCCACCTGTTCACTTGATTTAAGTTGCCCTATTGAGGCATTTGATGCGTTTTGTCATGAACATGCCGACCGAACCGTAGTGGTTTATGCCAATACCTCAGCAGCAGTGAAGGCGCGGGCGGATTGGGTGGTGACATCGAGTTGTGCGGTGGATATTATTCGGCACCTCGATGCCCAAGGGGAAAAGATCCTCTGGGCGCCGGATAAGTACCTTGGTCAGTATTTACAGGGTAAAACCGGTGCGGATATGTTATTGTGGAACGGCTCTTGCATTGTCCATGAAACCTTCAAAGCCAATGCCTTGAAGGCCTTAAAAGAGCAGCATCCTGATGCGGCAGTATTGGTTCATCCCGAGTCTCCCATGGACGTTATTGCCTTGGCGGATGTAGTGGGTTCAACGTCCCAGCTGTTAAAAGCCAGTCAACGACCTGATTTTAAAAAGCTTATTGTGGCTACCGAACGGGGTATTTTCTACAAGATGCAGCAGGCGTCGCCTGATAAAGTCTTTTTACAGGCACCGAGTGGCGGCCAGGGTGCCACCTGTCAAAGCTGCATTCATTGCCCCTGGATGGGAATGAACACCCTTGAGCGGTTAGAGGGGGTTTTTGTTGCCCCTGATAATGAGATATCCGTTGATGAAGACTTATGCGAGAGAGCGCTTAAGTCGTTGAATCGAATGCTGGAGTTTACTTCATAACTAAATTTAGGTAGAATGATACGCTCGAAGCTGTTTTAGGACACTTATCACCATGCCAAACACAACGATCAACGAGTTTTTTTATAATATCCATACTGCTATAGAACAATACGGTGAAACCAAGTATAAGTTTTGGACTCCCTGGGGAACGCACTATCTCGGTCAAGCGGACTCAACTAAAGCATTTACGGATGCAATAAATGCTGAAAATGTAAAAGCGAATAGAAAAGATTACGATGAAGCAGGGTTGGTTGATTTATTTAAGGCACTTATTACTTATCGAATCAGCGGGTATATTGATAAATTAACTTATATTAAAACAACTGATTTGGATGAGGTGTTAAAGATAAGAAAAACAGCGGATGATGCCTGGAAAAAATTATACGATCAATATTTGGCAGCAGAGGTTCGCGGTATAGTTCTTAAACGGATAGAACCATCACCCATCTTTAAACGCCATCAAGATGCAATAGTGGCTCATTTTATATCGGAGCTTAATGTACGTCTAATACACCATGAAAGCTTTGCAGATTTAATCGACAGCAGCCTTTCTAAAACAGGGCGAATGTTTTCAGGCTACGATGAATTAAAACGGTTAATATTACAATTAAATGATTTAATAACGGCGATCCCATCAAATACACCAGAAGAAACCTGCGAAGCTATTGTGAAGGGTTTGGGTGTTAGTCCTGATAGTAAAGAGCGTCTTTTTCGTATCATTCTTAATCCAGTAATATTTATGGGTAATCTAATAAAAGATGACGAATTCGATGAAGCTGTTAATGATAAAGAAATGGGTGTTTTTCAAACTACCTTATGGAAGATGTTAGTAAAACATTGCGCAGTTCAATTCAATGCAATACTGCAGTCTGCACACGAAGCCCGCCCGAGAGCTAAGAAACGGGCACTAGTGTTGGCAGAATTAGCTATTAAAGATAACCAGATTGACGATTCTAATATAGAGATATATCAACATATTTTTAATATGTATATTGCTGAAGGCGCGCCAACTCTAGAACGATTAAATTTTATTTTAGATTGTGTTATAAAAACCAAAGAGATGCATTGTAAACTTCCCAATACCTTGCCTTT
>CAYUEL010000139.1:0-4350 GCA_964443025.1 uncultured Gammaproteobacteria bacterium | reverse complement strand
TTTGCGCGTGAAAATAAAGTGCCTTATTTAGGCATTTGTTTGGGATTGCAAACTGCGGTGATTGAATTTGCACGGCATAAAGCGAACTTAGATGATGCGAATAGTACGGAATTTGATAAATCAACCAAACATCCAGTGATTGCATTGGTCACCGAATGGTTGAATAAACAGGGCGAAAAAGAACATCGAACGGAACAAGATAATTTAGGCGGTACGATGCGTTTAGGTGATCAAGTGTGCGAATTAGTAAAAGGCACGAAAGCGTGGGAAATATACGGCGAAGATACTATTCACGAGCGTCATCGTCATCGTTATGAAGTGAACAACGATTGGGTGGAGGTGTTAAAACAAGCTGGGTTAACTATTTCGGGTTATTCACGCGGCACGCATCTTGTAGAAATGATTGAGATTGCAGATCATCCCTGGTTTGTTGCATGTCAATTCCATCCTGAGTTTATATCGACACCACGAGATGGACATCGCTTATTCACAGGTTTTATTCAAGCAGCGAAAATTTTTCAAATAGAAAAATTGCATTGTTCGGAGCAAGGCGCATGAAGTTATGTGGTTATGAAGTTGGTAATGAACATCCCTTATTTTTAATTGCAGGCCCTTGTGTAATTGAATCGGAACAATTGGCATTGGATACGGCGGGGCAATTAAAAGAAATCACCGCGAAATTAAATATACCCTTTATTTATAAATCATCGTTTGACAAAGCGAATCGATCATCGCACGAAAGCTTTCGTGGATTAGGTCTTGAAAAAGGTTTACAAATATTACAAAAAGTAAAACAACAATTAAAAGTACCTGTGTTAACAGACGTTCATGAAGATACGCCTTTAAAAGAAGTGGCCAGCGTTGTGGATGTAATGCAAACGCCCGCATTTTTATGCCGACAAACCAATTTCATTCAACGGGTGGCAGAACAAAATATTCCCGTGAATATCAAGAAGGGTCAATTTTTAGCGCCCTGGGACATGGAACATGTGATTAATAAAGCAAAAGCCACGGGTAATCAACAGATCATGGCGTGTGAGCGTGGTGCATCATTTGGATATAACAATCTTGTTTCAGATATGCGTGCATTGGCTGTGATGAAAGGTTTTGGTTGCCCCGTGGTATTCGACGCAACGCATTCGGTTCAACAACCGGGTGGTTTGGGAGCGGTATCAGGCGGACAACGTGAATTTGTACCGGTATTGGCGCGCGCAGCAGTAGCGGTGGGTGTTGCGGGGGTGTTTATGGAAACACATCCGAATCCTGAAAAAGCACTCAGTGATGGTCCTAATTCATGGCCATTAGCTAAAATAAAAAATTTATTAGAGTGTCTAATGGAATTAGACAACATTGCAAAAAAATATTCATAGGATTTATACAAGATGATTACAATTAAAGATATTCATGCTCGCGAAATTTTAGATTCACGTGGTAATCCAACCATTGAAGCGGATGTTATATTGGAATCTGGTGCGAGTGGACGCGCTTCCGTTCCGAGTGGCGCATCGACAGGTTCGCGTGAAGCATTGGAATTACGTGATGGAGATAATGCACGGTATTTAGGTAAAGGCGTTTTGAAGGCGGTTGATAATGTGGATATCATTGCTAAAAAACTTAAAGGACGCAGTTCATTAACGCAGCAACAACTCGATGAATATTTAATTGATTTAGATGGCACTGAAAATAAAGGTAAATTAGGTGCGAATGCAATGCTAGCTGTGTCGCTGGCCTATGCGAGAGCGAGTGCAATGGCCATGAATGAAACATTGTATGCGCATCTTGCTACATTAACCGGCGTCGATCAATTGTATCTTCCTGTTCCCATGATGAATATCATTAATGGCGGCGCACATGCGGATAACAATGTGGATATTCAAGAGTTCATGATTATGCCGGTTGGAACACATACGTTTCATGATGCGTTACGCGTGGGTGCAGAAATTTTCCATGCATTAAAATCATTACTTAAGAAAAAAGGTTTAAACACAGCGGTGGGTGATGAGGGTGGATTTGCACCGGACCTACCTGCCAATGATGCGGCCATCGAAATTATTTTAGAAGCCATTGATACCGCAGGTTTTAAAGCAGGAAGTGATGTGTATTTAGCGTTGGATATAGCAAGCAGTGAATTTTACAAAGAAGGTAAATACCATTTGAGTTCAGAAAACCAAAAACTTACTTCGGAACAATTTACCGATAAACTAGCAAAGTGGGTAGATGCTTATCCGATTGTAAGCATTGAAGATGCGATGGCAGAAAATGATTGGGATGGTTGGAAGCATATTACACGTGAACTCAGTAATAAAGTGCAATTAGTGGGTGATGATTTATTCGTCACTAATACACGCATTTTAGAAGACGGTATTAAACAACAAGTGGCTAATGCTATTTTAATTAAGCTTAATCAAATTGGTACATTAACCGAAACGATTGATGCGATTAAAATGGCTAAAAAAGCAAACTATGCCACCATTATTTCGCACCGTTCAGGTGAAACCGAAGATAGCTTCATTGCGGATTTGGCTGTAGCATCTGCCGCAAAACAAATTAAAACCGGTTCATTATGCCGTTCTGATCGTATTGCAAAATACAATCAATTATTGCGCATCGAAGAAGATTTATTTGGTCGTATTAAATATGCCGGAAAAGAGGCATTTAATATCACATTATGAAAAAATGGATCATAGTGGGCGTTGGACTTTTATTGCTTCTGCAAATAGCTTTGTGGACGGGCCAGGGTAGTTTATCTGATTTTTTTCGATTGCAAAAAAAACTTCAGAGGCAAGTGAATGACAATCAAGTATTGATTGAACGTAATGCTGCATTAACGGGTGATGTAATCGATTTAAAAGAAGGTTACGAAGCCATTGAAGAACGTGCGCGCAACGAGATGGGCATGGTTAAAGAGGGTGAAACATTTTATCAAGTGGTGCCAGATGAAAACACAAAACGCTAAATGTTGGGCAGTCGTTCCTGCTGCAGGAATTGGCAAGCGTATGGAATCAGATATTCCAAAACAATATTTATTGATTGATAATAAACCCGTTTTATTTCATACATTACAACGTTTATTCGATACTCAATTATTTGAAGGTATTGTATTAGTATTATCCGCGCATGATACACAAGGCGAACGTATCGCAAAGCAATTTCCTAATACACGATTAGCATTAGGTGGCGAATTACGTTTTGATTCTGTTTACAGTGGTTTGCAAGCATTAAATACCTTTGCACATTCCGATGATTTCATATTTGTGCATGATGCTGCGCGACCCTGTGTCACATCCGAAGATATTATAAAATTGTACCGCGCCATTCAACATGATCCTGTTGGTGGTATTTTAGGTTATCCGGTGCGTGATACATTAAAGCAAGTGCGTCAACATCACATTGAACGTACTGTTGATCGTGCATTATTATGGCACGCATTAACACCACAAGCATTTCGTTATAATAAATTATTACAAGCCATGCAAATTTGTATGCCGCATAAACATACGATCACGGATGATGCGAGTTGCATGGAACAAGTAGGGTTGCATCCGCAAATGATTCAGGGTCGCAGCGATAACATTAAAATCACTTACCCACAAGACCTAAAATTTATGGAAGAACCTGTATGCGAATAGGCCATGGTTTTGATGTGCATCGTTTTTGTGAAGGTGATTTCATCGTATTAGGTGGCGTTAAGATTCCCTACACGCATGCATTAGAAGCACATTCCGATGGTGACGTGGTATTGCATGCGATTTGTGATGCGTTGCTCGGTGCGGCGGGATTGGGGGATATTGGTCATTTTTATCCTCCATCAGATGATAAGTTCAAAGGCATGGACAGTCGAATATTTTTAAGGGATGTTAACAAAAAAATTGGGCAACAGGCTTATCGGGTGGGTAATGTGGATGTGACGATCATTGCTGAAGCACCTAAAATGGCGCCTTTCCGTGACAGGATGCGAGAAAATATTGCCGAAGATTTGAAAATTGAGAAAGGTGCAGTTAACATTAAGGCAACCACCACAGAAAAGTTAGGGTATTTAGGTCGCAAAGAAGGGTTGGCGGCCCACGCCGTGGTGCTTTTGAGAGGATCTGTATAAAAATTGAACAATATTATTAACCCCATGTTTTTATTGATAAAAAACACCTTATCCATAAGCTTATTCAGAATTATCCACAGAAGGATTCACAGTAAATGTGTATAACACACCCAATACGTTGTCATTGCGAGGCCGCAGGCCGAAGCAATCCATATCTTATGGATTGCTTCGGTCCGCCACGCGCTTCGCGCTCGCGGCTCCTCGCAAAGACGGGAAATAGGAAATAGAACAATATGAGAATCTTACTCAGTAAT
>CAYUEL010000138.1:0-4401 GCA_964443025.1 uncultured Gammaproteobacteria bacterium | reverse complement strand
GTATTGAATGGATTTTTGATCTTTCTTTAAACATTTTTGATAGAATTTCGATACATTTTCAAGAAGATCATGTAAGTTCTTATGAATTTGTTGATTTGTATTTGTGTTTAAATTTTGATCATGTGGGATAGTCATTCCCATCTGAGTAGCCAACGTCTCAACAGCCTCGACAAATGATAAATGTTCATGTGCCATTAAAAACCCAATGGCATTACCGCTTGCGCCACAACCAAAGCAATAATAAAACTGTTTCGTTTGGCTTACGGTGAACGACGGTGTTTTTTCTTTATGAAAAGGACAGCAACCGGAGTGATCTTTACCCGATTTTTTGATAGGGACGCTCTTATTAATCACATCGACAATGTCGACGCGATTCAGTAGTTCGTCAATAAATTCTGAGGGAATACGCATGGTATTATTATAACAGACAGGACGGCTAACCCTACGCGCCTAATAACTGCTTCACAAATTTACTTAATTCTGCCATATCTGCGCGACCCTGAGCCTTAGGTTTAATAATCGCCATCACCTTGCCCATATCTTGCATCGTGGCGGCACCTGTTTCGGCAATGGCATCTTTAACCATCTTATTTAATTCGGCTTCACTTAAAGGTGTTGGCAAATAGGTTTGAATAATTTCAAGTTCTGCTTGTTCTTTCGCAACAAGATCGTCACGATTAGCTTGTTGGTATTGTGTGATAGATTCGCGGCGTTGTTTAGCCAGTTTATCTAAAATACTTAATACATCAACGTCGGTTACTTCAATGCGTTCATCTACTTCGCGGTGCTTGATGGCCGCTTGAATTAGACGAATGGCCATAAGGCGATCTTTTTCTTTCGTCTTCATTGCTTGTTTCATGTCATCAGTTAAACGTTGCTTTAATGCAGACATTTTATCGCCTTATTAAAAGAGGCACACAGTTTTATAGGAAACCAGCCAGACCACCGGAACCGCCCACACCACCTTTGTGATGTTCGCGTCCATTCAATAGGATCTTGATTTCTCTTGCAATCTTTTTGTTGTGACGTTTACGGGCCATTTGCTTCGCTCTACGTTTTAACTCAGATTTAGTTTTGTGGCCCTGTTGGCGCTTGCGTGCACGGGCAGAGCGACCAGACTTGTCGCAGCTACGGCGGAATCGACGCATCAAGGAATCAACGGATTCCCCTTCTCGAGCGCGAGTACTCGGCATATTAATCACCACCTATTAGTTGGTTGAACAAATTATATGTTTTCAGATGCAGTTATTATAAAACGTTTCCTTCACACAATCAAACACTTTTGTAGGACTTACACAAACAGCGCCTCGCTGCGTTAAAAAGCTCTAAAAAATGCTCACATACTGGCGTGTATGCTCCGCTTTTTCGGAGCTTTTTGCCTTGCGATCCACTGTTTGTGTAAGTCCTACTAGTTAGATCGGAGGTTTTAACTCATTCAACGGCCAACGTGAACGAACTGCAATTCGTAAATCCGTACGCTCCCCCGCCATCAGCCGCTGACAACCTGTAAAAGCAATCATCGCGCCATTATCGGTGCAAAATTCATGCCGAGGGTAAAATACCGCTACATGGGAAGCCTTCATCGACTTATCGAAGATATTACGTAAATGGTGATTAGCGCTTACGCCTCCTGCGACCACAAGCCGGTGATAACCTGTTTCACGAAGGGCACGTTGGCATTTAATCAGCAACGTATCGACCACCGCATCCTCAAAGGCGGCAGCAATATCTTCTTTAGCTGATGGATTACTTTGGAACGTGTTAAGCGCAAATGTCTTTAAACCGCTAAAACTGAAATCCAGCCCAGGTCTTTCAGTCATGGGTCGGGGGAAGTGAAAACGCTTTCTATCCCCTTTTTCAGCCAGCGCCGCCAACTTAGGCCCTCCAGGGTAACCTAAACCAAGAATCTTCGCCGTTTTATCAAAGGCTTCGCCTGCGGCATCATCAATGGATTCCCCTAAAACATGGTACTTACCCAACCCTCGCACATCCACTAACATCGTATGTCCGCCCGACACTAACAATGCTAAAAATGGAAACTCAGGTTTTTCATCCTCTAATAGGGGCGCCAGTAAATGCCCCTCCATGTGATGAAGCGCAATCGCTGGCACACCCCAAGCCAATGCAAGCGAATGACCAATGCTCGCGCCCACTAATAAAGCACCCACCAATCCAGGTCCCGCCGTATACGCTACGCCATCAATGTCGCTCGGTTTACATTTCGCTTCATCCAGTATTGTTTCAATCAGCGGCAAAGTCTTTTGGATATGATCGCGCGATGCCAATTCAGGAACAACACCGCCGTAGGCTTCGTGAATCGCTGTTTGACTGTAAACTGCATGCGCGAGTAAGCCTTGGCTTTGATCATAAAGAGCAATTCCTGTTTCATCGCAAGAAGTTTCAATACCCAAAACACGCATTAGGATTTTCCAATTTTTGGTTCGCTACCATTACATAATCGTTTAATGTTATTAACATGACGAAATATTAAAATTATTGTCATCATGAGCAACGGCAACGTTGCTTCGAGCCCAAAATAAAAATAGCCCACAATCGGTATCACGATTGACATCACCAACGCTGACAACGATGAATAACGTGTGATACCTGCAATTAATGCCCAGGTACCTGCTGCAATAACACCTAATAACCAAAACGTACCAAACATCGTACCTAAATAAGTAGCAACGCCTTTTCCACCCTGAAAGCCAAAAAATACAGGGAATACATGGCCTAAAAAAGCAAAAAACGCTGTTAAAGTAATAACCCACGCCGGGGCATCTAACAATACTACTATCATGACAGGAATAAATCCTTTGAGAACATCGCCAACCAACACTGCGGCAGCAGCTTTCTTACCACCAATGCGCAATACGTTAGTAGCACCAGGGTTCTTAGATCCTTGAGTGCGTGGATCAGGCAAACCACATAATTTGCAAATTACAATCGCACTGGAAATAGACCCGAGTAAATAACTCACAGCAAACATAATTAAAAAAAATGTCATATTTCGATATCCATCAATAGTTCTTCCAACGAATGCGATGTTAATAATTTGATGGCGAGTTTTTCAACTTGCCTGTTATTAAGCGCACCTAGCTTTTTAAGTTCATTGGATGGTAATTTACCAAATTTTTCTTTCAATAAAATTAAAAGCATACCTTTTTCACCCTGCTCTAGACCTTTGGTTAAGCCTCTGGAAAGGCCCATTTGCATTGCTTGTGCTTCCCAGCTCTTCGCAATTTTAAACCCTTCAGCTATGCCTTTATTATTCCCTTTTTCAAGCCCTTCTTTGAAACCCTCTTCATAGCCTTTTTCCCAAGCATCCGTTTCACTGAATTCCATGCCTTCAGTGTAGCCTTCTTTTTTAGCCTGTATTTTGCATTCATTTACCAGTTCAACCATTCCTTCTTACCTCCTCTAACTACCAAGCTGCATTATACTCTTTTTTAAAGATAAAAAATTGTGCTGCCAATATTAAAGTGATAACAGCATAATTCATGATTAAAGCATAATAAAAAAATTCAATCTTTTCTGGAGGAAATAGCCACAACACTGGGAGAACCAGGCCCCAATTTACCACACAAGTAACTACCGCAACTGTCATGTAACGGGAAACCCCCCAATGAAACGAACATACATAAAGCATGCTGGCTTCCGTAAAAAGCAACAACACAATAATTACAAAGTAGTGGTAGGAGAAGTCCATAGGAACATGGTAGATTTTTAACACATACGGATGTAAAATAGGCAAACAGAGTAACGTCATCAATAAAATAATGACTGCGTTATTATAGAAGGGTTTAACATATTTAAATGTTGAATGTTGGCTCGAGGAAATTTCAAAAGAAAGTGCGCGCGCTAATGCATAAAAAATAATGATTAACATTTCCTCAATTTGCAAAATAATACGGTAAATCGCTGCTTCTATAGGTATATGGTATGAGACCATGGTGGCTAGCACAGCGAAAAAACCATATTCTGCAAAGGCCGTAAACCCTGCTGGAGAGCAAGCATGAATAACTGATTTATAAGCTGCTTTATTGCTTTTTTCTTTAAGCAAATATTGAATTTGTTTAGTTAATGGCAAAATAGAATTACATAAAATCATCAAAAGTATAAAAATTAGTACGGTTATCAATGCAACAGCGAAGATAACATCTTCTGGATCTTTTAAAAAATACAACACCAAAAAGTCAAAAATCGCATTTAACATGATGCAAATCAACATGAAATGTCCGATTTGCTTTGGCTCTTTTTCTGTATAAAGCAACATTCTACAATAAAAAAATAAAGAACCAGGCAACAGAGTAAAAGAAATGGTTTTAAAATAAACATCAAATAAAAGCTGTTGCTCATCATTGAGAAAGTGTGAAACTAAATCTGAAAAATTCATCAAAT
>CAYUEL010000137.1:0-4430 GCA_964443025.1 uncultured Gammaproteobacteria bacterium | reverse complement strand
AGCCATGGCGGTATTGCCGCTGATGAGCAGTACACCCAGGTCAGGATGGGTACGGGCAAAACTATTAAGCGCTGGACTCGCTTCATCCATGATGACGGGTAACGCGACAGTAAAGGTAGAACCTTCCCCTTCTTTGCTCTTAACGCTAATCGTACCATTCAATGTATTAACAAATTGCTGGACAATCGATAACCCTAATCCTACCCCCGCGGTGTAATCATCTGCTTTTGAAGAAGGCTCGATTCGGGTAAATTTTTCAAAAATGGTTTTGAGCTTATTTTCGGGTATGCCAATACCCGTATCGGATACACTGATGGTTAACCCTATTTTGCCATCTTCATCCGTGGGTGCCTCATCGACGGTGATCGTGATAGTCCCTGTTGGGGTGTATCGAATGGCATTACTGACGAGGTTCAATAAAATGCGTGTGATGTACATGGAATCACTGATGATATGACGAGGTACAGCCAGCGGATAGTGGATGACAAGCTCTAACCCTTTTTCATGACACCTGGCGGCGGTATTATCCACGGTTAAACGAATCAACTCCCCCAAGTTTACCTTCTCGCTTTTGACTTCCAATCGACCGCTGTTAATACGGCCAAAGTCTAATATTTGCTTGACCAAATCATTCATGCGCTGGGTTGAGGTGTAAATGATTTCAATCATTTCTTGTAAATCGGGGTCAAATTTGTCCAGCGCTTTGTATAAAACTTCGGAAGGGTAATTGAGGCCAATCAACGGTGTATTAAAATCATGAGTCATGTTCATGATGAACTCGTCTTTAAGTTCATTAGCAACTTCGGCCGCTTCTTTAGCTTTAATTAAATCCTCTTCCATGCGTTTGCGATCGGTGATATCAAATGAAACGCCCACAATACCAATGGGCTTGCCTATTTGATCTAAAACCGGCGCTTTTCGCGATAGAAAAATACGTTTTTTCCCTAGGTGATCATAGGCTTCTTCTTCCATCGATAATGCTTTATTTTTTTCAACAACCTCTTGATCTTGCTTGATCACTTTTTCAGCGTTTACACCTTGATTAAGCGTATATTCGTTGTTCCCAATAACATCTATCCTAGATGAAAAACCAAACATCTTGGCAAATTGATCATTACAACCTAAATAGGTGCTTCCCAGATCTTTCCAATAGATATGCTCAGGGATAAGGCTTAAAAGCTGCTGTAAGAATAAGCTGTCTTTGCTGGCCTGTTTGAGCCTTTCGTTTTCTTCTTCCAATTGCTTTATTTTTTTTTCAAGGATATGTATTTTTTCTATATAATCCATAATATTAATTTATTCAACTAATGGCTAAGAAAGGTATAAAAGATGTTAGTAGTTTTTAACCTTTTTGTAAATCGAATAAATGCGTTTTATTCCATTTTAAACTGCTTGTCGGTGATCGGGGGGGAAGTTGAATTATTAGACCCAATGGAAGCTGCTTGCTTACTATTGATTGGTTGACTACCCCATGATTGAGGACCTCCGAAAAGTAAGGGTAGACCTTGCAGATTAATTGAAGGGTTCGTTGTTTCATTATTGTTGTTCAAGAGTGTCAAAAAGAGTTGGGTATGAAGCTCCATTTGTTTTTTTATAAATTCTAACTGTTCCAAAATTTGATTTTGGTTTGGAGCTGCCTGAGCGGATAAAGGCTCACTCGCAGGTTGATGTTCAGATTGGTTGTTGTTATTTATCACAACTTCTTGAAAATGGATGCGTAAATATTCAAATTGAGCTTTTTGTATTTCTGGCAGCATTTTTTCATATAAATACTGCAAAACAGGGTTTGGATCTTGTGGGTACGCTTGACAAATGCGAACCCCTGGATGCTTGTTGATAAAAAACTCAATCCATAAAAGAGTAATAGCTGCTTCCTCTTTAAGATAATTTATACTCGCTGCTAACAAATCGGTCATTTCACAATCAGCAAATTCTGGTTTAGCAATAATGCTTTGTACATACGCTAATGCCGCACGATCAACGGCAGTTTTAAAGCCGTTTCCTTTTTCATACGCTTTTTCAACGATTGAAAGCATACTAGGGTACTTCTCATGCTTGAGCCACTCGCCCCAGCGTATTACATTCACCCTTTTAAGTGCTGGGCGCTTTTCTTGCTGCATGTCAAACCATTCAAGCCATTCATCTCCCGCTTTTATCGCTTTTTTCTCAGCTTCTTCGATGGAAATATTAAGTTTTTTTGCTATATTAAAACGTTGTAAATTATCTGCCACTAATACATAGAGTGGTCCTTTTGTTTTTTCAGCAATTAAAGCAAGTGTAGCTTCGCCTTTTTGGGCAAAATGTTGTTCTTGTCCAATACTAATAGGGAGCAAAAAAACAGCATCCTGAGTTTCTTTTTGCTTAACCTCTCGTGCACCAGGCAAAAAAGCCGGGCGTTTAAAATAAGCAATAGGCATAGTCATCCCATTTATATAAAAGTCAGCTATGTTTGTCGACCCCTCCATTCTCCCCTCTTTTGGGTAGTTTTGTCAAAGGTTTTTTAAAAAAGTCAATGGCAAATATCTTAAAAAACAATAAGTTATTTCTGAAATAAGGTGTGTTTATTCTTATGAGGTTTCAAGCGGCTTTGTAAACCCATTGTTGATCCTGAAATTTACAATGCTATCCAAAAGTGGTCGTTTCTGATAAACAGGTTATTCTACTTAAGCAGTGATCTTTAGAAGAAACAAATTCAGAAAATCTGAAGCTTTTGCATTACGTAGTGACATGCCAAAAACATGTAATATGTAGAGAGAATTTTGGACATATAGGAAAAGCTCCAAAGGTAAAATGTCCGCCTGTGTTATGCACTGAAAGTGGTAAAAAGATTACAACACCAGGTGGTAATCTCATTACCGCAGAGGGACATTTTAATGTGTATTTTGGAAATGAGGAGGCATTACCTATTTTTTTGCAAAAAGCACTAGATTTTTTTAAGTAATTTTTTACCATTTTGTTTATACTTCCAATTGCCAGATTTTTCTGAAATACCTGACAACTTCTTTTGATCAAATTCTACCCTGCGTATATCCAAGGGCACTGAGTTAATTGAGAAGTTAATTAAAACAGGAGTAGCAGTATAAGTTATTCCGGCGTTCATGAACGGTGAGCTTTCTTTAGATTCGGTGGGGTTTTGTGGAAACTTTAAACCAGAGAACATCAAAAATCTCCTTTAGTTGAGCACCTAAGAGTATAACATATTTTGCTTTCATAAGGTACATCTCATCTTTGTTGTTTGTCCTCATACCGATTTCCTGAGTTTAAACAAATGATGCGATCAAGAAACTAATAGACCTTCTGCGAAATAAATAAACAAATGAAGTTTTTCAGCAGATTGGATTGACTCCTATTCTTTATATTCATTGGATTTAGAATGCATGTTTTAAATTAACAATCCCCGCAATGATGTTAAACCTCAAATTGTGTTTCTTCTGAAAATTACGATAGGTTTCTGACATGATTCTAAAAATCTTGATAAGCGCTCCCCCAACGTTGCGCTTCTTCGTGTTGCGCAAAAGCAATGGGTTTTCCCTCACTGACCCACGGTGCTTGCAAAGGCGCTTCATCAACGAAAACCACATGCTGTGTGAGTAAACCCATCAGCTTATCCGGCTCATGCGAAGGATAATCGTGAGGAGTCTTTGTCGCCTCCCCTAACGCTTGTGCAAATTGCAATACCAACTTGTGCGCTAACACACCTTGGGCCGGCGGTAAACTGAGCGGTAGTTGGGTTAATAATTTATCAACTTCTGCACCCAGTGTGTCTTTTAAAGAGACCACGGTCTCATCGGGATGCAACAACTGTGCACCGTGATAATACGTCGCTTGTGCACAAAACCGTTCAATTAAACGCACCCGTGTTTCTTGCGTTCCTAACAATGCATTTAAATGCGTAGCCTCAAGCGTAATAGCCTCACTCGCCACACTCGACAATACTTTTCCTGTCCATAGACCCGCGACAGGAATGATGCTCAACGCCAGTTCAGTCAATTTTAACAAAAGAGGGATACTGGTCGCTACCTGACCACTGGCCAGCGCTTCTTGGCCGCTAACCAGTGCAATTAAACTCGCTGATAACTGCGCATGAAATTCACGGAGAGTGGCCTGTTGTTGTGCATTCTTATTTTCACAGGCCCGTTCAATCAGCCAGGTGCAATAGGCCTTGTGGTGTTCACCGTTTAATTCTAACATCTGCAATCCTTTGCAATTAGGTGAATTTTACATCTGTCTTAACGCGATAGTTTACCCCCCGTATGACCCAAAAGCAATGAACCCAATTTTCCCATTCATTCAACCAGTAACATCACTGGTAATGTTTAAATAAACCTTACACTGCAATTAAAAATTTTAATTTTACAATCCGATGACGTACGACTTCTAAGGTGAGGTGTATGGAACTCCCTACAGCGAATGCCCTAGTAAAACAAGCC
>CAYUEL010000136.1:0-4526 GCA_964443025.1 uncultured Gammaproteobacteria bacterium | reverse complement strand
GGCTGTTATTTTTTAAACTGCGTTGTATTTTTTTCATTTTGTTGCTATTGAGCATCATTTGTACCTACAACTTCATCAAATAACCAACGGGGAAGTAACCATTTTTAATTTCTTCATTTAAATTTTTAACTTTTGTAATGGTAGGGTGCAATGTATGGGCCGCTGTGACACGGTAGAGTTTATAATGGGGTTTTTTCATTTCCTCTACTTCGTGTGAAGATAAATACAAGGTGCTTTTTCCTGGAGATTTGGTTGCTTTAACCTCGATAATTTTTTCTTTGGGTGGATTGTTTGCGTTTAAATGTTTTTTGTGGATGGTTAAATCGCGATGACTGCCGCTTTCATTGATTTTATTGTGCCATAAGACGGTGATTTGAAAGGGTGCTTGGTCTTTTTTCCTCGTGGATTGAATTAAAAAGCCTTGTGGGGTTTCTTGGAAAGTATTGGGCAGGGCGGTGTATTTATCTGTTGCATAGTGCCAAAGCAAATAAAGATAAATAAGCTCCTCGCCCCATCGCCCGGTTTCGACAAGGGTTGTTGTTTCAAGTTGTAGATCTTGAATAAGCGTTTGAACCGATGCATTGGCTGAGCTAATCTGATTGCGTTGGGATGCCTTGATGCTATCAATTTTAATGGTATCAAACCTCACCTCACTGGGTTTGGGCAGTGTTGGCATAGAATTTTGGTTGACATCCGTATTGGAAGGAAAATAGCTTGAACCACTTGTGGTGGCCGTGTAACCTGTGTGGGTATTGCTAGAGGGGGGCATAGGATAGGCGGATGCACTATTCAATGTATATCCCAAATCAGCCAACTCTAGCGCTAAAATGTCATCATTTGTAATCCCCAAAGCCATGACGGTTACCTTTTGTGCATTGTCATGTAAGTTTAGAATATTTTTTAAAATTAAACTGAGTGCATTGATCGTTAATGGGTTAACTTGGCGCTTAAAAAATATGATTTTTTTGTTGACATCGTAACAGGCGAATGTTTGCTGCAGTGCGACTTTGCTTGTCTTGTGTACCAGAGTCAGTTTATCGGATGCTGCAAAGTTTAGGGTACTCAGCTTATCTTTATATTCAGTGAATAAAGTTTCTGTACGTTGATTTGTTTCCTTTGATTGCGCCAGGGCGATATAATAGAGCCTATTGAATAAAAATAATTTTGCAGTGTCGTTATAATTAGCATTTTCATGCACAAGTTCTATGTCTTGGCTTGTCACCGGTTGAATCGAAAATAGATCGCAAAGCGTTATAAAATCATCTTGGGTGAATAAATCTAATTGTTTAATCCAAGCATTCGATTGACCCGAGGTATCCAGCAGAATATCTTTAATGGCAAAACGGTATAATAAACCCGTGAGCGTTAGCCGGTTATTTTGACTTAATAATTTTAAAGGGTTTTGTGAACAAAATGCGGTTATTTTTTCCTTAATATTTCTATTTTTTTTATTAAAACCTAAAACCTTCATCAGTATTTCATGGTATTTTTGTATAAATTCATCCATGTGAGCTTCGCTCACGGTATCATTGTGAAATTCATGACCGTATCGATGCAATAATTGTAGGTATATTTCTAATTCAACCTCAGTTTTATAACCCAATTGCTTGGCTTGTGTTGTGGTCATTTCAGGTGGGTTTTGTGGCATAGGCAATAAATTACCAAACAGCCATGCCTCATTGGGAATAAAATATAAATTTTTAATGACGTTAAGTTGATTATTGGTATCGATAACAAAAGGATAACGACTGATAAAAAACTGCAAGAATGTTTCATCGATTGGTATGCGTCTTCCTGGATGTTCAGGATGTTGCAGGTAGGTGGGTTCATTCACTTCATGTGAATGCGCTAGAATTTTAGGGTAGAAAAAATTATTCAAATAATTTGCAAAAGCTGGGCTTCCAGGAAGCAATAGGATTTCCATCAGGTCAATCAATGATAAATGGCTCAATACTGTATAGCCATCTTTCTCTATGGCGGCTTTATATTTTTCTTGTAAATAATTTAAATAGGATTGACCGATATTGTTTTGAACCTCTACTGTGATAAATAAATGGGGTAGGGTATGGATGGGGAGTGTGTTGATTTTTCTAAAATCAACCTGTTGCTTCGCACCTAATTTTTTAAAAAAATCACCCCAGGCCCCACTGTCGTTATGATGGGTAAGGTAACCGGGGTGAATCAATTTTTCAGGTCCCATCCACTGGGTTTCAGGCATGCCATCATAGGACGCAGATAGGTACAAAAAAAACGGTGGAGCAAAAGTATTTTGCTGTGTTCTGACGGGGAATTTTTGCAGTTGCTTGTAATGTGTATCGGACAAGTACTTTCGGTGATCAAACAAGTATAACAAAATATCATCATAAGCATTAATATCTGCCTTGTTTTGTTCAATCAGATCGCAAATTTTAGTGAGCACATCTTCAATTTTTAAAACCTTCATGCCCCATTTGATTAACAGAGTGCGTATTTCTGAGGAACCTTGGTACACGGATGGATGCACAAAATCAATGGCGATACGAATAGGGGGTTCTTTTATATTATCATCTAATATAAATAAGTTAGTATCTTTAATGGCATGATACCCTTGACTAAAAAGGGCTGGGATTAGTTTAATGCTAGCCCATGTGTCTGCAGCGCCTAGTGTATCAAGAAAACGCAGTAATGCTTGATACCGTTGGGGGGCAAAAAAATGGCCTTTATTCAATAGCCCGGGTAGCAACGTGAGTAAATAATGGAGATTCACAATGCGCTGACCTACTAAATTTTTAATTAATGTTAAATTTTCCAGCTCATCATCAATCAATGCATTCATATTAAAGATTTCATTGCCCGCTAGCTCAGCACTAAATTGCTTAAAAAATCCTGTTTCATCTACCCATGCTTGATCTAGGGTTAACAATGCATTACCTTGCGGGAGCATCGTGGGTAAACAAGCAATTTCTTTAATGGCTTGTGTATACCCTGTTTTATAATATTCTTGAATGCTTGGGATAGTGGAGATGATTTGAGGCGGGAAAAAGTTGAGTATGTATTTTTTATAAACAGGGTTGCGGGCGAGTTGCGCAATCCATCTTAGTAAATGAAAAGATATTTCCTCAAGTAAAAAATTATTCCAAGCATTGTTAGCCAGCAACTCACTGCGTTGTGAATTTAATAAAAAATCAGTATTAATGAGGGTGGGAAATGTTAAATAAACCTGGGTAGGGAGGTAACAATAGAGTTGACTGGGGTTGCGTGCCTGCGGCCTTCCGTGATGAATATTAAGCGATGCCGCAAAGCTCATTGTCACGGGTGCTGCCGTTTTAAGTCGTGCAGGGCAAGTGTACTCATCCATTTCTTGTAAAGACGCTTTAACCGACTCAGGGATTTCGATGGTAAAAGAGTGAACCAACCACCGACTGGACAAGTTATTATTATAAATGAGCGATTTAACATCATTGGCTTCATTTTTTAACACTATTTTTTCTTCAGATTGTTCGTTAATGATTGTGATTGCCGGTATATGCCGTAAAAACAATATCATTTGTGGATTGTTTTTAATGTAGGTGAGATCTCTTTGTACTAATGCTTTATTTTTAATCTTTAAAATAAAATAAGTTTTAGTGCTACCTTGCAAATAAGAACGTGCACAGGCAGGGGTGTCTTCTGCCCCCGTCCAAAGTGGAATAATCGGCCAAGGACTATGGATTTGGCCTTGCGAGTTTTTAAATGCTTCTTTATCGAAGCGAAATGAATAACCCCCCGAGATAATTTGTACTCGATCGGAAATCGTAAAAATGGATTTAAAACCAATACCTTTGTAACCAATTTTGTCAGCTTGGGTTGTTTTTCCACCTTCACGCTGAACATAGTTGCACAGTTTTTCAGTGTGTTGGTCGTCAAAGGGTATGCCGTTGTGCGTTAAGATTAAGTAATCATCAACCATCTTGAATTCAACATGGACGGTAGCGCCATTGGAAGCGTCATCCGCATTTTGGAGTAATTCGAATAAATATTTATTATTTCCGCTGAAATCATTTGCAATGTCACGGTGCAGTGTTTCAGTCAGTGTACGCGCATTATCATCTTGCGTGTTTTTTCTGACTTTTAATGATTCAATGTGTTGACGTTGTTTTGTTGATGCATTAAACATATCGGCTCCTGTGGGTGAAGAAAGTGTAGCATACGTGAATTTACACGAACAACTGAATCATTCACTCAGCAACCCCATTTGTTTGTATGCATCTTCCTTGGGGACATTCATTCCAAGTAGTGCAAATGCACTCTTGCCACAACCTCCTACTCATTGATTAATTTCTTTTGAGCAGTGATGTTGGGTTTAATACTGCTGGTTAGAGAAAACAATTAAATCTATATCAACAATAAAAAAATAATTTTACTTATTCCAGTTTAAAAAAACATTGAATTTACAATGCCTCATTTTTTCTTCATGATAGTCAGGTGTGAAGGTGTGTGGATGATGTGATGAGGCTTGTTTTACTAGGGCATTCGCTGTAGGGAGTTCCATACACCTCACCTTAGAA
>CAYUEL010000135.1:0-4649 GCA_964443025.1 uncultured Gammaproteobacteria bacterium | reverse complement strand
ACCAAAAATAATCCCGTGTTAATTGGACAACCTGGTGTAGGTAAAACTGCTGTAGTTGAAGGACTTGCGCAACGTATTGTGAACAATGAAGTACCTGAAGGATTAAAAGGAAAACGTTTATTGGCGCTTGATCTTGCGGCATTAATAGCGGGTGCGAAATACCGAGGTGAATTTGAAGAACGCTTAAAAGCGGTGTTAAATGATTTAAGCAAACAATCGGGTCAAATCATTTTATTTATTGATGAATTACACACCATGGTGGGTGCGGGTAAAGCTGAAGGTGCCATGGATGCAGGAAATATGCTGAAACCTGCATTAGCGCGTGGTGAATTACATTGTATTGGTGCGACAACATTGGATGAATACCGTCAATATGTTGAAAAAGATGCTGCATTAGAACGCCGTTTTCAAAAAGTATTAGTGGATGAACCTTCGGTTGAAGATACGATTGCTATATTACGTGGATTAAAACAACGTTATGAAGTGCATCACGGAGTGGATATTACTGATCCAGCTATTGTTGCAGCAGCGACATTGTCGCATCGGTATATATCGGATCGCAATTTACCGGATAAAGCCATTGACTTAGTTGACGAAGCTGCCAGCCAAATCCGGATGGAAATTGATTCCATGCCTGAGGTGATGGATAAACTGGATCGTCGATTGATTCAATTAAAAATTGAACGTGAAGCATTGAAAAAAGAATCGGATGAAGCTTCTAAGAAACGTTTGAAAGATTTAGAGTCTGAAATTAAAGAACTTTCGAAAGAATATTCTGATCTAGAAGAAGTATGGAAAGCAGAAAAAGCAGCTTTGCAAGGAGCGGCCCAAACCAAGGAGAAGCTCGAACAAGCTTACGTCGAACTAGAAGTGGCGCGTCGTGCCAATGATTTAACGCGCATGTCAGAATTGCAATATGGCAAAATCCCTGAGCTTGAAAAACAATTGGATGCAGAACAAAAGATTGATCCAAAGAAAATGACATTATTACGTAATCGTGTTGGCGAAGAAGAAATTGCCGAAGTGGTTTCGAGATGGACAGGTATTCCAGTCAGTAAAATGCTCGAAGGAGAAAAAGAAAAATTATTACATATGGAAGAAGCGTTGCATGAACGAGTGATAGGGCAAGAGGAAGCGGTTAACACAGTGTCGAATGCCATTCGTCGTTCACGTGCAGGATTATCCGATCCGAAACGACCGATTGGATCATTTATATTTTTAGGACCTACGGGTGTGGGTAAAACGGAACTATGCAAAACCCTTGCGAAGTTTTTATTTGATACAGATCAAGCCATGGTTCGTATTGATATGTCTGAATACATGGAAAAACATGCTGTGGCACGCTTAATTGGAGCGCCACCTGGATACGTAGGTTATGAACAAGGTGGATATTTGACGGAAATCGTTCGTCGCAAACCTTATTCGGTTATTTTATTTGATGAGATAGAAAAAGCGCATCCAGATGTATTTAATATTTTATTACAAGTATTAGATGACGGACGTTTAACGGATGGACAAGGGCGAACCGTTGATTTTCGTAATACGGTTATTGTTATGACATCAAATTTAGGCTCCGATCTGATGCCGACGACAAAAGAAGCAATCATGTCGGTTGTTCAGCATCATTTTCGTCCCGAATTTTTAAATCGTATTGATGCAGTTGTTGTGTTTCATGGATTGGAAAAAGAAAATATCAAAGCTATTGCGAAAATACAAATTCAACAATTGCGGTCACGTTTACAAGAACGTAATCTTGATATTGAATTAAGTGATGCTGCGTTGGAAAAGCTTGTTGAACAAGGATTTGATCCGGTGTATGGCGCTCGTCCTTTAAAACGTGCGATTCAACAAAGTATTGAAAATCCTCTTGCCAATGATATTTTATCCGGTAAATTTTCTCCTGGTGAAAAGATTAAAGTGGGCGTGAAAGGGGATGTGTTTACGTTTAGGTGAGAAAGGCTAAAATCAATTTTATTCCATCGGCTCCGACCCACCGACTTTTAAATTATTTCGTTTTGCGAATTCTAATAACTGATTATATAACTCGGGATTAGTTTCTTTTAATTTCTTATCAACATAAACACATTTATTGCCATCTTTAACACCTGGTTTTAATAAGGGCGAATAAATGATTCGTTGATTATGGAATGTTGCCAAGCGCCCGCTAACACGTTCAGCCCAATCGCTGGGACGGAAGGGTTTTCCTTCTTGAGTTACCCCTTCAATAATTAATTGTGAGTCATCTTTCTTGCTGTTCATGTATATATCACATATCTTAGTCTTGTTATTATATAATACTTTCTTCTTGTATGTTGTCATTGCGAGCCTCATCGAGGCGAAGCAATCTATTATTTAACAAGAATGGATTGCTTCGGCCGTGTAGCCTTGCAAAGACAGAATCTCTTAAGGATACAACATGATTAAAGATAATAAAGCGATTAACCAGGGGATTTACCTATTAACCAATCTATTTACCACCGCAGGCTTGTTTGCAGGCTTTTACGCGATTGTGGCTGCCATGAACGCCGACTTTGATGTGGCTGCCATTGCTATTTTTATAGCCATGATCATGGACTCATTAGATGGACGAGTGGCACGACTCACGCAAACAGAAAGTGCATTTGGAGCGGAATACGACAGCCTTACGGACATTGTTGCCTTTGGCGTGGCGCCAGCCTTAGTGATATATAGCTGGGGTTTAAGCGGATTAGGCAAATTGGGTTGGTTGGTGGCATTTCTTCATACGGCAACCATGGCATTACGATTAGCCCGTTTTAATTCCCGTGCCAGCATATCCGGAAAGCGGTTTTTCATGGGATTACCTGCGCCAGCTGCCGCAGGTGTCGTTGTGGGTTTTGTTTGGGTTTATCATGACTTAGGTTTTGTTGGAAATGGTAACGTAATAGCGGCCGTTATCACGGTAATGGTTTCTATTTTGATGGTCAGCACCATTCCTTATTACAGTTTTAAAGAAGTTGATTTAAAGGGAAAGGTTCCATTTGTGGCTATTTTATTAACGGTACTGATTTTTGTGGGTATATCCGTTGATCCGCCGAAGGTACTATTCACCACGTTTGTTTTATATGCCTTATCTGGACCCATTTATACGCTGCGAAGGATAAGAAGTTGGCGTGGGTTTAAACGATTCATTATTCGCCTACGTAACCATTAGGAAGCTTTAGCGCTCTTCTCGTGGTCAATCATGTAGCCAATACCCCGTATCGTTTGTATGAGCCTGGTGCCCAATTTTTTCCTCAGATTATGGATATGTACTTCTACGGCGTTGCTATCAATTTCCGTGTCCCAGCCATAAAGAGACTGTGACAGTTGTTCACGTGATATAACTTGGCCAGAATGTTCCAGTAGCTTGTGTAGAAGGGCAAACTCACGGGGTGAAATGTTAATACGTTGCTCTTCTTTATAAACAGAATGTGAAGCTGGATCGAGGGAAATGGTGCCGTATCGAATCAAAGGATCTGCCCGGCCTGCGGAACGGCGTTGTATGGCGCGTAACCGTGCGAACAGTTCTTCTATGTCAAAAGGTTTGGGTAAGTAATCATCGGCGCCTGCATCCAAGCCACGCACACGGTCAGGAATTCCTTCGCGTGCAGATACAATAATGACAGGAGTTTGGACGCCTTGGGTGCGGATGTTACGCAACACCTGAAGGCCATCGCGCTTAGGCAAGCCAATATCCAGGATAACTATATCAAAATGTTCGGTGACTAAAGCATTTTCTGCTAGTTCGCCATCTTTTAACCAGTCCACCGTATAACCGGCTTGTTGTATTAAACCTGAGCGTATGCCTTTGCCCAATAATTCATCATCTTCAACAAGTAATATACGCATAACCTACATCCGACTAAGTTAACAACGTTACAACAGAAGCTATATTTTAGCCGGATTTAAAAAAGAAAGCAAAAATAATTTTATGATGCCTATATTATGTCTCATCCCAGTTAAGCGTACCGCCCGCTTGATATTCAATGACGCGGGTTTCAAAAAAGTTCTTTTCTTTCTTAAGATCAATGAGTTCGCTCATCCAAGGGAATGGGTTACTGGCACCTTCATATTGTTCAGGCAAACCAATTTGCACGCAACGGCGATTCGCAATAAATTTTACATACTCTTGGAAAACAGCAGCATTCAATCCAAGAATACCACGAGGCATTGTGTCGGTGGCGTATTGACATTCCAATTCAACACCTTCGCGAATCATGCTGATGGCTTCTTTTTGGAAACCAGCATCCCACAAATGTGGATTTTCGATTTTGATTTGATTGATCACATCAACACCGAAGTTTACATGCATGGATTCATCACGCAATATATATTGCAATTGTTCCGCAGAACCTACCAATTTATTTCTACGTCCCATAGAAAGAATTTGTGAGAAACCTACGTAGAAGAAGATACCTTCGAAGACAATGTAAAAAGCAATTAAATCGCGTAATAGACGACGATCCGCATCCGGTGTTCCTGTTTGGAAGGTTGGGTCATTCAAGCTTTGAGTGTATCGAAGTGACCAAGCAGATTTTCTTGATACAGAAGGTACTTCACGGTACATATTGAAAATACGAGCTTCATCCAACCCGAGGCTTTCAACAATGTATTGATACGAATGCGTGTGCAACGCTACTTCAAATGCT
>CAYUEL010000134.1:1979-4810 GCA_964443025.1 uncultured Gammaproteobacteria bacterium | reverse complement strand
GAACTCGCGACCCCAACCTTGGCAAGGTTGTGCTCTACCACTGAGCTATTCCCGCGCTGTGAAAAATTCTACGGAAAACAGAGTGTTCTGTCAACAAGATTGATTATTAACCTTGAATTATAATTTAAAGTTAGGTTTTAATGGAACGACCAGCCTTTTTATTAACCTGTTAACTTACCACCCGGCCGAGTGCTTTCGTTACTCTTTTGAATTTGCTGTTGAGCTTCTTTTTGTTGTGCTACATCAGTCTGGTATTTTTCATATTTTTGGCATTGTTCAGGTAAGGCTTTTGCTTCTTCCCTAATACTTTTAGCAGCTGTCTTAGCATCGTCATAAGTATTACCTTCACTATTTTTAACAGCATCAAACGATTTGGCAAGCTCTTCCAATTTTCCTTGATAATTTGTTACATTGCTTGGTGTGATCTCATTATTTTTTAGTTCAGTTTGCAGCGCACTCAATTGTTCTTGACAGTTACTTTTTGCCTCTTCGTTTCCCGACTTTGCCGTTATAGCGTCTAACCGATCTTGCACACCTTCCAAACATGAACTTACCCTTAAGCCCGGAGCCACAACGCTCGATATGTGCTTACTGCTTAATTGTGTCCTGGATCCTTTAAAAGGCCACATAAATCACCTCTGTAGTATAAAGTCACTTCCTAAACTAAGTTTATACGACAAATTGATTGTTTATATGACAGTAAACCTAGTTTATTTAGCCCTAGGTCGCTAAAACTGAGACCAGGTTTTACGAAAGTAGTAATACATAGAGAGCATGGTAAGGAAAGTAGCAACTCCAAGTAATATATAAGCCATTGGAAACAACCACGGCGTATAATTCTCAGCAGCAACAAACATAAAGACAATGGCGACCATTTGCATGGTTGTTTTCCATTTACCAATGTTGGCAACCGCCATGGTTTCCGCATTACCTTGGGTTGCAACCCATTCGCGCAATGCTGAAATCGTTATCTCACGGCCAATAATCACCAATACTGCTAAAGTAACCCAGATATTTAGATACAACTCAGCAATGAGGATGTAGCACATTCCCACGGCTATTTTATCTGCAACGGGGTCGATGAATGCGCCAAACTTTGAATGTTGGTTCAGTTTGCGCGCGAAATAACCATCGAGAAAGTCGGTTAAGGCAATCGCTAAAAACAATATCGCGCAATATAAATAACGGTGAGGGATATCCCAATAAAACAGCATCAGGAGCAATGGCAATAAAGCCAAACGAATACTTGTTAACATGTTAGGGATGGTCGTCATTTGCCTACTATATCATAAACACGCTGCGCAAGCTCGGGGCTCATGCCAGGAACTTGAGCGATGGCTTCGACTCGGGCTTTTTGCAACCCTTGCAAACCACCAAAATGTTTAAGTAGCGCTTGGCGCTTTTTAGGACCAATACCCGGAATCCCTTCCAATAGGGATGTTTTTGCTTGTTTCGCACGACGTGCACGATGACCCACAATAGCAAAGCGATGGGCTTCATCACGAATCTGTTGGATGAGGTGCAACGCAGGTGAATCCGGAGGTAATCGCTGCGCCGTGGAATAACTATCACCGAACCAGAGTTGCTCTTCGCCCGGTTTACGATCGGGACCTTTAGAAACACCTACCATGAAAATATCTTGCAATTGCAATTCTTCCATCGCTGCTTTGCATTTACTGAGTTGGCCTTTACCACCATCAATGATAATTAAATCAGGCAACATTGCATCCTGTGATTTACGCTTTTTGTAATGACGCGTGAGCGCTTGCTCCAATGCAGCATAATCATCGCCTGCTTGAATATTCTCAATATTAAATCTTCGATAGTCTTGATTTAATGATCCTTCGCGATCAAATACAACGCAGGACGCCACCGTTTTATCTCCTTGTGTGTGGCTGATATCAAAACATTCGATACGTTGAATATTGGATAAATTTAAATATTTCTCTAATGCCTGAATTCGTTCATGAATATGATTTTTTGCACCCATATGTCTCGCCAATGCTTCTTTTGCATTATTCAATGCCAATTGAACCCATTGATGTTTTTCTGTTCGAACACGGTGTGATATTTTAATGGCCTTATGCGCTTGTAATTTTAATGCTTCAGATAATGCAACATGATCATCAACAGAAATGTTTGTGATAATTTCCCCAGGAATTTCATGTTTTTTACCTTCGAGATAGTATTGCCCAATAAACCCAGATAATAAAGATTCATCGTCTTGCCAATCCTGCGTTTTAAAATAATAATGTTTAACACCCAACACTTGTCCTTGACGAATAAATAATTGCGTAATAACAGCGTAACCCTGTTGGGAATGTACGACACAAACATCTGCAAATCCGTAACCTTTGTTTACAAACTGCTGCTGTGCCAGTTCTTGTAACATTTCAATTTGATCACGGTACATGGCTGCATCTTCGTATTTCAATGCAACACTGGCAGCATCCATTTTTTTTACCAATGCATCAATGACGTTGCGTGTATTACCTTGTAAAAAATCAATTGCATGTTGAACGTCATGTTGATAAGTTTCGGGATCAATATACCCTACGCAAGGTGCCGTACAACGTTTAATCTGATATTGCAAACAAGGCCGCGATCGATTCGCAAAAAATGTATCCCGACATTGACGAATCTTAAATAGCTTTTGTAATAAGTGTAAGCTTTTTCGCGCAGCATATGCACTGGGATAAGGCCCAAAAAATTCACCTGTCTTTGATTTAGCACCTCGGTAAATATCCATGCGAGGATAGGTTTGGCCTGTGGTAATGTGAATATAAGGATAACTTTTAGCTATAAACATCAGTGATAACTGAAGTTGTTGT
>CAYUEL010000134.1:0-1969 GCA_964443025.1 uncultured Gammaproteobacteria bacterium | reverse complement strand
ATAAGGATAACTTTTATCATCTTTCAGTAACACATTATAACGGGGTTTATGTGTTTTAATTAAATTATGTTCAAGAATAAGCGCTTCTACTTCTGTTGTAGTAATAGTGATTTCAATTGATTCAATCTGATTCACCAACGCTATTGTTTTAGTATCTTGCGCTTTATTAAAATAACTTTTGAGACGTTTTGAGAGATCTTTAGCTTTGCCAACGTAAAGCAAATGCGCTTTGGCATCGAACATTTGATAGACGCCAGGCGAATTCGATACGGTTTTTAAAAAGGATTGATGATCAAATTTCGTCATCAGTAGTGTCGCTATGCTCCACAGTGCCTTCAATAATTCTTGATTCCATGCCCTTGGCTTCGATCAAACCATGTCTAATAGCCAAATGTGTTAATTCAACATCGCTGTTCACACCTAATTTTTCAAACAACCGATAACGATAGCTGTTAACTGTCTTTGGACTTAAACATAGCGTCGCGGATATATCTTGTACTTTTTGTCCACTGGTGATCATCATCATCACTTGCAATTCACGTTCAGAAAGAATATCAAACGGTGATGTTTCATCACTGCTAAAATTTTTGAGCGCCAATGCTTGTGCGACTTCAGGGCTTAAATAACGTTGTCCATTAAACACTGTGCGAATGGCTTTCACCATTTCATCTAGGCTCGAACCTTTGGTGATATAACCCGATGCCCCTGCTTGCAAAAAGCGTGAAGGAAAGGGTTCTTCGCCATAAACTGTTACAGCAATTACTTTTGTGTCAGGATACATGCGTAAAATTTTACGTGTTGCTTCTAGACCACCTATACCAGGCATTTTAACGTCCATTAATACAACATCTGGCTTAAGTGTTTTGGCTTGTTTTATGGCTTCTTCACCATCCCTTGCCTCCCCTACCACTTTGATTCCTTTCACATCGGAAAGCAGACGCTTGAAGCCAACACGAACAAGGTCGTGATCATCGGCTAATAGTAACTTAATCAATGAGTTATCTCCCTATGGACATCTATTTATTCACTGTAGTTCAGAATATGGAATTACTCAAGGGAAGTATATACCTTTTCTGGCAGGTTGCATGTAATTTTTCTGGCTAAAAATGCAGCAATGCGCCTCCCCGTGAAAATACGAGGTTGAACAATTACTCTAAACGTGATAAATGTTCTAAATTATGCTAGAACAGTACGAACATTTAACCCTTGCTCAAATAGAAAAAGTCGCTGAAAAATCGCGAGGGTGTTTTGGATGGAAAGATAAAAAAGATTATTCCTATCTAGGGGGTAATGCCAAGATGGCAGAGTTAATGCAACTGTCATCGCCACAGGAACTCATTGGAATCAACGATTTTGATATAAATTGGTTGCCCGGTGGACATACTGCTGAATACTTTCAGGATATAGATAAACAAGTTACTTCTGGGCAACGATTTATCACCAATGAAAAAGAAATATTGTTAAAGAATAATAAGGAAGGAAAAGTTGTTACGAAAGTGGTTATCGTTACAAAACGCGCATTGGTTCATAATGGGATTCCTTTGGGGGTTGTTCTTCAAGGTATAGAAATTACCCATTTAATTTTTCCAACGCTGCCTCAACCAAAACCCATTCGAGATCTTGAAAACGAGCTATTTACGCCTCGTGAAAACGATTGTGTAACACTTTTATTATCTGGATGCTCTTATAAGCAAATTGCTTACAAACTTAATATATCTGTTAGAACAGTAGAATATTATATAGAAAATATAAAACTTAAATTACACTGCCCCAATAAACAAACATTAATTGTTAAGCTAATGCAAATGGGATATAGCTCTTCTCTTTAAAATCTGTTTAGTCATATGCACCCCGTATTTATACGGGTTTTTTTTTATAATAATTCAGTAATAATGTGTCTAAGGTAATCATATTTTAGTCGGTGGTGTTCTTATGTCAAATGCAGAACCTGCTCAATGTGTTTTGAGTC
>CAYUEL010000133.1:0-4876 GCA_964443025.1 uncultured Gammaproteobacteria bacterium | reverse complement strand
TAAGCTCAGGCTTTCTTCAAATGGGTGTGTTAAATCGTTCATGACGATAACCCTCTTAACGTATGATGCTTATTTCGTGTTTTTTCACTTTCTTCATGCCCTTCACTTCCCGCCATGCGTGCCAATTCATCACTGGCATACTGCTCAATGGCCAGAGCTTGAATCTTGGTGTTAGATTGAATAAAGCGGTGCATGAAAGAATCGCGTGAACCTACTTTCCAAAAGACACAGCACAGTTGTCGAATGTGTTTCTCAAGTCCATGAAGCGTGAACGTTCCTTGGTTTAAATGTTGGAATAAGTAATTTCGCAGCTCTTGTTTTTGTGCGATACCAGCCGCGCGAGAATGCACATGCGCTTGCCGTGTTTTTGCATGAAACAAATGCTGGCATCTCGCTTCGCGGCTAACATACGGGGAATGAGGTGGTGGTGAGGATGGACCTTCGTTCGCGAGTTCAGATTTACGAAAGGTGGGCGAGCTAGCCGGTGTGGCTTTGCGAGGCGCTTTAGTCAGTGTTTTTCCTGCGTTAAGCTCCACGGCCAGCGTTTGTAATAAAGGATGATGCGCATCCATTCTCAATGTCAGTGCTCCTTGACTTTCTTTGGCGCGCATCATCAAACCTTGCTTTAACTCGTCCACAGTGGCAAGGAAAAGAGTTTTTGTTTTACCACTGCCGTTCACGGGTAAATCAGGATTGGCATTCCAGCATTGGTTCAAGAGGTTGAGGTTTAAACAACCCGCTTGATGGAGTGATAAAATTTTATGAATAAATTCACGCTCATTGGCAATGATGTCTTGAGTTCGCTCTCCTTGACCTAGCAGTCGACGCCAACCATTTAAAAAGGCTTCAAAACTTGTCACACCTAATTTCAGTTGTGTATGATGTATTTCTATTTTTTTAATTAAATCGTTGGATAAGCGAAAACCACTCCCTAAAATATCATACCCTTCAAAGCAGGACGGCATTTTTGCGTAAGCGCTTTTAATGGCTTCATGAACCACTGAGCAAAGTTCATGAGAAATGGATTCGATGGCATCTTTATCAATACCCACAGGCAAAGAAGCTTTATCATGCCCTGTTCCTTGGACCAGTAGAGAATCGATAGCTATCACGGAATCCATGACATCATGTGTGGGCGAAACACTCATTTGATAAAAATAATTTGATATAAGATGGCATTGCTCACTCAATAAAACAGCTTCTGTTTCGCTTACATTTTTTTGATATAGATTTTTAGCAATGGTATGAATCAATATTATGAGGCTGCTTATCTCAAATACTCTTTTCCAATAAGATTTAAAGCTTTCGTGGGGAGTATCCAGCTGTGATAACAGCTGCTTTTCGTCCTTTAAAGAGAGGAATTCTTCCAATAAACGAAATTGAATGTGGGAGCGCAACGCAGGATGAAGCGGTTTAATCGTCTCACGAATAGCTTCTATCTCTTCCACTAATGTCATTGCCTGCTCTGGAAATGAAAGTAATACCCATACACTTTGAATTAAATCAAATTTATTTGAACTACTATGGCTTAACAGCTCTTTCCAAAAATCATGTAAATGTTTTCGTTGTTTTTCACGAACAATTTCACCATCCACTTTGTCATCCACCCATTGCTTCGCAACGGGAGGATGGGACCAAGATTCGAGTTTCTTTTGGATGAGTTTATTCCCATCCGAAGATGTTGTACTGTCTATCATTGAATGAACTCCAATTTTAAGTGACTTAAGGTTGTTTGCGTTTTTTAGAGTAAAAAATATTCTGGTTTCGCTGTTAGCACAGCAAAACCAGAAAAGGTTAGCAAAAGAGGAAAATCAATGCGTTAGAAACGAAAAACCCTGCGTTTAGCAGGGTTCTTTCTTTAGTCGCAACTTCAATCATTGGAATAGAGGATATCAAATCCCCACACTTTGTCAACACTTTTTTTAAAAAATAAATAAATATTTGAAAATTTATTTCAACATGGAGATTAAATGTTTTACTAATATTTTTTCATATTGCATTAAAATATTTAAAATTTGATTGTATTTTGATTCCCAAACGCGTTTCCAATGATTATCTATAAATCCACACATACGCGCTATTTCACAAGGTTGATATGCTTCTTGTCCCAAGCCACCACATTTGTCACACATTTTGGCAAGCAAAATTCCGCTCCCTTTGCACTTAACGCAACGTCTAGGATTAAAATGCTCTGTAATCGCAACGCTACACATCCGTCTCAAAAAATCAGTTTCTTTACGACATCTCCATTTTTGATGCTCAGCAATACGCTGTACATCAAGCAACAAACAATCCCGAAGCTTATCACAAATACCCTCACTATCCGAGCTGTACAAATAGGCTAGCAGTAAAGGACCTTCTGCCAGTCCATGCAAACTCGCCGCAACATCATATCGAGTAATTTCAGATAGCATACCAGGAGAGACATACTCAAAACGATTGCTACTTGGATTAAGTTTGGTTAACAAATGCAATATGCTCATCACCATATCTCCAACAACTTACTTTCAACCTCTAACAATTATTACTGCAGGGAAAGCCATAAGGCTTCCCCTACGTAGTAGGGTGCAGTAGTGCACCCTTTCTAATTCGTTGATAAATAAAAACTAAAATTAACTGCACAGAATATTGCAGTAGTGCAGCAATGCAGTAGCAAATTAATACGTATCTTTTTGAGTTTTCAGGTATTTTTTGATAAGTGATGGGTGCAGCCATAACTGCAATGCATTTATTAATGCAGTATTTTATTTTACTTTTTAATCCCGATATTTTAATGTTATAAAGCATTGCCAACGCCTCTTTCTTTGAAGCTAAAAAATACTTTTCTTCCCTCTTCATGGACAAAAATATTGGAATGTTTTTTAATTTCTTTTATGATGTGGTAAGCGTGTCGTTCTTGAATACCTAATTTTTTCATCAGTGCTATTTTCAATTCGCCTGAATTCAGCTGTCTGATGCTACTACGTATTATTTCAACCCCAGAATAAATCTTATCGTTCGAAGTAGAAGTCAACTTATCAATAATTACCCAGCTTCCTTTTTCTCGGTGAAGCTTAATAGCTTGAGTAGAGGGCGCTTGGCAATCACGAGTTTCATAATGTAGAGTGACTGCGTCCTTACCTTTTTTTAATACAATCCCAGTGTCGTACCAACCTAGCCAAGCTGAGCTGCCGCGAATACCTAAAAAGATGTCATCAGAATCATTTTGTTCTATGATCTTTTTAAAATGATGGATAAGAACAAGCGTGGGAACAGGGGTTAGGGTTTCTTGTAGACGCCCCAGGCGGCCATACAAGAATGCTGAAACCTGCTGCGCTGAGTTTTCATCAAAATCGGTAAAACTAATAATGGGGTCAAGCGCTACAATATCAGGCTTTATGCTTTCAATAGCGCAATAAAGCTCCTTCCAGCCTTTATCCGTATTAATA
The DNA here is from genome assembly GCA_964443025.1 of uncultured Gammaproteobacteria bacterium. Lineage (GTDB taxonomy): Bacteria > Pseudomonadota > Gammaproteobacteria > JABCZS01 > JABCZS01 > JAJFKJ01. Next base: position 1,448 of record CAYUEL010000133.1, on the reverse strand, counting down.
TTGAACTTAACTCTATCTGTCACAAATAAATTTTCATGAACGAGTGATAAACTTTTCGCATCACAGCCTTGTGTAAACATGGCAATGCGTTCTTTTAAATAGGATTTTTTAATTTCAGACTGAATGTATAGAATTCTCAATGGTCTTGAGAATTTTTTCCCAAGAAAAACACCTTCACTTGCCGCTCTCACCGCAAGTTCGATGAAAAAATCGGATTTATGAGATTTGCGAGCACCCGCAATTAATACGCGAGAACCTTGCGAAAGCACACGCCCTTGCCAGAATTCTTCTGGCTTTTCTACTGGAATGGAATCCAATTCTCCCATGCAAAATATTGGGATTTTTTTGATTTTCATTTAGTTTAATCTCGAGTTCTGCCTTCTTTTTTGATTTTATCTACCAGTTCTAAGATGTCTTCAACGGCCCAAAAGGCTGAGCGTGAACCAAAATACAAAGGGGCAGGATATTTCCCTTCTTGAATACCTTTCCACCAACCTGACTCGCTAATGGGAATAATGGCGGGAATAGGAGGATTAACTTTCCGATCGCCAATGATGTTTTTTAATCGCAAAAAACCTGTTTCAGGTAAGCAATAATTAGTTTTTGGTTTTTCATTAGCTATTTTTTTTATTAAATTGGTCAATTTTTCTGGAGTTATCTTTGAGGCTCGGTTTTCTTTTAAAAATAACGATGCGATATCCCAAGCTTCTGTATCTTTCATGGACCTCTCTCCTTATGTGGAAAGACATCCTAAAAGATTTTGAAATACAATCCTATTCGGGATATCATGGTTTTTTCACTGATTTCAAATCAACTATATTTGCATATGAAGATGAATCTAAGGGAAAACCCTAAGATTTTTGGGAATAATGGAAAAACTGTCGCTCTATTGGACCATTATGCTTAAAAAAGTGCTGTCTATATTGAATATTTAAGAAAATCCAAATAATCTGCATAATGCTGCATCATTTCGGCCCTTGCGTCCTTATACTCAGCGCGATTGTAAATTTTACGTGTCCCAGCACCATCTACGTGGGCCAATTGCATTTCTACCCAATCCCGATTCCAGCTTTGCTCGTTTAATCGCGTAGATGCCGTGGTTCTAAATCCGTGAGGAACAACCTCGTTGCCTGAATAGCCTAATCGTTTAAGCGCGCCGCCTACCGTTCCATCCGACATAGGGCGACTCACATCTTTAATCGATGGAAAGATATAATCATATTTGTTGTTACCAGAAATCTTATAAATATTCTCTAAAATTTCAAGGACCTGTTTAGCAAGTGGAACCATATGATCTTTTCTCATTTTCATTCTTGTCGCTGGTATATACCAAGAAGCACTTGCGAGATCGATTTCTGCCCACTCCCTTTTGTCACTCAAAGCTTCTTTTGATAATTCATGCACATTCCACTTAATCAACATTCCTGTGTTGTTGTCTTTTATTTCAA
>CAYUEL010000132.1:0-4899 GCA_964443025.1 uncultured Gammaproteobacteria bacterium | reverse complement strand
CTGCCTCCGAAGGTTTGGCATCACACAACCCGAACCGGCGCCAAAATGGCAACAAAAATGAATCCCTACACGACATGAATTTGTAAGGGGAGCAATTTAAATAGTGCTGCGCGCGTAGCCGGAGCCGACCTTTTTTGCCGAACGTAAACGAGCGTAGCGAGGAGAGGCAAAAAATCGGTCGGCGCTAGGCGTATCAGCGCAGCCTCCTTATAGCGACCCGTTCCTTACAAACATCAAATCCCGTACCTGATGCCCTAGGTTTATCCCCCGTTGTTCAAATTTAGTCACAATTCGATGTGAGGGTCGAGGGATATAATCCCCCGTCTTAGAACAATTTTCAAAACGTTTATCGGCGTTAAATACTTTAAGCATGTGTTGAGCGTAATCTTCCCAATCCGTGGCGCAATGAACGAATCCGCCTTCCATCAATTTTAAAAATATCAAATCTAAAAAAGAAGCTTGTATCAATCGACGTTTACGGTGTTTTTGTTTATGCCAAGGATCAGGAAAGAAAATTTGTATGCCGTATAAACGATGATCAGGCAATGTATTCAACACATCAATCGCGTCGTTGCATGCAATACGAATGTTGTTAATATGCGTTGTATCTATTTCATTTAATAAATGACCCACGCCGGGACGATGCACTTCAATACCAATGAAATTATATTCCGGCTGCATCTGTGCTTGTGCTAATAACGATGCGCCATTCCCAAAGCCAATTTCAAGAATGATAGGCGCAGTGTTAGCGAAAGGCTGATCTAATGAGTATTTTGGTAATAATAGTTCAATAGCCTTGGCTTGTGACGGCGATAAACGGGATTCACGTTTAACAAAACTTCGAATGCGTCGTGTAATATTGTTCATGGTTATAATTTTTTAATCATCGTATCAAAAACTTTTTGTGTCGATGGGTCGGGTTTGCTGAACAAATAACCGATGGCAATACCCACAAAACCCATGATAAATCCCGGGAATAATTCATAGATATCAAATATGCCATCAAAATAATTTTGCATGATCAACCAAAGAATTACCGTACCACCACCGAAAATCATTCCTAACAATGCGCTTAATTGGCTCATGTTTCGGCTGTATAATGATACTAAAATAACAGGACCAAATGAAGCACCCAAACCACCCCAGGCGTGGCTTACTAACACAAACACGCTAGGATCGGGTTTAAATGCAATCCAAAACGCCACTAAAGAAATACTGAGTACAATACAGCGGCCTAACCATACCAATTTCTTTTGAGATATCTTAGGATGAAATAGGCGGTAATAGAAATCATGTACCACTGCAGATCCTGCGGCTATTAATACGGCTGCAGCGGTGCTCATGATGGCAGAAAGAATGGCAGCGTAGATAAAGCCGGTTAACCAGGGGCTTAAGACTTGTTTGGCAAGTTCTGGCATTGCAGTTTCAGGATCTGATAATGATTCGACGGGGAAATAAGCAATACTAAAAAACCCAATGGCAACGGCACCCGCTAACGCAAACAACATCCACACGATACAAATACGGCGTCCTACATTAATAGTATGTTTATCTCGCGCAGACATAAAGCGCACGAGAATATGGGGTTGTCCGAAATAACCTAATCCCCAGGCTAATGATGAAATCAAACCGATGATCGTTACACCATGAAAAATTTCTGTTTTTTCCGGGAATGTTGATGCAATTTCATGATATAACGTTATTGGACCATGAGCATCCATCATGACAAACGCAGGAATGAGCATCAATGCAGCCAACATTAAAAACCCTTGAAACATATCGATCCAATTAACAGCAATGTAACCGCCAAAAACGGAATAAATAATAATAACGGGCGCTGTAATTAACAAAGCGATGGTGTAATTCATGTCAAATGCAATCACAAATACTTTTGCACCAGCAACGAAACTGGATGCAGCATAATACGTAAAGAAGATTAAAAATATAAGCGCGGCAATGTAACGTAAAATATTTGCACCTTCACCAAATCGATTTTTTAGAAAACTTGGGATCGTTAATGAATTTTTAGCTACTTCTGTGTAAATGCGTAATCGAGGTGCAACATATAACCAGTTTAAGTAACTACCGATCAACAAACCAATCGGCAACCAAATTTGATTCAGACCAAATACAAAAAAAATGGCAGGGACACTGAGCATGAGCCACGCGCTCATGTCACTGGCGGCAACACCCATGGCAGTCATGACAGAGTTAAATTGTCGGCTGCCTAAAATGTAATCGGAATGGTTTTTAGTATGGTAATAAGCAAAGCTGGCAATGATCAATATGATTGCGCAATAAATGGCAAATGTAATGAGGGTAATAGCCATCATATTACTGTATTAACCCTAGCTCCATGGGTGAAAGCTTTTATATTATTCAATGTTGTGTGTGCAATATTATGCAACGCTTCCTGTGTAAAAAAGGCTTGATGTCCTGTGATCACGACGTTTGGAAATGTTAAAAGCCGTGCAAATTGATCATCCAGTAATAAATCATCCGAGTGATCTTCAAAAAATAAATTATCTTCTTCCTCATAAACATCCAACCCTACCGCGCCAATATGACCTGTTTTAAGTGCATTGATCAATGCTTTTGACTCAACGACTTTGCCACGACTGGTGTTAATCAACATAACACCCGGACGCATTTTTGCAATGGCTTTTGCATTGATCATGTGCAATGTTTGCTCGTTAAGAGGACAATGCAAACTGATGATATGTGATTCCTTTAAAAGGGTGTCGAAATCGACATACTTAACACCTATCGCTTCCATGCTTGGATTAGGCTTAGGATCGTAAGCAATGACATGTGCACCAAACCCTAACATGATTTTACAAAATACACTGCCAATTTCACCCGTGCCAATAACGCCGACGATTTTATCGTAAATGTCAAAACCTAATAAACCATGTAACGAAAAATCTGATTCGCGTACGCGCAAATAAGCACGATGAATTTTACGATTCAATGTAAGCATTAGACCTGCGGCATGTTCGGCAACAGCATGAGGTGAATAAGCTGGCACACGCGCAACGGTTAAACCTAATGCTTGAGCTGCTTTTATATCCACATGATTAAAACCTGCGCTGCGAAGAGCGATGAGTTGGGTGCCACCCTCTTTCAATTGTTTTAATACATCGGCATTCACTGTGTCATTCACAAATGCACAAACGGTTTCCATGCCCTTGGCGAGTTTAGCGGTGCTGTTATCCAGTTTTGCCGGAAGGTAATGAATATCAAATTGGAATGATTGATTCGCTTGATCAAAGTAAGTTTGCTCATACGGTTTTGCGCTGAAGAATGCGATTTTCATTTATGTATTATAACCAAGTTATAGTGACAAAGATAAAAATGAGGTTACAATAAGTAGCTAGGAAGGATCCATCAGAGGTGCATCATGAATCGAATCGCGTCCGTGTCATTAAAAATAATCATTGGTTTGATTATTTTAGGTGTTGTAGGTATTGCTGCGTTAAGTTACTTTGTTAACCCAGATCGTATCAAACCCATGGTTATTAGCAAAGTGGAAACACAATACAACCGCACTTTGCAAATTGGTGATATGAATTGGCGAATATTTCCCCGCTTAGGCATCTCGATTGATGATGTATCATTGGGAAATAGCCCCGCGTTTGGAGAAGGTATTTTTGCAGCCTTTCAAAACGTCACTATTTTTGTGGATACGCTGAGTTTATTGCGTGGGCATATCGATGTCACTACGATGCGTCTTGCGAATGCCACAGCTGATTTAAAAGTCAATAAATCGGGCCAAGGTAACTGGGATGATTTGTTAGTGCAGGCAGATACAACGCCAACGCAACCTGTAATACCGGCGCAATCTGTAGAACAATCTACGGAACAAACATCTGAGCAAGACAATACATCCGCAATGAGCAACATCAGTTTTAACATCGAAAGCATTGAAATCAAAGATGCTGCTTTTACTTATCAAGATGAAAAAACAGGTGAAATGTATGAGATTAAAAATTTAAATTTCTCAAGCAAAGATGTTGCATTGAATAAAGACTTCCCAATGGATGTGAGTTTCAACTTGAATGCCAATTCACCCAAGATACAAGCCGATGTGAAAGCGAAAGCAATGATGAATATTCCAGCGTCGGATAAAAACGAAATTTATGCGGATAAAGTAAAAATCAATGGTGAAGTGAATATCGGAAAATTAATTGCTGAAGGCATGACGATCACCGAATTTAAAGCACCCATTGATGCAGCGGATGGCATGATTAACATGCAACCTGTCACCGCGAAATTATACGGTGGTACTTTTAATGGCAATGTTAAAATCAATACGCAACAAGATCCCATCGATGTATATCTCGCGTATGATTTAAAGAACACGCAAATCGGCCATATGTTGCGTGATTTAAATGGCCAAGAAAATTTCACAGGCGCGCTTAATTTGAAGGGGGATTTACGTTATAAGGCGTACCCTCAAAAAAAGCAATTAACCAGTAGCCTCAATGGTAAAGCAAATCTTTACATTGGTCACGGTACGTTGCACGGTATCGACTTGGCTTACTGGTATGCTGTGGGTAATAATTTATTGAATCCGGGTATATTAGCGCAACGTGCTAATACGGGGAAAACAGAGTTTATCGAAACCAAAGCAACGTTTGCAATCAATAATGGTGTCATCACCAATAATGATTTGATCCTATTTAATACGGGATTATACGGTGCAGGTGGCGGTACGGTGGATCTTGTAAATGACAAAGTGAATTACCGCTTTAAATTGCAAGGAGTTAAACAATCCGGCGATCAATATCAACCGGCCGGACAAGTGGTTCCTTTGGTGATCAGCGGTTCTTTAGAGAATCCGAAAATAGCACCGGATGTAGGCGAAGTGGTGAAAGATCAAGTCATCAAAGGTGTTAG
>CAYUEL010000131.1:0-5153 GCA_964443025.1 uncultured Gammaproteobacteria bacterium | reverse complement strand
GGGATTAATAACCATAAACCAAAAATAATGGTAAGGATCATCGCGGGTGTCATTATATAATAGTAAAGCTTGCGCTCCATCACTTTAAAACGTTCTTTGCCGGGGGTGTCGGTGGTCAGACTGTGGTAAACAAACAGCCGAGGAAGGTATAAAAGACCGCTCATCCAAGCCACCATGGCGATAATGTGAAACGCTTTGATCCATAGCATCATTAAATATTCCTTCATAAAATGGTATACTTATTGTATATGAGGAGCATTATATGGGCGAACCCGCTTTAAAACAATTACCTGGCGTTAACTTTACCGAGGCCGCGGCGCGCAAGGTCAAGGCATTGATCGATGAAGAGCATAATCCAGAGCTCAAACTACGTGTGTATATCACCGGGGGTGGGTGTTCAGGGTTTCAATACGGCTTTACGTTTGATGAAAAGGTCAACCCGGATGACCAAGTTGTTGCTCGGGAACTGGGTGAAGAAAATAATGATGATGAGGACGATGAAGGGGGTGGTTCGGGAGGAATGGCTCAAGTATTACTATTGATCGATCCACTCAGTTATCAATATTTAATGGGTTCCGAGATTGATTATACCGAAGGTATTGCCGGCGCTCAGTTCATTATTCGCAATCCGAATGCGCAGACTACCTGCGGATGCGGATCGTCTTTTTCTGTTTAAGGATCGCCACTGGTAACCTGTTATTTTATAAGGAAAACTATTCTTAGACGTGGCTTATAATATCTGTTATAATATAAGTAACAAAGAGGATAAGTCATGTTAAAAGCCAAAATCACCACTGTAGGCAGTTCTGCTGGCATTACGTTGCCAAAAGAGGTTATGCATAAGTTAAAAGTGGCTAAAGGGGATTATCTTTATGTGATAGAAACACCCCACGGGTATGAACTTACGCCTTACAATGAACAATTTATTAAACAAATGGAAATAGCACAACGAGTGATGCGGGAAGATCGCAATGTATTGAAAGCACTCGCGCATGATAGTCAAATTGAGCCTCATATCAAAAATAATTAAATAATTAAAGTAGGTAGTTTAAAATGTCTGAGCCAGAATGGATTCTTGAGATTACAGCGTATGCTATTCATGCTGGACAAATTGTGGAACACGGTGGCGTAGATGGCATTAGAGATCAAGGATTATTAGAGTCGGCTTTAGATCATCCTAAGAATTTGTACCATTATCATAAAGATGAAAGCATAGATATATTTTCTTTAGCCGCTGCTTATGGTTATCACATGGCAAATAATCACCCATTTTTTGATGGTAATAAAAGAACGGCATATGTTGTTTCTCGTACTTTTTTAATAACAAATGGATACGATATCAGTGTAAATGAAGAAGAAAAAGTAAGTGTCTTTATTAAAGTGGCTGAAAAATATATTTCTGAGCATGATCTTGCGTGCTGGTACAGACGCAATGGTTATCGAGTATAATAAACCCCACCCAAAATACAGGGTTGTGTACTTCCGGTGATATTACGCAAATCAACAGGTTTGCGTTCGATCGTTTGTTTCGCGAGCCACGCCATCAAAAAAGCTTCAGATAATTGAGGGTGAATGCCTAATGCACTCGTTGTTTGCACAGAAGTATTGGGTAAATGACGTTGAATGCGTTCAAGCAAATCATCATTATGAGCACCGCCGCCGCATATAAATAATTTTTCCGTAAAAGCTTGTTGTTGCAAAATTGCATCGGCGATGGTCAATGCCGTGAGTTCGGATAATGTGGCTTGTACATCGCTAGGTTTAATGTCAGTACCACTTTGTTGCAGAATACTTTGCAACCAATCCAAATTAAAATCATCACGTCCCGTACTTTTGGGAGGTGTTTTCGCGAAATAAGGATGTTGCAATAATCGTGCCAGCAAATGTTTATTCACAGTTCCGCTTGCGGCATAGGAACCTTTATCATCATAAGGTTTATGTTGTTGTGTTTGCATCCATATATCCATTAATGCATTACCAGGTCCTGTATCAAAGCCAATTACTTTTCCACTTTTGGGTAACAACGTAATATTTGCAAAACCACCGATGTTAACGACCGCGCGGTTTTCATTGGGACTTTGCATGAATGCATGATGAAACACAGGTGCGAATGGCGCGCCTTGCCCACCATGCGCCACATCGCGTCGACGAAAATCAGCCACGGTGGTAATCCCTGTTTTTGCTGCAATAATATTGGGGTCGCCAATTTGTACAGTCCAAGGAGGTGTTGCATTGGGTAAATGTCGAATGGTTTGACCATGAGAGCCAATGGCAGTGACATCAGATGCAAGCGTGTTCGTTTTTTTTAATAGTAATTGAACGGCATCGCTGTAAAGTTGCCCAAGTTGTGCATCCATCGTGTATAAATGATTCAGCAAATGAGGTTGTTGTGTCAGTGATAATTGATGCAATGTTGCTTGAATGTCATTTGGCATCGTTATTGAAACATGACCCAATGTTTTAGGTGGGTCGTTAGAAAAATCAATTAATACTGCGTCGATGCCATCAAAACTGGTACCCGACATAATACCGATGTATTTACTCATTGAAATAATGCCATGTCTGTTTGACGATGATGACTCATTTGTTCCAATAAACTGTTAGCTTGCGCCAAGAATGCTTCTTTGTATTCCGGTTTAATAGGATCCGATGCAGGTAATTCTACTGTAAGTGGGTTTTTATGTACACCGTTAACGCGGAATTCATAATGCAAATGCGGGCCCGAAGCCAAACCTGTGCTTCCAACATAACCAATTACTTGACCTTGTTTTACTTTAGTTCCCTTTTGAATTCCTTTTGCGAAACCATTTAAATGCGCATACAACGTCATGTAACGTTGACCGTGTTCGATCATCACCGTATTACCATAACCGCCTTCAACACCTTTAAAATAAATTTTCCCATCACCTGCAGCTTTCACTGGGGTACCGCGAGGCGCTGCATAATCCACACCTTTATGTGCGCGTATCGTATGCAGAATAGGATGTTTGCGATTGGGGTTGAAATGCGAGCTGATGCGAGTAAATTTTACAGGTGATCGTAAAAATGCTTTACGCATGCTACGACCTTCGGGTGTGTAATAACTAACACGACCTTCGGTATCTTCAAAACGAATCGCTTGATGAATACGACCTTGACTCACAAATTCAGCAGCTAAGATATTTCCTGGACTAATTTGTTTTCCATCAACAAAGCGTTCTTCAAATAACACAGAAAAGCGATCACCGGGGCGAATATCCATTACAAAATCAATATCCCATGCAAAAATATCAGCCAGTTCCATTGTAACAGCATCGTTAATATCTGCTTTAATAGCTGCATTAAATAAAGAACTTTCGATGGTGGCATGTGAATATCTTAGATAGGTGGTAATGGGTTTTGTACGTATTTCCGCTTTATAATTTTCATCGATGTAATTTACAATGAGTGAACGCGTTTCATCAATTTTTTGTTCCAGTTGATGCAATTGACCAGCGTGATCAGTGGTTAATGTGAGCGTTTGACCTGGGAAAATTTTGCTTAATAAAGGATGTGCAATTTCATCTTGTAATATTTGATGGATTACTCGTGCGGAGATTTTATATTCGTTCAAGCGTTTAGCAAGTGTATCACCCGGCATGATAACAATATCAATTGTATTGAACACAGGCGCTTTAACAATACTGGGTTTGGGTTCGACACTGGCACTATTAAAAATGGGGGTGATGACTGGTAATGTTTCTAAAGGAGGCGTTACAGGCTTCATCATCTTTGCTGCCATGATTGGCAGGGTGATAACAAGCACCAGAATGAGCAATAATCGCGAATGTGTCCATTTTGCTTTATAATACATGGGTCGAATCCGTTATCTTTTTGACGCAAGCAATGTAACAGTTTATGCCATGGATTGCAAAAACGCCATTTTTTATATGGATAACTTAGATTATAGTAGGATTTTTATGGAAAACCACAAACAGTTAGCAGAATTACGTCGGGGCACGGATGAAATCATCGTAGGGGAAGAATTTGATGCGCTGATTAAGAGCGGGAAGCGCTTGCGTGTGAAGGTTGGGTTTGATCCCACAGCACCGGACTTGCATTTAGGACATACCGTGCTGATTAATAAGGCTCGTCAATTTCAAGCGTTGGGTCACGATGTGATTTTTTTAGTGGGCGACTTCACTGGTATGATTGGCGATCCCACGGGACGTAGCGAAACACGTCCACCCCTAAGCCGCGATCAGATCATGGTTAATGCTAAAACCTATACCGACCAAGCATTTAAAATCCTTGATCCACATCTCACCAAAATTGAATATAACTCACGTTGGATGAATAAACTCAGCGCTGCAAAGATCGTTGAAATTGCAAGTACACATACTGTTGCGCGAATGTTAGAACGTGATGATTTCGAAAAGCGTTTTCAAGCCAATCATCCTATTGCTATTCATGAATTTCTATATTCATTATTTCAAGGATATGATTCCGTCATATTAAAAGCTGATATAGAACTCGGTGGTACGGATCAAAAATTTAATTTGCTCATGGGACGTGAATTGCAAAAATTTTACGGAGAAAAGCCCCAATGTATTTTAACCATGCCTTTATTAGAGGGATTAGATGGTGTGCGTAAGATGTCGAAATCTTACGGTAATTACATTGGTATTACTGATCCGGCGAATGAAATGTTCGGAAAAATCATGTCAATCCCCGATAATATCATGTGGCGTTACTTTGATTTATTAAGTTTTAGATCGCAAGCAGAGATTGCCATATTGAAAAAAGAAGTGGAACAAGGTGCAAATCCTCGTGATATGAAGGTAAAACTGGGTATTGAGATTGTTGATCGTTTTCATGGATTAGGCGCGGGGAAAGTGGCCTTGGCTGATTTTGAAACTAAATTCAAACGTAATGAAATTCCCGATGAAATGGATGAAATCACGCTTGAAGCAGAGGGTTTGACCCTGCTACTTCCCCAATTGCTATATAAAGCAGGGTTGGTTTCAAGTACTTCTGAGGCAATGCGTATGATTGAGCAAGGCGGCGTTAAAATTGATGGTGAACGCATCGATGATAAGAAGCATTGCGTTCCAGCGGGCACTCAGGCGGTTTATCAGGTAGGTAAACGGAAGTTCGCCCGCGTCACCCTAAATTAACAGCCCCCTTTTAAGGGG
>CAYUEL010000130.1:0-5217 GCA_964443025.1 uncultured Gammaproteobacteria bacterium | reverse complement strand
CACACGTTTACCCAATAAGTTTTGACGGAAACGACCTTGTTTACCTTTAATCATGTCGGCCAATGATTTCAACGGACGCTTATTGCTTCCGGTGATCGCACGACCGCGACGGCCGTTATCTAACAGCGCATCCACTGATTCTTGCAACATCCGTTTTTCGTTACGCACGATAATATCGGGCGCATTCAAATCCAACAAACGTTTCAAACGGTTATTACGGTTCAATACACGACGGTATAAATCATTCAGATCAGACGTTGCGAAACGTCCACCATCCAACGGTACCAATGGACGTAAATCCGGCGGTAACACAGGCAATGTTTCTAAAATCATCCATTCAGGTTTATTGCCTGATGAAGCAAACGCCTCAAGTACTTTAAGACGTTTGGCATATTTTTTGAATTTCGTATCAGAGTTTGTCTCAACAATTGCTTCGCGAATCGCAACGATTTCAGATTCAACGTTAATCTCTTTCAACAATGCACGAATAGCTTCTGCACCCATGCTGGCTTCAAATTCATCACCAAATTGTTCAGTTGCATCAAGATAACCTTCATCCGTTAATAACTGCCCTTTTTCTAAGGGTGACATGCCAGGATCGGTTACGACATAAGCTTCAAAATAAAGGATACGTTCAATATCACGCAACGTCATATCCAGAATCAAACCAATACGCGATGGTAATGATTTTAAAAACCAGATATGTGCAACGGGGCTGGCTAATTCAATATGACCCATGCGTTCACGACGCACTTTTGCCAATGTGACTTCAACACCGCATTTCTCACACACAATACCACGGTGTTTCAAGCGCTTGTATTTACCGCACAAGCATTCATAATCTTTAACAGGTCCAAATATCTTCGCGCAGAATAAACCATCGCGCTCAGGTTTGAACGTACGGTAATTGATGGTCTCTGGCTTTTTTACTTCGCCAAAAGACCAAGAACGGATCTTCTCAGGCGACGCTAATTCTATGCGAATAGAATCAAATTCTTCACCACTGGCATCTTCTCTCAACATGTTGAATAAACCGTCCAAATCAGTCTCCTTATTCGTTCTCAAGTTCTATGTTAATACCCAACGAACGAATCTCTCTAATTAATACGTTAAATGATTCCGGCATACCAGGTTGCATGCGATGATCGCCGTCAACAATGTTTTTGTACATCTTGGTACGACCCATCACGTCATCTGATTTAACCGTTAACATTTCTTGCAACGTATACGCAGCACCGTATGCTTCGAGTGCCCACACTTCCATCTCACCGAAGCGCTGACCACCAAATTGTGCTTTACCACCGAGTGGTTGTTGCGTAACCAAACTATACGAACCCGTTGAACGTGCATGCATCTTGTCATCCACCAAGTGGTGCAATTTCAGGATGTACATGTAACCCACAGTGACAGGTGTATCAAACGTTTCGCCGGTACGTCCGTCAATCAAGTTCGCTTGTCCTGATTCAGGTAGATCCGCCAACGCCAACAATTCTTTAATTTGCGTTTCGCTCGCACCGTCGAATACCGGTGTTGCCATCGGAACACCACCAACGAGATTATTTGCTAAGCGCAATAATTCTTTATCAGACATTGATTTAATAACCTCTTTCTGATTTTCATTGCCTAAGCCATAAATCTTCATTAAGAATTCACGAATCTCACCTACTTTGCATTGTGCCTCGATCATTTCATTGATCTTGTTGCCCAATCCACGTGCCGCCCAACCTAAGTGTGTTTCCAATACTTGGCCCACGTTCATACGTGAAGGAACGCCTAACGGATTGAGTACGATATCCACCGGCGTGCCGTCTGCGAGGTAAGGCATATCTTCCACAGGAACGATAGTGGAAATAACACCTTTGTTACCGTGACGTCCGGCCATTTTATCACCCGGTTGAATACGACGTTTGACCGCCATGTAAACTTTTACGATCTTCAACACGCCAGGAGATAGATCATCGCCTTGTGTTAATTTTTTACGTTTTTCTTCAAAACGTGTATCAAATCCCGCGCGCTCATTTTTAAGCTGCGTTTTAAGTGCTTCTAGATCGCGGTTGGCATCATCATCGCGCAAGCGAATCTCAAACCATTTATGACGTGGCGTTTCTTGCAAATACGCTTCAGTGATTTTAGTACCTGATTTCAAGCCGCCAGGACCGCCTGATGCAACGTTATCTAAAAGCAATTTTTCGATACGTTGATAAATACCATCTTCAAGAATACGGTATTCATCGTTAAGATCTTTACGTGCTTTTTCAATTTCAGCTTCTTCGATTTGTTCCGCACGGTCGCCTTTCTCAACGCCATCGCGCGTAAACACTTGTACATTAATAACGGTACCGTTCATACCGGTGGGTACGCGTAAAGATGTATCTTTCACGTCAGATGCTTTTTCACCGAAAATAGCACGAAGCAATTTTTCTTCAGGTGTTAATTGTGTTTCACCTTTAGGGGTTACTTTACCGACCAGAATATCGCCCGCTTTCACTTTCGCGCCGATATAAACGATGCCTGACTCATCCAGTTTCGACAACGCAGATTCGCCCACATTGGGAATATCTGCCGTTACTTCTTCAGGACCTAATTTCGTATCGCGCGAAATACACGTGAGTTCTTCGATATGAATGGATGTGAAACGATCTTCTTCCACAACACGCTCAGATATTAAAATCGAGTCTTCAAAGTTGTAACCATTCCAAGGCATGAACGCAACAAGCAAGTTTTGCCCTAATGCCAATTCACCCATGTCGGTTGAAGAACCATCCGCTAACACATCGCCTTTTGCAATCTTATCGCCAGGTTGTACCAACGGACGTTGATTCACACAAGTGTTTTGATTGGAACGTGTATATTTGGTGAGGTTGTAAATATCAACGCCCGCTTCATTCGCACGTATTTCTTTTTCAGTCACACGCACAACAATACGTCCCGCATCGACCGCATCAACAATACCACTACGTGCCGCAACGACTGTTGCACCTGAATCGGTTGCAACACTGCGCTCAATACCGGTACCTACTAATGGTTTATCCGATATCAACGTTGGAACGGCTTGACGTTGCATGTTTGATCCCATCAATGCGCGGTTCGCGTCATCATGTTCAAGGAATGGAATCAACGCAGCAGCAATCGATACGATCTGACGCGGCGAAACGTCTAGGTAGTTAACATTTTCAGGAGTTGTTAATGTAAATTCATTTTTGTATCGGCAAGGAACTAAGTCGCTGGTTAAACGACCTTTGCCATCCATATCCACACCGGCTTGTGCGATGTAATAATCGCCTTCGTCGATTGCAGATAGGTACTCGATTTCATCGGTTACGCGAGCATCAACCACTTTACGGCAAGGTGTTTCCAAGAAGCCGTATTTATTCGTACGCGCATAAACAGATAACGAGTTGATCAAACCAATGTTTGGTCCCTCTGGCGTTTCAATCGGGCAAACGCGGCCGTAATGCGTTGCATGTACGTCACGTACTTCAAACCCTGCGCGTTCGCGCGTTAAACCACCAGGCCCTAATGCAGAAACACGACGTTTATGCGTAACAGAAGAAAGTGGGTTGTTTTGATCCATGAATTGTGACAATTGGCTTGAACCAAAAAACTCTTTAATTGCCGCAGAAACAGGTTTCGCATTCACAAGATCTTGTGGCATGGATTCTTCGCTGTCAGCCAAACTTAAACGTTCTTTGACAGCACGTTCCACACGCACTAAACCTACACGGAATTGATTTTCAACCAATTCACCCACGCTGCGTACACGACGGTTACCTAAGTGATCGATATCATCCATTTCACCACGGCCATCACGTGTCGCGATTAATGTTTTCATCGCAGCAATAATATCTTCTTTCGTGAGTGTGCCAGAGCCTTCTACTTCTGTGCGCCCAACACGACGGTTAAATTTCATGCGACCTACAGGTGATAAATCATAACGATCTGCAGTGAAAAACAAGCTTTCAAACAAGTTTTCGGCCGCTTCTTTCGTCGGTGGTTCACCAGGACGCATCATGCGATAAATTTCAACTAATGCTTCAAGCTGAGAACTGGTTGGATCAACACGCAATGTTTCAGAGATGTATGCACCTTTGTCTAAGTCATTGGTAAATAACGTGCTGATTTTCTTAATGCCTGCTTGTTTCAATTTATTAAGCAGTTCCAACGTGATTTCTGCATTACCTTCTGCAATCACTTCACCGGATGTTTCATCAATGATAGATTTGGCAAGTGATTTTCCAACCAGATAATTTTGCGGAACATCTAGTTCAGTAATCTTATCTTCTTCAATTTGTTTAATATGACGTGCGGTAATACGACGGCCTGTACCGACAATTAAATTACCTTTTTTGTCTTTAATATCAGCAATTGCTGTCTCGCCACGTAAGCGCTCAGGAACCAATTCCATCTTAACGCTGTTTTCTTTTAGCTCAAAATTAACCGTTTCAAAGAAAATCCCTAGGACTTCATCAACACCGAAACCTAATGCACGCAATAAAATAGTTGCAGGTAGTTTGCGACGACGATCAATACGAACATATAAATTATCTTTTGGATCAAATTCAAAATCCAACCATGAACCACGGTAAGGAATCACGCGGGCAGAATAAAGTAACTTGCCTGATGAATGTGTTTTACCTTTATCGTGTTCGATAAATAAACCAGGTGAACGTTGTAATTGCGATACGATAACACGCTCAGTACCATTGATAACGAATGAACAAGTATCAGTCATCAAGGGTAATTCACCCATGTAAACTTCTTGTTCACGAATATCTTTTACAACTTTTGTATCACCAGGGGCATCCTTATCATATATAACAAGGCGCATTTTAACGCGTAAAGGTGCTGCGTAGGTAACGCCACGAATCTGGCATTCAGGCACATCAAAAGATGGCGTGCCTAATCGGTAACCCGCATACTCTAATACAGCATTTCCGGAATAACTCACAATCGGGAAAATACTACTGAAAGCCCCGTGCAACCCAGTCGGGCCACGTTTTTCAGGCTGAGCTTCCAGCTGTAGAAAATCCTGATTATAAGAATGACGTTGCATTTCCAACATGCTAGGAATAGGCAATATGTTTTCGATCTTACCAAAATCTTTACGAATGCGTCTGATTTCGGTGTAAGACAGGTCGTTTACCTTGGGCATCAGTGATCCTCTGGCTAGGCCATTACGCTATTAAGGTACAATATGATTGGCAAGCTTTCGCTTGC
>CAYUEL010000129.1:0-5268 GCA_964443025.1 uncultured Gammaproteobacteria bacterium | reverse complement strand
CTCCTCGATTCCGCACTACCTTCTGCCGATTTTCATTAGCATTCAGCATCCCCTGAGCGGTGGTATCCTTTGCTGTGTTACCTTGAACTGGTTGCTGCTTTGGCGGCATTTGTTTAAGTTCTGCAGCATTACCACTTTGATTCACTACGGCATTACTACCCTGCTTGTTCGCTGCCGTATGACTTATACCTCCGCTTGCAGAGGATGACTCTTTATGGCTTTTATACATCTTCCATCCAAGCACAGCAAGTCCAACTGCCGCAACGACCGCAAATAAACCACCCGTTCCTAATGTTGCCGCGACAAAACCCAGCCCTCCCAGAATAGCTGGACCTGCTGAAACAATGGCACTGCCTACTGCTGCCCAACTAATGCCCGGCAATGCTCCAGCAATCGCTGCACCAACCGTGGATGCTAAAGCTGGGAAGGCGCTTACAGCAGCACTCAATCCAAAACCACCTGATGCAATACTCCCAATAGCGGTAAACTTACCCACAGTTATTGCGATTGAACCTGCAACCATCCATGCCCATCCAGCCATGCCCATCCCTTTGGCGCCCACAAATATTCCGCCACCCAAGGTATCACCGAACGTTTCTTGTAAGCGAGTTTTAAGGCCGCATTCTGCACCCCAATTGTAAGGATTTAAACAAGATAAAAGATTGCGGGGAATTTGCACAACCGCCATCACGGCACGCCCTAAAAAATTAGCCATATTATTATTCATGAACGGTATGTGATAAAGACTGTTTTTTAACCCTGCAAACTGCGCTTCAGGGTTAAACATTGCAAACCGATCTTGCAAGAATTGAGGTACTGGAAGAGCCGCAGCGAGCAACCTGAAAGGAATGGAAAGAATGGCACGGGTCGCACTTAATGCTTGGCCCATCATACTCACGACACCGATTTCCCTTTCTACAAGGGTTTTTCCTGAACGAACAATAGAATCACACAGTTTGCGCAATTCACGTTCTTTAGCTTTTCGTTGATCCGCTGGGAGCGTAGCGTTCATTAGTTCAAGGGAAAGTGCCTTTGCTTCCTCAATACGCTTCTTTTCTGCAGGTTGCATGAATACTTCACCCGCAGAAATATTCTTTTCTAACTGCTGTAACTGCCCGTTTATTTGTCCAGCTACTTTGGGGCTGATTACAACAGGCTTATCATCACGCCAAACGGCTTGTTCTAATTTAGTTAGTTTATTACTGTATGAAAGGATCGATTGGGTGTCGTCATTACCCACACCGGTTGACATGCTACCCATGAGCGGTACTTCCGTCTCGCTGAACTTAGGAGCTATTCCAAGGAGATTTCGAACCCCGTTTGCAACCCGGTTTGCTAGCGTAATAGCCATCTTAACTATCTCTCCAATAAATCTGCTTACTGCATAATATTAAGACTACACGCATTAAAGGAGGTGTGCAAGCATTAAAAAACCTTTAATATCAATCAGTTAGCATATCATTACAATTGAGATTATTAATCTGGCTGACCTATTTCCTGCGTTTATGAATAGATAACTTTATTCAGTAGCCATTGAATAAAATCGGTTACTTACTTTAACTGGGCGGATTAGGGTATATTTTATAGGTAATCCGCCCTAAAATGGTTGCCTCTTCGGGCGGATTAGGGTATATTTTATAGGTAATCCGCCCTATCATGAGGACACTATGCCCCACACCGGCACACCATCAGAAATATTCACTGAAAATCCTCATTTTATTGGGCGCAATTTTGAAAGGCAAAGGGTGCTCGAAGCAGCGAATGCAGGAGAAGCCAGTATATTGATTGTGTATGGCCGAAGACGAGTCGGTAAAACAGAATTAATCGAGCAGACATTAAGGAATCGTCATTTATTAAAACTCGAAGGAGTGGAAGGAGGAAATAAACAGGCGCAAATGTTTCGCTTATTGTATCAATTATCAAAAATATTTGAAGACCCTTACATTGCAAAAATGCAATTTACAACTTGGTTAGAGTTGTTAGATTTTGTTGCTGACAAAATATCCGAAGGTGAATGGACATTGTATTTTGAAGAAGTGCAATGGTTGGCCGAATATAAAAATGAATTCATATCCGATTTAAAATATGTATGGGATAATAAATTTAGGCATAATCCAAAACTATTGATTGTGCTTTGTGGTTCATCACCCTCATTTATGAAAAATCAAGTGGTACATTCAAAAGCTTTGTATAATCGTTCTATTTATGAATTACATTTAATGGAATTTTCGATTCATGAAACACAAGAATTCTTAGGTAAAAAATCTAATCGTGAGGTGATGGAGGCTTATTTAAGCATTGGAGGTATTCCTGAGTATTTAAAACGATTAAAAAAACATTCTTCTGTTCGAATAGGATTATGTGAAAATAGCTTTAAAAAAGAAAGCTATTTTAGCGTGGAACATAATAAAATATTTATCAGCAGTTTTAATGATAGTACACATTATAAAAATATCGTTGATTATCTAAGCCAAGTAAAATTTGCAACCCGACCTGAAATGGAAGCGTACTTGAAAATTAAAGGGGGCGGAAATTTAACTGAAATATTAAATGATCTAGAATTATGCGGATTTATCGAGCAATACACTCCCTTTCAAGCGGGAGAAAAAAGTAAATTATCGCGATATTGTATTTCAGATAATTATTTGCGATTTTATTTCAAGTTCATTAACCCTATCGCTCATAATATAGAACGGGGAGAATACAATGAGACGCCTCTTGTTGCGTTAAATAAAGAGTCTTACCATAAATGGTTAGGGTTTGCATTTGAACGTTTTTGTCGAGTCAACCATAGGGTGATCGCTTCTATTATTGGGTTTAAAGCCGTTCATTATAAAAGCGGTGTGTTCTTTAACCGAGCCACGGATAAAGAACAAAAAGGATATCAGATTGATTTGATATTTGATCGGTCCGATCATGTGTTAACCGTGTGTGAAATAAAATATTTACAAACCAAAGTAAATGTCGATGTCATTGATGAATTTGAAGCTAAATTAAAATTACTACCCAATCCAAAATCAAAAACTATTGAAACCGTGTTAATTACGGCCGAGGGTGTAACAGATGCGCTGCTTTCTAAAGGATATTTTGATTACATCATTACGTTAGATGACATCTTTAAATTATCTGCCACATAATCCACCGTTTTTTCAAGACCTGTACGTAGATTCGTGGTCGGGTTCCAACCTAACTTATCACGGGCTTGTTGAATGGATGGAACACGGTTGGGGATATCTTGATAACCTTTACCGTAATAATTTTCTGAAGGTTTAATAATGAGTTTCACAGCATGGGCGCGTTCGGCTAATTCGGGATTGGCTTTCACCACGGTTAATAACATCTCAGCTAACTCTTTAATACTGTGGTTATTATACGGATTACCGATATTAAAAATCTGTTGTTCTGCACAACCATTTTTATTATCAATAATTTTAATCAATGCTTGAATGGCATCATCAATGTAGGTGAAACTGCGACGTTGTTCACCACCATCCACCAATACCAAATCTTCCCCTTGCAATATTTGATTTAAAAAATTCGTAAGTACGCGTGACTTCGTACCTTGGGTTGTCGTTAACTCATCTAATTTTGGACCGAACCAATTGAAGGGACGAAACAGTGTGTAAGTAATTTCATCGCGTTGTGCATAAGCAAGAATGACGCGATCCATGAGTTGTTTGCAACAGGAATAAATCCAGCGCGATGTGGTGACGGGTCCTAATACTAAATTAGATTCGTATTCTTTAAATTCCGGTTCCGCACTCATGCCATAAACTTCCGATGTTGACGGGAACACCAAATGTTTTTTATATTTCACACAGAAACGCACCACGGGTAAGTTGGCTTCGAAATCGAGTTCAAATACTTTGAGCGGATCGCTGACGTATAATTGTGGATTGGCAATAGCGACAAGTGGCAGCACAACATCGGCTAATTTGACTTGTTCTTCGATCCAATCGTAACTTTGTAGCATGTTGGCTTGTTTGAATGTTACACGTGGATGATGGATGTTGTCTTCCAGCTTATGATGGCTAAGATCTAATCCAACAACCGTCCAATCGGTTTGTTTTAAAATAGCATCGGTGAGATGAGAACCGATAAATCCGTTAATACCTAATATGAGAATACGTTTTGTCATGTGATGTTCCTTTTTATCTCGTCATTGCGAGGCCTTTAGGCCGAAGCAATCCATTCATTTAATTTTTTGGATTGCTTCGGCGCGCTCCGCGCTTCTCGCAATGACGGTCTGGCTCAATACATTCTGCTTTACTCGTTTAATAATGAAGCGGGGGCGGGCGCGAACTTCGAAATAAATGCGGCCGATGTATTCGCCCACAATACCTAATCCCATTAACACAATACCAATCAATAAAAACAGTATTGCAAATAATGTAAATAATCCTTCCGCTTCAGGTCCCACTATAATACGACGTACAAATAAAAATACGACGAATACCGTTGATAATACTGAAACCGCCATCCCTATTAATGTAAATATTTGTAATGGCACGAGTGAAAAATTGGTGATTAAATCAAAGTTATAACGAATAAGTTTATATAAATTATAACTGGTGGTACCTTGTGTGCGCGCTTCATGTTTAACACCCACTTCTGCCGGATTTGTCGCAAAGCACATCGCTAATGCAGGAATAAATGTATTTTTTTCCCCGGTGCTGACCATCGCATCGACCACATCGCGACTATAGGCACGCAACATGCAACCTTCGTCTTCCATATCTAAATTAGGCGCTATTTTTGCACGAATGCGATTATGCCATTTGGATACAAACAAACGCCAAGGATGATCTTGACGATCCATTCGATAACCACCGACTACATCATGTCCCGCATCAGCTAATGCTAGTAATTTCGGAATTTCTTCGGGTGGATTTTGTAAATCCGCATCCATGGTAATAATGATATTGCCACGTACTTGTTCAAATCCCGCCATGATCGCCATGTGCTGGCCAAAATTGCCATTGAAGTGAATGACACGAATATGATCAGGATATTGTTCTTGGTATTCATCTAATACGCGTTCAGATTCATCTTTAGAACCATCGTTCGTTAAAATAATTTCGTACGAACGGTTTAAGTTGTTCATGACGGGTAACAAACGTTTAAACAACGTGGGTAATACTTCTTGCTCGTTGTGTACGGGGATTACAATGCTAATGTCTGGGTTCATGTTTACCTCTCTTTTATTACGTCATTGCGAGGCTCGCGAAGCGAGGCGAAGCAATCCATTTCTCGACATGGATTGCTTCG
>CAYUEL010000128.1:0-5431 GCA_964443025.1 uncultured Gammaproteobacteria bacterium | reverse complement strand
TTAGAGCTTTTAGGTGTATTGTTACCCGGCAATCTTGATAAAGATACGAAAAATAGTATGGACCTTACTTATACAGAACTTGCCAAACAGCTGAAATTTACTTTACCTCCAATACCTGTTAACAATACTAATACCTTTACTGTAACCACTCCCTCGCTTCAAGCTTCAAATGCTACTGCCGTTGCTTCAGCCAAGCCCTCTACAACCATGAGTATTAGAGAAGAGGAGCTCAAAACGATATTCCAACGCTTGCGCAACAATGATCCCAACCTAACAACATTGAATTTAAGCTCTAAAGGGCTCACTGATGCCGACATTTTCAAGCTCTGCAGGGCGCTGATAGATAACACGGCGCTGAGCACGCTTAACCTTAGTAACAACCAAATCGGCGATACCGGCGCACAATACTTATCTCAAAACAAAACCTTGAGCACGCTTGAACTTGGCGACAATAAAATAGGCCCTGCCGGCGCACAATATTTATCTCAAAACAAAACCCTGAGCACGCTTATTCTCTACAATAACCAAATCGGCGATGTCGGTGCACAATACTTATCTCAAAACAAAACCCTGAGCACGCTTATCCTTTACAATAACCAAATCGGCGATGCCGGTGCACAATACTTATCTCAGAGCACAACCTTGAGCACGCTTAACCTTTACCGCAACCCAATCAGCGATAATGCAAAAGAACAAGTCGAAATGCGCCTAATACAAAACAGAGCCTTATTAGACTCACTCATAGCCACTTGCCAATCCCAAAATATCAGCGCAGTAACGCTCGAACGCCTCCTAACCAATACACTCCCATACGGCTGGTATATCCAATCCAAATTACCCAATAAAGACACCCTGTTACACCTAGCCGTACGTCAAAGAAATCTAGTGGTTTTAAGTTTATTGTTACCCGGCAATCTTGATAAAGATACGAAAAATACTATGGACCTTACTTATGTACAACTTGCCGAACAGCTGAAGTTAAGTTTACCTCCAACATTTGGTTTACCCCCACTGCCTGTTGCCAACATTAACGCTAATACCACTATTGCAACCACACCCACGGGTAATTCTCCCCTTGTTTCTTCAGCAAAATATAAGCCTTGGACGCCTGCACCTCCTTCTGTTGTCAACAACAATAATACAAATCTAAATAAAAAAGAAACCTCATCTCAAGCTTCAAATGCTCCTGGTGTTACTTCAGTCAAACTCTCTACATCCATGAGTAGTGGCAATAAAAAAATCATGTCTATTCAAACACAGCTTGAAGCTATATTCGAACAGTTACGCAGGAATGATCCCAACCTAACAACGTTGGATTTAAGCAATAGAGAGATCACTGATGCAAACATTTTCACGCTCTGCGAAGCACTTAAAGATAACACAGCGCTGAGTAGGGTTGATCTTAGTTGGAATCAAATCGGTGATACTGGCGCACAACATTTAGCTCAAAACAAAACCTTGAGCACGCTTATCCTTAGACACAACCAAATAGGCCCGGCCGGCGCGCAATACTTATCTCAAAACAAAACCTTGAGCACGCTTATCCTTGAGGGTAACAAAATCGGCGATGTCGGCGTACAATGCTTTTCTCAGAACATAACCTTGAGCTCGCTTGAACTTGGTTATTGGATCAACAATAGCACAATGAAACAAGTTGAGAGGCGGATAGCACAAAACAAAACCTCATCAAAATCACTCATACTCGCATGCCAATCCAAAAACATCAGCAAGGTCAAACACCTATTAACTAACACCCTTCCATACGGTGAGTATATCCAATCTCAATTACCCAACAAAGACACCCTATTACATCTAGCCGTACATCAAAAAAATTTAGAGCTTTTAGGTGTATTGTTACCCGGCAATCTTGATAAAGATACGAAAAATACTATGGGCCTTACTTATGCAGAACTTGCCGAAGAGCTGAAATTAAGTTTACCTCCAATACCAGTCAGCAGTACCAATACCACTATTGCAACCACTCCCACGAGTACTTCTCCCCTCGTTTCTTCAGTACAAAATAATCCTGTTAATCATCTTTCTAATACAACAATTATAACTGCTCCAGCTAAACCCACAGTCACTTCAACATCGCAATCACAAATAACTGTGCCAACCGCGCCAGATAATCCATTACTCGCTAATCCAGCGTTGCAACAACATCTTATTTTCTTAAGCGCATTGTCGCAAGAAAATCTAAAAACATTGGAAATATTAAGCAAGCAGGGCGCTAACCTTATCCTGATGTTACCTATTTTAACGACTTTTAAAGAAATCCAAGAAAATTTAACCCGCCGCCTAGAGGCCGTTGAAACCCAAACAGGCCTAGATGCACAAACACTCGCAGAAATGGCTTATATCCAAAAAAATGAAAGTTTAAATCGTTATTATCAAACATTAAAAATGCTTCTTGGGCAAACTTTTTTAGCGGCCAAAGTCATCAGTTCAGGCGAAGTGGATGCTGCTCAAGGCACAGGTGCCACAGTCGCAAATGGCATTAGCAATGTTGCAGGTGCTTTATGTCCTCCGGCAGCACCTTTTTTAAGTTTTGCGGCCACAGTAATTGGCGTAGCAGATGGTATTAGTAGTTATCGCGCTGCGCAAAATCTCTCGGGATGGTTGGATTTAGAAGTTATGGCGCTATTTGCAAAGACGGTTGCTTTACAATTAGCGATTGCTCAAGAACCTTATTTGACACGAAGCCTTACGCTACAAGGAAAGAAAACGCTTGAATACATTCAAGATAAATGTACTTTAATTGTCGAGCGTATTAAATCAGGGAAAAAATTAACTGCAGAAGAAAGTCGCACGCTATTGGATTCCAATGAATTACTGGCTTATATGAAAGAAAATAGTAAGCCTAAGAATGCAAGTGTATCTGATTGCGCGGCTATTTTATTGACTGTGATTATGGGGGAAGATTATACGCATACTTCTACTCATATCATCGCTGTGCAACAAACCAGCGTGACCAACACTGCGACTACAATAACAAATGTTACCGCAACCTCTCAATCCCATGTGATTACACGAGAGGAATGGGAGGCTATGCAAAGAAAAGCAGAAGAAGCGGAAAGGAAAGCCGAAGAAGCAGCAAAAACTGCTGCATCAGCGCATAAAGAATTAGAAACATTGCGCAAAAAAACCACCCAATCAAACCCCAGCTCTTCGCATGTGGTTGGCAATGGCCCCTTACTCAGCGTGCAATCACAAGAAACAACTATCCCCATGATGCAAGGGGCTATGCCTGTTTCAGCTGTGGTTCAACATCATCAAACCAGATTAGATGATCTTGAGAAAGCCATGAGCATAATGACACCTCAGTGGCTTGAGTTCCAAGAACAACAACGCCGTGAAAATTCATCCTCTAAAAATAATACCAGCAATGATGACAAAGCGCGCAATGATTTGTTTGAAAATAAAAGCGGTTATTATAATAAAAATAGTTTTGACATGACGTAAATTACAGCTTAACATTATTTCTTAGCATTATTTTTAGAAAAATAGGTAGAAATAAAAGTTTGCGATTTTGTATGAGTAGTCTGTCCATAGCGCTTAAAAATCCCATCTTGAGTAGTTGCGGTTGTGGTTGTAGCAACAGTTGCTAATTCATCCTCTTGCTTTTGTATTGCCACTTTTTTATGTGCAGAAGCGTTAGAGTTTGTTTCTTGTTTTTCTTCTAAGGGTTTTTTCTTCCCAGATGAAGCCAGCAATGAATTGTCAGTAAATAAATTGGGAAGAAAACCCTGCTGAGCATCAGCAACCGTAAACCATCGCTTATAGAAAGTATTCCATTGGCCAATATCTGTTTCAAATGGAAATGCAGGGTGCATGCGAGCATGGTAACTCTTTATTTCTTCTATCGCTTGGATGGGACAGGCACCGTCAGTTAATAACTTTTTATTCCCAGCAAATGATGCACTAGTTTTGAGTTTTTCAGGCACAACAAAAGAGGCTAATAGTCGATTTTGCCTTTTGCAGGCAGCAGCCGTATAAAGAGAGCCCCCGGGTATACCACTTTGCGCAACCACAACACCATCGCTTAAACCACTTTGTATTCTGTCACGCCTTACAAAATAATGGCGTTGAGCCTTTTCACCGGGCAAGTATTCGCTGACTAAACAACCTCCATTGCGTACTATTTGCTCTGCAAGATCGGTATTTTCTTGAGGATAGACATAATATAAACCGTGAGCCATGACTGCAATTGTTTGTCCCCCTGCGTTCAAACAGCCCTGATGTGCAGCTTTATCACAACCAACCGCAAGTCCACTGATGATAACATATCCATTTTTGGTAAAAAGCTCTGCCAATTGCATCGCACCCTGCCTTGCGAAATCAGTGGCATCCCGTGAACCAATAATGGCGATCGCTCTCGTATTGTTAAGCGCTTGCACATTACCTTTAACAAACAGCAATGCGGGAGGTTCAGGGATGGTTTTTAGGCGGGCCGGAAATTCTAAGCTTTTGGGAGATAGAACGGTAATATTTTTTTTCGTCATTTCCTCTATTAATTTAGATGCTTTATCATGGGCTGCTTCTACGTCGCTTTGCGATACAGTGACAGAAAATTCTCGAGCTAGCACGTGTACAAGTGCACCGATGGTCGCGCAATTTACGGAAGAGTAGCTAATCTCAACAAGTTTGCTTTCACTGATTTTTCCTAAGATTGCTAATGCAAGTACAAATTTAGTATCCATTCTGTTTGCCTAAGTCCTATTAGCTTAAAATTATACCATGGCGTGGTTACTCAAAGCCACGCACAGTTTGATATTCTGCTTGACAGTGGAGAACGATACCGTTACTTTAATAAATTCAGGCTTAAGGATTATGCTTATTAAAAGGGATTTATATCTATGTATGGATTTATTGATAGCAAAAATATTCAAAACCCCTACGCCCTTGGGTGGTATTTTCAAAAAAAGCACACAAATGCATATAATAATGATGTGTGGACCAAAAAAGTTTTAGCCATTAAGGATGGTAATTTTT
This sequence comes from uncultured Gammaproteobacteria bacterium, assembly GCA_964443025.1. GTDB lineage: Bacteria > Pseudomonadota > Gammaproteobacteria > JABCZS01 > JABCZS01 > JAJFKJ01. The sequence goes on along the minus strand of CAYUEL010000128.1, from coordinate 439 downwards.
CAGCAGAAGACTGCACTAAAGTCGCCACAATGATTCTCAAGTTTCTTCCCGATGGAATTGATGCCATTGCCGTCGCACCTTCAAGCAAGGCCCATGATAATTCACAAGCAAACTCTAATGGCATTACAAGACTAGCCAAAGAAATTGCTACACAAGGACAAACAGCAGGATTAGGGTTTAATGACGCAACCCATGTTTTGAAAAGAACAACAGCCATAGAGCCCAGCCATAAAAGAAAGGGACGTCGTGATACAAAAGTACATGAGGATTCCATTAACGTAGTTAACCCTGAAGCCATTCAAGGTAAAGTCGTTCTCGTGTTAGATGATGTGGTGACATCTGGTTCAACAATCATGGCGTGTGAAGAATTTCTAAAAAAAGCAGGAGCAAAAGCCGTGTTTTGTCTTGCATTAGGACAAACATACCATGGTTCTACCAG
>CAYUEL010000127.1:0-5453 GCA_964443025.1 uncultured Gammaproteobacteria bacterium | reverse complement strand
TATTCAGTAGATGCTAAAGTTATTTCCAATATTCGATTATTGTTAAGTGCTAATGCAACTACCAATGACGCCCTAAACGCCATGACAGCACTATCCGATTTTGCGAATAAACTTGATCCTGACGCTAATAAGAGACTGCTTAAACCCTTGCTTAAATTGCTTATATGCACAGCTCTTATCTATACACCTTTTCACTTATTAGGAATGATGGAGATGATTGGATTCTTCAATCCACTCGATGACATACCTCATACAATCAATACTGTTTTAGAAACTGTTTCCATAGGTTGTGCAGTCATCGCTTGTTTCATGATCAGCATGGGAACAGGTTACGTTGACAAAACACCTTCTGGTACCGATAAAAGATTGCTTTCGAGCGCGATTAAAGATTTAGTCGCTGCGAAAAAAGATGTGAACGAAGAACAGGTATCTCAATCTCAACCTGCACCAATGCTCCAACCTTTGATTAATTGATTAAGCGCTGTTGTCATTTCCATTTTATTTCGATATAATAATCCAATCATAAAAATAGTTACACAACATTAATAAAAAGGCAAGTAACAATGACACATCAATCTTACGATTACGGTTATCGCCATTTATTTTCACACCAAAGAATGGTTGTTGATTTATTTAAGGGGTTTATTAAAGAAGATTGGGTTTCTCAATTGGATTTAACATCATTAGAACGCATCGATACACAACATGTTTCGGACAAACTTCAAAAGCGGGAACAAGACTCTGTTTGGCGTATTAAGTTTAATAACGAATGGGTTTATTTGTATTTATTGTTAGAATTTCAAAAAAATATTGATAAATACATGAGCCTTCGATTATTAACCTATGTGGGTTTGTTGCAGGAAAGCTTGATTAAAACCAAACAAGTGTTAATCGCAGGAAAGCTGCCCCCGGTATTACCCTTTGTGGTTTACATGGGCGATAATCCTTGGAACGCCCCTTTAGATGTTCAGCATTTATTCCCAAACAATTTGCCAAATACATTATTAAAACATCAACCGAAAATGAGTTATTTGGTACTAGACATTAACCGGGTTGATGTAACCGAAAAATTACAGAAAAGTAAGAATTTACTTGTTCCACTGATTGAATTAGAAAAAAATTTTAATGGATATGAAGATGCTGCTAATATTATTCATCGTTTATCTCAGTTATTGGCAGGCTCACAATACGATTCCTTAAGACGCGCCTTTTTGGTATATTGTAACCGTGTGCTAGAATTGGACAAACAAGTATTACATGATTTAGATGAACAATCTGGAGGATCTGATATGTTGCACGATCGCGTACTCGCTCATAGAGAAGCACTTAGACAAGAAGGCAGGCAAGAAGGCAGGCAAGAAGGCAGGCAAGAAGGCAGGCAAGAAGGCAGGCAAGAGGGCAGACAAGTGGGCATGCAAGAAGGCCTAGAACAGGGCCAAAAAATGGCTTTGTGTAAGGTGTTATCTGGAAAGTTTGGTAAATTACCCAAAACGGTCATAGAAAAAATATATTCTCTTTCAGAAGTACAACAGCAAGTGCTTATAGCCAGAATGTGGGATATTAAAAGCATTGACGCATTACTGGCGGAAGATTTGCCGGATTTATAACCATGCGAGCGCGGAGTAACGAAGCGCGAAGCATCTAAAACTAGGAAAACAACGAATCTTCTGACAAACCTTGACGTTCAAGGATTTCGCGCAAGCGACGTAACGCTTCGACTTGGATTTGACGAACACGTTCGCGTGTTAATCCAATGGCGTTTCCTACTTCTTCTAACGTAGCCACTTCATGGCCGCGCAAACCAAAGCGACGAATTACCACTTCACGTTGTTTCTCGCTGAGTTCGCTGAGCCATTCATCGATACTTTCGCGCAGGTTTTCATCTTGCAGCATTTCAGCTGGATCTGCATTTTGATCATCGGCCAATGTATCTAAAACCGTTTTATCGGAATCAGCACCGAGTGGATCTTCAACCGATGTCACGACAGTTTCGTTTAAACCTAACATGCGTTTCACGTCTTCAATAGGACGATCGAGTAAATCTGCAATTTCTTCGGGACTGGGTTCATGGTCAAGCGATTGCGCTAATTCACGTGCGGCGCGCAAATAGACATTGAGTTCTTTCACCACATGTATCGGCAAGCGAATGGTGCGCGTTTGATTCATGATGGCGCGTTCGATCGTTTGACGAATCCACCAGGTTGCATAGGTTGAAAAACGGAATCCACGTTCAGGATCAAATTTTTCAACAGCACGAATTAAACCCAGATTACCTTCTTCAATCAAATCTAATAAAGGTAATCCGCGGTTAATATAACGTCGCGCAATTTTAACCACTAAACGTAAATTACTTTCAATCATGCGTTTGCGTGATGTCTCATCGCCTTTTAAAGCACGGCGTGAATAATAGACTTCTTCATCAGCAGACAGTAAGGGTGAAAAACCTATCTCACTTAAATAAAGTTGTGTTGCATCCGCTACTTTGCGTTGCACTGTTGTGGTGCGGCGGGTGGATCGTTTGGCTTCGGCAAACTCGGCATCTTCTTCCGGTTCTTCATCCACAGCGAGGATATCATCGGAATCATCCACTTCGCTAACTTCTAGCTCGGGATCGTCCTCAAGCAAGGCATCGTCCTCAAAGTTCAATACATCTTTTTCTATATCTTCCGATACGGGTTTGATCTTTTGCGCCATGCTTATCCTATCCGGCATAATTTTCTCCGTCAGTAGTATAGTCTATCCTACGATTTTTTCGGTAGAAACCGCAACGGATCGACTGGGTTCCCTTGTTGCCGTATTTCAAAATGTAATCGTACACTATCTGTATCCGTTTGTCCCATTTCGGCAATTTTTTGCAAAGCTTTAACTCTTTCGCCTTCACGCACTAACAATTTACTGTTGTGCGCATATGCGCTCAGATAACTGTCATTATGTTTAATGATGATAAGTTGACCATAACCTCTTAAACCACTACCACTGTAAACGACTTCTCCATCAGAGGCCGATAGAATAGGTTGTCCCATCTTACCGCTAATATCAATGCCTTTTAACCCTTTTTGTTGTGAGAAAGTGCTGATAATTTTGCCATCGGCTGGCCAATACCATTGTAAGTTTTTATTCGATGTTGTTGTCGACGTTTTTTGCACAGGTTTTGATGCAACCACGGGACGCTTCGATGTATTTGAAGCTTGTGTTGTTTGTTTAGGTGGTGGCGCTGATTGTGCTAATGATAAACGATCACCTTCATGTAACGTATAGGGTGAACGTAAATTATTGACTTGTGCAAGCTGTTGGTAATCACGGTTATAACGCCATGCTATGGCGTATAATGTTTCACCTTCTTTAACAGTATGATAACCCGAAAGTTTCGGTGGCGCACGATTAATATCTTTGACGGGTGGTAAAGGTTTTTCCCCACATGCGACAATCAGGAACAAGCACAACAAAATCCATTTCTTCGCTTGAGGCATAAATATCTATCTCGATTCTAAGAGAGAGTATAATACCCTACTAGCACGGCTCCAAACAAGCCTACACTTGCCCAACCAAATCGTAATAAGAAACGATGAATTGCTACTTCAAGTTTCGGCCCGCCTTTTGCCATTAAATAGGAAACTAAATAAAAGCGACTTGCGCGTCCTGCAATCGATGCTAATAAAAATGGGAAAAATGCAACACCGACTAATCCTGCGGTCACCGTGAAAAGTTTATAAGGAATGGGTGAAAATCCTGCAATAAATACAATCCAGAAACCCCACACCATAAACCATTCGTGAATCATTTCATATTTGCCCATGTAACCAAATTGTTGTAATAACGGTTCCACGACGGTAGGAAATGCCCACATTCCAATTAAATATCCAACCACACCCCCCATCACGGAAGTGACAGTGGTGAGTGTTGCTAAATACATGGCACGATTTGGTTGCCCCATGGCCATTGGCATTAACATCACATCCGGTGGAATAGGCCAAATAATCGATTCAAAGAAACTCATCACGCCCAGAATATAATCTGCGTATTTATGACGTGTCCACGTCATGACCTTTGTATAGATGGCTGCAAACATTAAGACACTCCTTCTTTAAACGGTACAAAACGCACAGGGTCAAGATTCACGGTTTGAAACTGTTCACCTACGCGTGTAATGAGTTGTAATACCTGTGAATCAACGGGGCCCACGGGGATAATCATACGTCCCCCCTCCGCCAACTGCTTCAACAGCGTTTCAGGTACAGCTGCAACCGCCGCTGTGACAATGATACCATCAAATGGGGCCTGTTCGCTCCATCCTTTTTCACCATCCGCATAGCGTACGCGAACATTACGGACCCCTAATTCCATCAATAAATTTTTGGCTTGGCGATATAAAACTTCAACCCGTTCAATGGTATAAACTTCTTTGACCAGCTGTGCTAATACCGCTGCCTGATAACCTGAACCTGTCCCAATCTCTAATACCTTATTGAGAGGTCCCGCAGCCAAGGCTTCTGTCATTTTGGCAACCACATAAGGCTGTGAAATCGTTTGTCCTGAGCCAATGGGTAATGGGATATTATCGTAAGCTCGATTTTGCAAGGCTTCTTCTACAAACAAATGCCGCGGCACCTGTGCAATGGCTTCTAACACTTGCTCGTTACGAATACCTTCAGCACGCAATTGTTCTACCAAACGTAACCGGGTACGTTTGGATGTCATACCAATACCTTCTTTATCTTTATTTCGGATTATCAAAATGACTGACCCACCCTTTCAGTTTTTCCATCGCATTATAATGCGTTAAATCCATTTGCAAGGGAGTAATCGATACAAAACCATGCCGCACGGCATGGAAATCGGTTCCTGGCCCTGCATCCTCTTCCGCACCCGCTGGCCCTACCCAATAGATGGGTCGCCCACGTGGGTCGACCGTCGCAATCACGGGTTCGGCCCGATGACGATTGCCTAAGCGTGTCACTTGAAAGCCTTTTAAGTTTTCGTAAGGGATATCTGGAACATTCACATTCAGGATTGTGTCTGGCGGCAGTGGATGCGTTTTAATCTGCGATAACAAGTAAACTACAACCCTTCCCCCCGTCTCAAAATGTTGAGGTGCCTGTTGATTTGTTACGAGAGAAATAGCAATCGAGGGCAACCCCAAAAACCGCCCTTCTGTTGCGGCAGCAACCGTACCGGAATACAACACATCATCACCCACATTGGAACCATCATTGATACCTGAAATGACAATATCCGGTTCAAAATCAAGCAGCCCCGTAATGGCCACATGCACGCAATCCGTTGGGGTACCATTGACGCTGTAAAATCCCTGATGGGTTTGTGTCACACGCAAAGGGCGATCCAACGTGAGGGAATGGCTTGCACCGCTTTTATTGCGGTCTGGGGCGACAACGGTGACATCCCCCATTTTCGAGGCATGTTCGGCCAGGATACGTAACCCTGGTGCGTAAACG
>CAYUEL010000126.1:0-5566 GCA_964443025.1 uncultured Gammaproteobacteria bacterium | reverse complement strand
TGTTGGAATCGAACCAACGACCAGCGGATTAAAAGTCCGATGCTCTACCGACTGAGCTAACGTCCCAAATCGAATGTTAAACGAAAGAGATATCATACTGAAACTGCTGGAAATTACAAGGGGCTTGCGAGTAAGCAAGCCCCTTGATTTCAAGACTACTTGTTAGCCGTTGTTAACGTAGACGTTTTATTTCCATCCGGAGTTGCTGTTGTAACAGTCAATGTAAGCGATTGACCCCCAACCACAGGCGCCGCATTAGCAGACATACTTCCCACGCTGCTATTAGCATTCACCGCTACAGAGCGCCCTGCTTCTCTGCGGTACACATAATGTGATACGTTGGCAATCAAGTTGATATTGCCGTTTAAACGGTCAATCGTCTCCTGGCTTAATGCTTCTTTTCGATTCACTTTACCAAACAAGGTGTCATTAACAAACTGTAACGCTTGCGTTATTCTTTTAAATCCATCAAGCCCGTTATAAGAGCTTTCTCCCTTTTCATGCAAATAAGCAATCGCATTACGTAATTGCGCATATTGGGTGTCGCCTTTGATGTTGTCAGCAAACAGTCTGCGTGTGCCCGTTTCCAATTCAGCAACAAATTTCAACACAGGATTTTCTTCGAGTAACGCTTCGAATGCTTGTCGACCCTTGGCTTGGGCCTCAGGAGGTAGTTTGTCATTATTCAACAACAAACGATAGGCTTCCACTCCCATTGGTCCGTGGTTGGTAAAGGCATTTTTAATGAACTTACCAAAAGGCATTGTTTTAGCCTTGGCTGCATCATCATTTGCCTGACGAACCAAACCTGCTTTTTCTTGCAGTTCTTTATCATTTTTGGTCATGTCGTCGACGTAAACGATTTCCATTTTGGTCGTCATGTACGCGTCATCCGTATTTCGATTATCCCCTGTGTTAGGAAATGCTTTTGTTCTAATAACACCACGCAAGAAAATCTCTTTTGCTGCTGTAAATTGTTGAGGCAAATATTTTTTATAAGACTCGACAAGAATATGAGCCGATAATTGTTGAAGTGGTACATGCTTAGTTGCACTTAAAGACTCTACAAGAGCACGTAATTGAGAAGCAGCTGTAACCTCAGTTTTTTCAAACGCTTTTTTAATGCTTGCTAGTGCTTTAGCTTCTTCTTCGGTTAATTTAACCTCACTTATCCATTGTAAAATATCTTTTTTCAAATCATTTCCAACAGTCTCACTGTCCAATGCCTGATTCAATAAACCTTCAGTAACCGAACCTTTAATAAACAAATTACCTGAATAATATTCTTCAAGATTTTCATTGAGTACAGTATCAAGGCTTTGACCCATTCCACCGACAAAAGCATTCTCACCTGTTCCAACTCGTTCAATAGCGCGCACCACGAGCTGGCTATCTTTCATGCCAAACACAACATAATCAGATGCCGGGTTCACACCGAAATGACCCAACACTTTACCAGGGCGACCTAAGCTCTCGAAAACAGGAGGTAAATAATCAGGGAAATTTGCTTTTACATAATCGGTAAATGATTGAACATTGTCGGCGTCTTTGCATTTATTTAAACGTGTTGTGAGTGCTTCTCTTTTTTCAGTTGTTAAAGCTCGTTCTAGTTCTTCTATAAGTTTTTTTCTTATTGTTGCGTCAAAAGGAACATACCAATCTTTGTCAATAAGATATTTATCAAATAATTGTCCTAAGCGATTCCAAGCAGCTGGATCATTGACATGAGCCGCATCAATTTTTACAGTACCCTTGTCTAGGACAATACCATAGGTAGGATCGTTAAATTCTTTACTATCAACATTTTTTAAATCGTTAATGTATTGCGCATAACCCTCTATTTTTTGTTTTTCGAGCATTTGCCCGAGATTATTCATCGCATAAGCTTGGGCTGTTGCGCTAAGCTGCTTTTGATAAACTGTCATAACAAAACTCCTAAGTGGAAAAACTAAAAAAGTAGTGTATAGAAACAGAACACCTGTTGCAAGCGCTTTGCCTAAATTATTTTAATGACCCGGCGTCTCGCCCCAAATGATTTTATGCAGTTGTACTTGCATCCGCACAGGAAGATTATCCTTAAGAATCCAATCCGCCAAATCAGCAGGTTTAATACCATGATAACTCGGGGAAAATAACACATCGCATTGATTGCTTAATTGATGTTCAAGCACTGTTGATTTTGCCCAATCGTAATCTTCTCGATTCGTTATCACAAACTTAATTTGATCTTGTTTTTTAATATACTTCAAATTTTCATAACGATTTTTATCGAGTTCTTTGGAGCCAGGAGTTTTAAGGTCCATGACAATAATGACGCGTGAATCGATTTGCGAAATGTCTAATGCACCACTGGTTTCAATCGATACCGTATAACCTTGATCGCATAATTGTTTTAATAATGGAATACAATTTTTTTGCGCAAGAGGTTCGCCACCGGTTACACAAATGTAACGGGGTTGATATTCCGCGACTTTCTCGAGAATTTGATCGATCGTAAATTTTTCGCCGCCGGTAAACGCATATTCCGTATCACAATAACCGCAACGCAACGGGCAACCGGTTAAACGAATAAATACCGTGGGTAAACCCACGAATGTGGATTCACCTTGGAGGGAATAGAAGATTTCGGTTAGACGGAGTTGTTGTGTCATGTTGTTTCGTGTTGTTTCGTGTTTACGTCATTGCGAGGAACGCGAAGCGTGACGACGCAATCCATGCTCAGCAGTGGATTGCTTCGGCCTTGCGGCCTCGCAATGACAGGATATCCCTACAACGGCAACTGCTGGCTTTGTTTTATCTGAATAAGACGTTGTTCAGCCAAACGTGAAACGCTGCTATTAGGGTATTTCTGTTTCACTTCGGTTAATGTACTTAGGGCCTTTTCTTTATTGCCTGCCGCATCATACACGTAACCCAATTTGAGCATTGCGTCTGCTGCTTTTTGATGCAAGGGATATTGTTCAACTACGGTTTTAAATGCATATTCCGCTTTGGAAAGATCATCGCCAATAGCATGACTTTCACCCAACCAATAATGAGCATTTGCCGTGTATTGACCTTCCGGGTAACTCGTTAGGTATGCATTAAATGCTTCAATTGCAGCGGGATAATCTTGACTTTGAACAAGCTCATAAGCTGCTTGATAAGCCGCTTGATCTTGATCGATACTCGCACTGGGTGCAACTGCTGCCGGTTGTGATGCGGTCGTATCTTTTCCTAATTCTTGACGAATCTCCGCAATGCGTTGATCCAAATCTGCATACAAATCACGCTGATGTGTTTGCAATGCTTCCAATTCATGTTGTGTGACTTCCAACATCCCACGCAATGTTTGAAGTTCATCTTGTATCGCTTGTAACTGTTGCGACTCATTGTAATTGCTATTCGTAGTAGTTGTATAGGTTGTAGTGGCCGGTGTATCGTCAACCACTATTTCTTCTGAAATCATCGGTTCATTATCTGTAGGCGCGCTCGCAGGCGTATAGGCATCGTAAGAATTGTTCACTGCATAAGCATCATTGCTTGTGCTAACACTGCTCGTTGCGCTGGCCGTTACACTGGTATTCGCTTTACGTGAACGTGCTTCTGACACTTCTGCTAAAGATTCAGCCTGGGCAGTGAAAACTGCCAGGCTGAATACGGTCGCTAAACTTATATCTTTAAGCGTTTGCATTAACGTCTCTCATAAACGATAACAGCACGACGATTGTACTTCCAGAAAGATTCGTCATGACCTTGCATGGCAGGTTTTTCTTTGCCGTAGCTAACCACAGAGATTTGGCTAGGGCTTGCACCATCAGCCACGAGCACTTGCTTGATCGCTTGTGCGCGACGTTCACCCAACGCAATGTTGTATTCGCTACTACCACGTTCATCCGTATGACCTTCTACACGAACATGTGCATTAGGATGATCTTTCAAGTATTTTGCATGAGCATTCAACGCACGCATGTAGTTGGGGTGGATTTGGCTAGAGTTATAGTCAAAATAAAACGTTTCTCTTTGCAATAGATCTGCCTCATCCATGCTTCCTAGATCTTCGCCCCAAAAGCCGCCTTCTTCGCTCACGCCGTACGACTTCGCACCGCTTGACGAGCCACCATGGCCGCTTTTGCCCTTATTGGCGCAACTTGCTAATATTACGCTTGCAAGTACCACGCAAGCAATCTTTGTAAACTTACTTAACATAACTTTTCCACTCCTTGTTGATTAAGACATAAACGGTGACCAAGCCGGATCTTGCACTTCTCCATCAGACGTTGGGAGCTTAAGTTTAACACGCCCATCGACTGATACAGCACTGAGTATACGCTTATTCCCGTCCAAAGTGCTATAGACTACCATTTTATCATTGGGCGCTAAAGATGGCGACTGGTCGAATGCAGTTTCCGTTAAAATATACACCTGCTTGCTAGCCAAGTCTTGAACAGCAATGTGGAAACGTCCTCGATCACGGTGAATCATGATGATTTGTTTACCATCGCTGGTCGGCGTTGCCCTAGCATTGTAGTCGCCTTCAAAAGTAATGCGTTCAACTTTTTTGTTGTCCACACCTACCCGATAAATCTGCGGCATTCCACCGCGGTTCGAAGTATAGTACAAATAGCGTCCGTCAGGGGACCAACGTGGTTCGGTATCTAAACTCCAGCCGTCAGTCAGTTGTTCAAGTTTACTGGTACGCATGTCTAATACGTAAATCTTTGGCACACTTTCATTGGAAAGAACGAGCGCTAATTTATTACCATCAGGCGACCATGCAGGCGCACCATTAATACCAGGTCTTTTTGAAATCAAACGGCGTTGTCCCGTTGCTACATTCGCAACATAAATTTGTGCACGATGATTTTCAAACGAGACGTAGGCTAATTCTTTTCCATTCGGTGACCACGAAGGCGACATGATCGGTTCCTTGCTCACTAACAAAGGTCGTGGGTTAAATCCATCGCTGTCAGCAACTTCCAAACGGTATTCACTGAGTGTTCCACGTCGATCCCAGTGCGTTGTAACATACGCAATACGTGTATTAAAAGCACCTCGATGTCCCGTTAAACTTTCATAAACATCATCGCTGATATGGTGCGACACACTGCGTAATTGTTTTTCACCAACCGTATAAGAGCGTGACAATATGGGTTTATTATTATCCGTAGGTTTGTAAATATCATAAACATAAAAATCAATTTTATATTGGCTGTTATCTGTACGTGTTACAGTTCCTAATACAATGGCATCCATTTTGATGCGTTTCCAATAATCTGTATCAACACCACTGGGATCTCCCGGACGTTGCGCCATGCTGCGTGTGGCTAATAAATCAAATTCACCACTGCGTGTCAGATCCGCTTGGATAATGTTGGTGATATCCGTTGCAGCACGTCCTTCACCTTGAAACGGAATGAGCGCAATCGGCATCTTGGCTTCGATACCCTGTGTTACTTCGATTTCCAATGCGGCGAATGCTATCGTAGGTAATAGGCACATTGTTATTGCGAGAAGCTGCGAACGACTTGTCGTCATTGCGAGGCTGCAAGCCGAAGCGATCCATTTGAATAGATTGCTTCGCCCT
>CAYUEL010000125.1:0-5661 GCA_964443025.1 uncultured Gammaproteobacteria bacterium | reverse complement strand
GCCGATGCGCTTACATGAGGCCTGGTTAATTGTTATTTTGAATTGCTTCTTTATTTTTACTGCATATGACCTTAATTAGGGGTTGATGTGGATGGATTATTTTCGCGATCAAAATATATGGATTCAGGTGGGAAATTTGAAACATTGTTTGGATGTCTAAAGGGGCGAGGGTTTCATTTTGAAGATACACATATTACAGATCTTGCACGGATCAAAAAGGTATCGGTATGGTTTGGATTATATCATTGAGGCGATCATGAAGATTGGCTGTCAAGTTAGCTTATTCGAAAAATGCCTAGCACAAATTAAGCCACCAGAGTTAGATTTGTGTCTTGCTGGGAGGCGACCATGATTTTTTGTCGTGTACAGAGGCATATGACTAGTATAGGAGGATCTTCTTAAATTAGGCAGCTATAATCAACGGTAAATATTAATTCAATAGAAGGAAAGGCCTATGGTTGATTCAATACTTGATAATATCAAAAAAACCGGTGTAGCGAATGTTAAAGATTTTGGTGCAATCGGGGACGGCGAAACGGATGATACAAAAGCAATTCAAACTGCCATAGATTACTGTTTTGCTGGCGACACTAACCCCATTGTATTTTTTCCATCTGGGAATTACGTAATAACCCAATCGCTTGTTATTGCGGGGGGAACTGCTGAAGGACTTTGCCGCTTTGAAGAGGGTAGTCCAATCGTTATAGGGCGGAGAGAACCCAGCTATAATTTTAAATCTGATGTATTGCCTGAGCAGCTAATACGAGCAACTCATGATCCTGATTCTGCGTGGGCAGTTGTTGACTCAGTAGGGGAGGCGACTGCGTTCCTCACTAATGACCCTATCCTTGATCGACCTGATGGCAACAAACATCAATATATACAGCGAATAAGACTCACTGAGGGTTATAAAGGAAAAAGCTATGGTGGTTATGACTCTTTAAAAGATAAAGGTATTTTTGATGTTAATAGTAACTTTTTTGATGTTGATGGCAACTTTGATAAAAGTATCGATACCACTTTTATTAATTCTCCTCAAGGTTATGGTTCTTCAATATATGTCGCTACACCGCTTGAAGGAATATTTACTTTTACGCGAGGGGCTAAAACGGTTTTTACTGAAAGCTTTGTTTTCCCCCCTGGGGATGGCACGTTACTTGCTAATGTCGGTTTCAATTCTGTGGGTACCGATACTCACACATGGTACATTAAAATCTTAAAACCCCAAGATTCAAATTTGGATACAAATAAGCTTCCTTTTATGCCAATAAGCAAGATAATCAGTGAGAATGATGCAAACACTCATGAAACTAAAGTGACTATAGAGCTTAAAGTATCCTATCATTTTAGCATAGAAGGAATCGATATCATTAAGGGGATGGCTATCGTTGTCAAGGGGCCCAGCCATAATAGGCATTTTGCTCCAACACTAAAAGGTGTAGGCAGTCATACTATCATTCGAAATTGTGAACCATCTGGGGCATATAATTTTGCCTATGGGCAGTATCCAACCATACAAGTTATGCAAGTACAAAAATTTAGAATTGAAGATTTATGCGTTTATGGAGGATGGGTGAAGGAGCCAAACCCTAATAAACCTGGTAAAATCCAAAATAAAACTCAAACAATAATTGACCCTCAAAACCCAAGCGAAACCATAGCAGTAAATATCCCTTGTCCTAACACCGGTATAAAAATTGGAGACTTTGTCATCGGTAACACGGGGGATTGTGTAATACAAAATGTGGACTTCAGTGCAAATGGAATCGGTCTACATTTAACAAACACGTATACCAATGAAATCAGAGATTGTAAATATTGGCTTTCTGGGGGTAAGCATGGGGCCGTTAAAAGTAAAGATAAAGATGGAAAATTATTCACTCAAGGTGCTGTATTAGCTGACGGTATGCAAGTCAATGAGACTTATGTACATAATCTTTATGCTACTGATAATGAAACCGAAGGTGGGGCAGCTATTCGTTGGGATACATTGAGCGACTCTAATAATGTACTCATTGAAGGTGGGTCTTATCAGACAAGCCTTATAGACTTGCGCAATGTAATGTATGGAAATATTTTTGCTGTAATGTTTGAGGATGGGTATATAAAGATAACGGAAAGCAGCTATGTTCAAATTAATGCTACGGGTGCGAGCATTACACTTGGTAATAAGATTTCAACAGGCTCATGCGATGGTGTATTTTGTTTCAATACACTTGGGAAGAGTTTTTATGCTGATGAAAATAACACAGGTTGTGGCGCTATTAACAGTCGTTTTGAACAAAGTTATCATAACAATTCTCGTTTTCCAATTGACATAGGTGTTAAGTGTATTTTCAGTTCACCCGAAGACTCTAAAGGTTACATGTTTGAGCGTATAGGGGCCTTGGGTCGGTGGACACCACCTACTTATAACGATAACAATTACAATGCGGATAATTTTAAGGCAAATACAGGCCTTATATGGACTGTCACTAAAGAACATGTCGAAACATATGATTATACACTTATCGGTAACACCGTGGTGTTTAACTGGAAAATTAACGATTCTCTATTATCTGGCACAGGTAATGAGCTCCGCTTAACAATTCCAGGTATTTTTACGAATGATGGTAGAAAAACCACGGGCTATTTTAGGGCTACCAAAAACCTAGATGTTCCATTTTTATATTGTGAAAACGGTGGCGAGTATAAGATGGGTTGCGCGCAAGTGCAAGCTAATGAATCAAGGATAGTATTATTGAAACAGGATCGTGGTAATTGGAACCATTGGCTTACCACTCGGTTTAGGGAGATATTGGGTCTTCCGCTCCATTCGATCACACTCAGCGGAAGCATAACATTTGAAGTTAAATACGTTGAACCTGCTCCAAGGATTAACTTTCCCGAAGAAGCGACAATACAGCCAAGCGTACCGCCGCGTTTACGGGAGCCAAGGCCCGGTTCTGAAATAGGTATTTCTACTGCGATGACTGTACTGCCTGGTTTTGCTAACGCGCAGCGAAGAGCAACGCAACAAAACCCTGATAGACAAGGTGCTTCCTCAAGCAGCACTGTATTTAACAATTGGAGAGGTGGGATATCATCATCTAGTAAGGCTATTATTCCAACTAATTCGAATGCTGAGAAGGTTAGTGCTAATTACAAATAAAGATGTCCGAGGGCTGGTTGATTTGCAAACCGCATTAATCGAATATGGATCTATTGGTTTCACAGCTTAACCTGATGTAGGAGCGCGGCATGCCGCGCTCAAGCGATTACATCTTGTGATGAAAACGATACGGTAAAAGCTTTTCAAAATCCTCAACCGTTCCACATTTATTTATTTCACTAAAGACATGTTTCAAGTAATCGTAAGGGTTAATGCAGTGGAATTTGCATGTTTCAATAAGACTATAAATATTTGCACAAGCATCTGCCCCTTTCACAGAATCACAAAAGAGCCAGTTTTTTCGCCCAGTGGCAAATGGTTTTATGACGCGTTCTGTGCGATTATTATCAATTTCTAATCGTCCATCCTCTAAATATCGATTAAGACCAATCCAATGCTTCAACGTGTAGGCTATCGCTTGACCGAGCTGACTGTTTTGTAAAACACCTGTCTGCTTTTCTTCTAAATAGAGTTTCAAAGAATCAAGAATGGGTTTTGATTTCTCTTGGCGCGTTGTTTTGATTTCTTCCATTGACGCTTCTTTTTCTCGGAGGTTTTTTTCGATTTTGTAAAGTGCCGCCATTTGCTTAATCACTTCGTGCGAAACACCATGCTCCTTTTTAGAAAGCTTGGCCACCTGTGCGAATTTCCTGCGTGCATGCGCCATGCAATTGACAAGACTTATTTGATTATTGTCTTCAAGCTGATGATAGCCAGCATAACCATCGACATGAATATAACCTTTGAATCCATCCCAGAATTTAAGTGGGACTTGTGAACCGCGGCTTGGCTCGTAATTAAATATCCAAGCAAATTCATCTGGCTTACCACCACCAAAGGCCCACATGTAGGATTTTGAAGTGGCGCTTCTTCCTATTTCTTTGAGCACCTGAAGCACCGTTTCATCCGCATAGGCAATGTCATAGTCAAAAAATTTGTCTGTCATGAGGTTAATAATCGGCTGAACCAGTAGCCCGCATTTAATCACCCATTGTGATAAAGTCCCTCTACCTAACTCAATGTCATTACGGTTAAATATTTGCTCTTGTCTATACAAGGGTAAGTGGTCGCAATACTTTGAGACAGCAACATGAGCCAAAAGTCCAGGGCTCGCCATGCTTTTGGGAATAGGCTGTGATGGCAGTGGAGCTGTTTTGATTGTTTGATTACAGGATTTGCACGCATATTTAATGCGCTTATGGCAAAGCACTTGAACGACCTGCGGGATGATGTCTAATTGTTCTGAAATAATCTCGTCGATTTTGGTTAATGTACAACCACAAGAGCATATTTTTTGATCTTCTGGTAAGTCATGAATAATATCGATGCGTGGCAAGAAGTTAGGCAGCATTTTCCTTTTGGGTTTGTTGCGTTGATGTGCTTCAACTGTCGTTGTTTCCTCAAATTCGGGTGAGGCGTTTTCATCCGAATTGAAGATATCTCCATCGGGTAGCAGGTTCTTTTCGCTGCCCCTGGCATAGTTTCTCAGGTTCTGAAGCTTGATGATTTCAATAAGCAAAGAAATTTGCGAGTCTTTTTCAATTATCTGATTTTGCAGTGATTTAATTAAACTGTCTGTGTCTTCCATGAGGTTTATTATATTTAATTCGTGATTAGATTCAATAAAAATCTTTAATTTTAAGCTCAGGAAATAAAACATTTTTGGTATAATCAAGCCCTGCCAGCAACCATCGAAGCTGTTCCTGATTTAACTCCATCGGAGATTCTGTGCACTCATTCCATTGGATTTTAAATCGACCCTTTTCAATTCGTTTATATATCAGCATAAAACCATTCCTATCCCACACCAGCCCTTTGAGAATCTTTCCCGAATGATTGGAGAATAAATACAACCCGCCGTCTTGCGGTTTAATATCTTGCTCAATCAAGAGCAGGCAAAGCCCATCAACCCCTTTACGCATATCAACGGATTTTGAATAAATAAAAATCCTATCTACGTCAAAATGAATCATGTTGTTAGTCCAAGCGATTTAAAAATCACCGTCAAATCATCCAAATTGGCGCCGCTTGGAATAATAATGTTTACACCCAATGGAGTTTCAATTTTATAAAAAATCGATTCATACCGTGTAGAGTCTAGTACCTTAACGGGAACAAATAAATTCTTCGATGCAGACAATCTTTTTTGCCAATAGCCAAAAGTACTTACTTTGATTTCGTTGTCTTTACAAAAGTTCACCTGGCTCTTGCCACTTTCCTTCCAGCTCGTAATCACTGATTCCCAATGTACAAGTTTTGAATTTGATTCCATGATTGACCTCCGCTAATTGTTTATGCGAAGAATCTTCTCAGAACAGAGGAAAACTTTAAAGAAGGTGGTTGGCAGTGCGCTTACAATACGTCAATTGTATTTTGAGTTACAATGTCTGCGTCAGCAGTTATTAAGCATGAATGAAGAAGAAATAGAATTGATTGAATAATTAATTTATTAAGCTTAGATAGCATTGACGGCAAGCCTCATTGCCTGTAATTTAAGCCTATCAATCAAC
>CAYUEL010000124.1:280-5720 GCA_964443025.1 uncultured Gammaproteobacteria bacterium | reverse complement strand
CCATGGCGCGTCCAAAAAATGGCACATTGAGTAGTTCTTTTTTTGCAATCATCCGAATGCTTGCATGAGGTGTGGCAATAAATACCGCGGGGATGTCATAGTGACTTAAATGGTTACTGACTAATATGTAGCAGTTATTTGGCTTAAGTTCAGGAAGAGAACCCTGAATAATAACTTGAGAACCCATGATGTCAAATAGTGCCTGACTCCATTCGCGTGTGCGCTGATCCGTGATTTCACGCGTATTGCAGTCAAATAAATTGACGTAGATAGAATAATAAATGAGTTTGGCAAACGCCCAACCAGACGCAAGTGCAATTAAAGCTCGAGATTTTTGTTTTTTATTCATAGAAGAAAGGATAACAGCAGAAGAATCAGATTGCAATCTAAGGTCTGATAATAGGGTTCATGGTATCCTGCATTCGCACATCACCCTTGCCTAAGTGGTATTGATAAATAATCCGATAAACCAATACTGCTTTAACGTATTCACGTGTTTCATAGAAGGGCATGGTTTCAATCCAGATGTCAGCATCCATACGATCGCCTCGCTCGGGCAGCCATTTTTTAACACGGAGCGGACCGGCGTTATAACTGGCTGTTGCAAGCACAATATCTTTATTCATTTGATTGTACATTTTGTTGAGATAAGCGCTTCCTAGACGAACGTTTTTATCCAAGTTTAATAGTTGATTGCGTGATATATAGGGTTCTTTGATTTCACGTGAAATTTGTTTTGCGGTATAAGGCATCACTTGCATCACACCTAATGCACCGGCGGGTGAACGGGCATCGGGCACAAAAGCACTTTCACGTCGAGCAATCGCAAATACCCACGCAGGATTTAAACCTTGTTTGCGTGCTTCTTGTTCAAACGTTTGTTGATAAGGCATGGGGAAACGTAAATCAATGTTGTTTTGATTTTCTGCTTTAGCTAACGTTAAAATAGCGCGATCATCCCAATCATTTTCACTTGCAAGGATTGCCGCTGCTTGTAATTGTTGCTCATCCATTTGTTTTGTGGAGTATTCCCATTCACGGCGTGCATCTGTGATCCGGCCAATTTTTCTCAATTCTAAAGCGCGTTGAATACCTGGATTATTTTTAACATTATTTAAGGTTTCTTGGTTTATTTCAGCTTGAGGAAGATCCAATGGGTATTTAATCAATAAGATATCACTGGCCATGAATCCATGGAAATCACGTTCTTGGCTGATTGTTTGATATATTTTTTCAGCATCTGCTTTTTGTCCTTGCGCCTCTAATGCGCGTGCTTTCCAATATTGCCATGACACTTCTTCTTGCATAGAGGGTGGCATGATATTAATTGCATTCAATACCTCATTCCAATTTCGCTCACGTAATGAAATACGCAAATTCCATTCATATAATTTAGTATCGTATTGCGATACTGGAATTTTTTCGAACCATTTCTTAGCGCTGGCTTCATAATTCATGGCTAGTTCTAAGGCTATTTTCTTATAGACATCTTGCCTTTGTTCATCAGTAAATTTATATTTGTTTTCAATTTTATCCCATATTTTAATAGCGTTATCAACATCTTTATGTGCCAAACGTTTAATGCCATATACTTGTGTTATTCGTAAAAACGGATGCTCCGCTTTAAATAAACGTTCGGATGTAACTAATCGAGGATCTTTATAAACTTGTAACCAGGTATTAATAAGTGGTTCTTCATTATGATGAACATAACGTTTTAAATAGGCCACTAAATCGTATTGATTCCCTTCAATGGCTAATCCAATACGATCCCATAATAATTTATCAGTCATGCCTTTTTGTTTGATCCAAAGGTCAAATAAAGTATCGCATTCTTTCGGACGTGATTTACCAAATAACCACAAAGGTTCAACTTCGTTAAGTACGGCAGCATTTTTGGTGGTTTGGTAGCGAGCGTAAATATCATAACATTGAAGGGCAACATTATTAGTGGGTTGATAATCTTCACTATAGGCGGACCATTTTTTACGCTTTGCCAAGTAATTAAGCCAATATTCTCGAAGTTGTTGAGCAAGTAATGTATTTTTTTCTTTTTGAAGGAAGCGGTGTATCAGTTCACTGGGATCGTTGGGTTGGCCAATCATCCGCTTCAATTCATAATATTGTAAATAAGGGAAGAGGATATAATCTTCTTGTTGGAGTTGTTTTTTCAGTTCGTAATACAGACCATCTTTTTGATAACGTAATGCACGTTCTGCTTGTTTAAATGTATCACGTTGCGCATCTATGTCGGTTGATTGCGAGAAGCCCAGAGGGGAAGCCGTCAATAATATGACGATCAACCACGCAGGTATTGTTTTAGTTTTCAGCGTGCGCATGCTAAACCTATCTTATTTAGTTACATTATTAAGAATAATACACAAGATCTAAAGGTGCAAATTGCTACTTAAGATTGCCACTAGAGGTAGTAGACATCATTCGATTCAGTGGGGTTTTCCCAATGCTCGGGGTGAATGGCTTCAACTTCACCGTCGTCGATGTCTTCATCATCGATTTCATCGTACGGACCAGACCAATCCTCAGGGGCAGGTGCTGATTGTAGCAGCATTTCTTTCCAATTTTCAAGGTCGACTTCAGTGAGATCGCCATCATAATATTGGATTTCAATTGTACCACTATCAATGGCAACCACTTCAAACTCTTTCTGAGTTTCAAGATCGATATACCATTCCCCGACTTTTGGTTTAATTTTCATAGAACACCTATCACTTCTATACCTCTAAGTATAGCTAAAAGCCACAATAAGTGAATTATATAACTCATTGAATTTATTGTATTTTGCAAAAACAGGGAAGGCAGGTACAATCATTAAGTACGTACAACAGGAAATAACATGCATTCGTTACCATGGATCATCGCTGCCGCCGGTATTTTGGCGTTTGGGTACTTTGCAGCACCCCTTTGGCTTTGGACTACTTTCTTTGGAGTAGTGGCACTTTACGTTACATTCGCATCGTCTGTTACGCTATTTACTATTGCTATTACATGGGTGGTTTTTCTCGCTGTAGCCGCATTACTGAATATCCCTTTCTTGCGTCAACGTATTATCGCCAAACCCATGATGGCATTTGTGCGCAGGCAAATTCCACCCATTTCATCAACAGAAAGAGATGCTATTGAAGCGGGAGATATTTGGTGGGAAGCGGAACTGTTTCGTGGCACTCCTGATTGGAAACAGTTGCAAGATTTCTCATTAGCACAGTTAAGTGATAAAGAAAAAGATTTTCTAAACAATCAGGTAGATGTTTTATGCCAAAAAATTAATGCATGGCAACAATCACAATCACGTGAATTGAGCAAAGAGGTTTGGGATTACATTAAAAAAGAACGCTTTTTTAGTATGCTTATCCCCAAGAGTTACGGTGGATTGGAGTTTTCTGCGTTAGCACAATCTTGTGTTGTCAGTAAAATTGGTAGTGTAGATATTAGCACCGCGGTGACGGTGATGGTTCCTAATTCATTAGGACCCGCGGAGTTATTGTTGCACTATGGAACGGATGAACAAAAACAACATTATTTACCACGTTTGGCATCTTCGGAAGATATTCCTTGCTTTGGTTTGACGGGTCCGGAAGCGGGAAGTGATGCAGGCAGTATGATTGATAAAGGCGTTATTGCTTACGGTAAATATAAAAATGAGACAGTATTGGGAATTAAACTCACGTTTGAAAAACGTTATATTACACTGGCACCGGTTGCAACGGTCATTGGTTTGGCATTCAAATGTTATGATCCCGATAAATTGCTCGATGATCAATACGATTGCGGAATCACGCTGTGTTTATTACCTGCAGATCATCCGGGGGTTGTCATTGGCGAATATAATTACCCCATAGGCAGCAGTTTTCCTAATGGTACTATTAAGGGAGTTGATGTATTTGTTCCATTGGATTGGGTGATTGGTGGCGTACGCAATATTGGACATGGTTGGCACATGTTGATGGAATGTTTGTCTGCTGGGCGCGGCATTTCATTACCCGCATTAGCGACATCAGTGGGTAAATTATCGTATCGCACCAGTGGCGCTTATGCCCGCATTCGTAAGCAATTTAAAGTATCCATAGGAGAATTTGAAGGGATTCAATTGCCGCTTGCACGTATTGCGGGATTTACTTACATATTAGAAGCCATGCGTGTTGTTACTGCCAGTAGCATTTGCAGTGGGATTAAGCCATCGGTTGTATCAGCGATTGCAAAGTATCATATGACGGAACTTGCTCGAAAATGTATCAATGACGCAATGGATATTCATGGCGGTAAAGCCATTATTTTAGGACCCAATAATTATTTGGCTAATACTTATAACGTTATACCTGTTGCCATTACGGTAGAAGGCGCAAATATTCTGACACGCAATTTAATTATATTTGGCCAAGGTGCGCTACGTTGTCATCCCCATT
Source organism: uncultured Gammaproteobacteria bacterium (assembly GCA_964443025.1). Classification (GTDB taxonomy): domain Bacteria; phylum Pseudomonadota; class Gammaproteobacteria; order JABCZS01; family JABCZS01; genus JAJFKJ01. The sequence continues at coordinate 1,299 of CAYUEL010000124.1, read as the reverse complement.
TGTTAGCTGAAATGGAAAGTGCTCAAAGTGAGAACTTAAATGCATTTGATCAACAGTTTTTACAGCATATAGGTTTCGCTTTTAATTCTGGAATGCGTGCATTAGTACGTAGTTTTACTGCAGGGATTTTTATTCAGGCAGTTCCTGAGGGGCCTTTTAAACATTATTACCAACAGTTAACACGTATGAGCAGCGCTTTAGCGTTTGTAGCAGATAAAGCAATGATTCTGTTGGGTGGGGAATTAAAGCGTCGTGAAAGTATTTCAGCGCGTTTAGGCGATGTTTTAAGTTATTTATACATGGCTAGTTGTGTATTAAAATATTATGAATCAACACAACATACAGCGGATGAACGTCTTTATGTTCGATGGGCACTTGATTATTGCTTGCATCAAATTCAAATAGCATGGAATGATTATTTTGATAATTTCCCTATTCGATTAGTTGCGCATGTACATCGCTTTTTGATATTTCCATTTGGACCTAGTTACAAATATCCCAGCGACAGCTTGTCACAAAAATTAGCTAAAACCATGCTATTGCCTAGCGCAATACGTGATAAATTGACGGAGTATACTTATCGCGGCGATGACACTCATCCATTAGGTTTAATTGAAAGTGCATTTAAGCAAGAAAGTGACGTGGCGCCGCTGTTAGATAAGCTTAAACAAGCACGTAAAGAAAAACGTTTGGATGGTTCACTTTCATTGCCTGAAACCATTAAAGCAGCAAAAACACTATCAATTATTACCGACGATGAATTCGAATTACTGAATACTTATGCGAGCTATTACGCTAAAGTCATTGCGGTTGATACATTCAAAGGAGTCTAATATTTTATGAAACCGGTTTATATTGTTGATGGGACACGAACCCCCTTTATCAAAGCAAAAAATCAACCCAATCCTTTTACTAACAGTGATCTTGCAACACAGAATGGAAAAACGTTGTTATTGCGTCAACCCTTTAAACCCAGCGATTTGGATAATGTGGTATTGGGATCAACCATGACGAGTCCA
>CAYUEL010000124.1:0-270 GCA_964443025.1 uncultured Gammaproteobacteria bacterium | reverse complement strand
CGCTTTACGTATTGGTTGTGGTGATAATGTAACGGGTTGGACCGTGCAACGTAATTGTGCATCAGGCATGCAAGCCATTGACAGTGCCGTTGCGCAAATTCAATTAGGACGCAGTCATTTGGTTCTTGCGGGTGGTGTTGATGCCATGAGCCGCGCTCCTTTATTATTTAATGATGCGATGGTCCGTTGGTTTGCTGCTTGGGCAAGCGCTAAAACATTAACACAGCGTCTTGCACTTATTCCTAAGATTCGCCCTCAATTTCTTTCGCC
>CAYUEL010000123.1:0-5814 GCA_964443025.1 uncultured Gammaproteobacteria bacterium | reverse complement strand
AAACCATCATCCTTCGCAAACTTATTTAGCTTTTTTTTACCAAATGGGTTACGGTGTTGTAAAAATTGATGAAAAAGAGGTTTGTCGTTGGCATGAACAAGCTGCTAATGAAGACGATATGACTGGGCAATACAGTTTAGCTAAGCTTTTCTGTGAAGGTTCGGGGAATAAAGCAAAAGATACAGAGCGGGCAGCTGAATTATGGAAAAGAGCTGCTGACCAAGGTCTGGTATTTGCACAAAATGCGCTTGGCGTTTGTTATGAGAATGGTACTGGTGTTACAAAAAATGTAACCGAAGCGGTGCGCTATTACCGTTTAGCAGCGGAGCAGGGAGATGCGACTGCTCAATGCAATTTGGGGTTGTGTTATCACCACGGTACCGGTGTTACAAAAGATTTAGCTGAAGCGGTGCGTTATTTCCATTTAGCAGCGGAACAGGGACATGCCTACGCTCAACACAATTTAGGCGTGTGTTATGAGAGAGGTAAGGGTGTTGCAAAAGATTTAGATGAAGCGGTGCGTTATTACCGGCTAGCAGCGGAGCAAGGACATGTCCGCGCCCAATACAATTTAGGGTGGTGTTATGAGAACGGTACCGGTGTTGCAAAAGATTTAGCTGAAGCGGTGCGTTATTACCGGCTAGCGGCGGAGCAGGGACATGCGAGTGCCCAAAATAATTTAGGTATGTGTTATTGGAATGGTGAAAGTGTTACAAAAGATGTAGCTGAAGCGGTGCGTTATTTCCATTTAGCAGCGGAGCAAGGACATGCGAGTGCCCAATGTAATTTAGGCGTGTGTTGTGAGAGAGGTAAGGGTGTTGCAAAAGATTTAGATGAAGCGGTGCGTTATTTCCATTTAGCAGCGGAACAGGGACATGCGGATGCTCAATACAATTTAGGCGTGAGTTATGAGAGAGGTAAGAGTGTTGCAAAAGATTTAGATGAAGCGGTGCGTTATTACCGGCTAGCAGCGGAGCAAGGACATGCGATTGCCCAATACAATTTAGGGTGGTGTTATCACAATGGTGCCGGTATTACAAAAGATTTAACGGAAGCGGTGAAATATTTCCATTTAGCAGCGGAGCAGGGATATGCGGGTGCCCAATGCAGTTTAGGTGTGTGTTATGAGAACGGTGAGGGTATTGCAAAAGATTTAAAGGAAGCGGTGCGTTATTACCGGCTAGCAGCCGAGCAAGGGCATGCGATTGCTCAACGCAATTTAGGTGTGTGTTACGAGAACGGTACCGGTGTTACCCAAGACTTAACGGAAGCGATACGTTATTACCGTTTGGCGGCGGAGCAGGGAAATGCGGATGCTAAAAACAATTTAGCAGCATGTTCTTCCAACTTATTGATTAAGAAAGGGGGTACATTATTATATCAAGCACCTCATATTACAAAACAAACTACCATCGTGAAAGCACCTGTTGAAGGTGTGATGATTGAAGGATTGACGCTCAGTTTAGATTTGACGAGTATTCCGACAGATAAACGTGACAGTGTAAATGCATTGATGGAAGGCTATTCCGAAAATTGCAAAGAAAAAGACATTGCGCGCAATGGTAAAAGTAAAATCATCGCATTAACATTCCCGGCATTTGCCTTAGCTCAAAAGTTGGAAGAAAAATTAGCGGCGGTTCTAAAGCCAGTGGTGAAAAACACCTATTAGATAGAGTGTTACATATATGCCAATTGCAATGATAAAGGTCTATGTTACTCTTTTGGATGCACAAAGCGTGCGGCATATTTTGGAAAAAGACCCCAGTCAAATTAACTATACTGGAATGTATGGTGATTCATTATTGTACTCTTTAGTTCATAATTTTGATTACAGTAATCCTCAAGAATTGAAAAAAGCTCAAGATACTCTTGACGTGTTATTTGAATATGGTGTTAATCCAACTGTTAAGACCAAGGTTAAACCGTATTTTACAGCCAAAGAATCTGCCCAGCATTTAGATAAACCTCAAGAGTTGATTGATATGCTCGAAGCTTATGAAAAGAGTTGGCATGAAAAGCAGGCTAAACACACAGCCGCTACTCTGCAACCTACTTCAGACTTAAGGAAACGACACAACAGAGCTCAAGGCGGAGGTTCTAGCGCTACCGCTAATTACAGTAGCGGGGATGTATCGATGCAGTTGCATCAGTGAAAAATTTTTTAACGACTTCATAGCACTTACAAGAAGAATCCCATTGCCTTAAAGTTACCAATCCCATCGTCAGAGGATTATTTTTATTTATTAGACTTCTTTCGAAACTCGCTGTGGCACGCAAAGTGCAAGGAGACGCGGAGCGCAGAACCGCGGTGTACACACAGTACATGAGGATTCGAGCACCGCATCGACGAAGCAATTTGCTGCCACAGTTAGCGTTTGGAAAGAAGTCTTATTTGACTTAAAGGGTACGCTGGGGTAAAAAGAGGGTGAATCAGGAGTCTTTGCAAGGAAAGTTTATGCCAATTGATAAAGATATTTTAGAAAAACTACAACGTAAAGATGCATCGTTGAAGGAACTTGATTTACGCGGCAAAAAATTAACAGTTGCGGATATCCGGCTTCTCTGTAAAGCCTTGAAAGGAAACACGAGTCTTCGAACACTTAACCTTGGGTACAACGACCTCGGTGATGAGGGAGTAAGGTATTTGGCAGAAGGTCTTTCAAAAAACACTACCCTTCAATGGCTTGACCTTGGGGGCAATGACTTGACGGAGGAAGGTGCAAAATACATAGTTCAAATTGAAGGCTACCTAACGCGCAACCAATGGTTAGCCCGAGAACGTAGCCCTTTCAGTAATGATCGGGCTAGTGATACTTCAGCCCCTAAAGGACCTATCAGTGCAAACATACATGAAGCGGCAAAAAACGGTGATTTAGATGAAATCAAACGGCTGTTAAAAGAAAATCCTGCATTGTTGAATGAACAAGATAATGAGGGTCGAACCCCTTTGCATACGGCAGCTGAGTGCGGTCATCTTAATATTGTGCGCTATTTAGTGGATGAGGAAAAGGTTCCGGTGAATGAGAAAAATGGTTATGGCTATGGGGTGACTCCTTTGCATTGTGCAGTTGAGAATGGTCATCTTGCTATTGTAAGTTACTTTGTGGGTGAGAAAGGGGTTTCTTGTGATGAAAGCAGTGCTGAAGGCTTCACTCCTTTGCGCACGGCAATTCAGCGCGGACATCTGACTATTGTGCGCTATTTAGTGGATAGAGGGGCTAACCTATATGAAAAAAATAGGTATGGTTGGACTCTTTTGCACGAGGCAGCTGGACGTGGTCGTTTTGATATTGTGCAGTATTTGGTGAATGAGAAAGAAATGCCATTGGATGAGGATGAAAAAACGAGTGATGGTAGAACTATTTTTGATTTAGCAAAAGAATGTAAGGACAAAGAAAAAGGGGCGGCCATATTAGCTTTTTTAGAACAGGCCAAAATGCTGCGCCAGCTTCAGCCCTTAGTCAAGCAATTAAGCACATTACAAACCATCATTGATACACTTAAGAATGAGCAAGCCAATAACAACAATACTCAAACATTCCAAGCGCAGCTGATAAAACAGATAGAAGAGCAACAATTAAAATTTAAGCAAGAAACATTGTCAGATTATCAAAAGCTGGCAAGTACGTTAGAACATCAAGATCAAAGGGTAGAACAAGAATTAAATGGAGTTCATGCAGAAATTGAAAAAGTTAAAGCGGAGTTAAAAGAAAATCCTGAACAAACAGAATTAAAAGAAAAACTTAAAGTGTTGGAAGCAAAGCAAGCCCCATTAATAGCAGCGTACGAAGCACAACAAGCGTTACTGGCACATCAAACACATTTACTGAGCCGGGAAAGTTTAGCACGATTTTACCGTGTGCTTCAGGGTCATCTGCTTAAGTTATTTGCTGCGTGTGAAGTCATTGGCTCCGGGTTAGTGGTTCGCAAAGAAGTGGGTAAGGCAGAAAAAGCGGTGCAATATTTGATATTAGCCGGTGAAAATATACCGTTACCCGGAGCGCAAGCTATCACTGCATGTTTAGGGTATATTTTTAAAAAGAAAGCAGGCGATCGCGTAGATGTAAAGTTGCATCACATTGCAGAGCAAGTGATAAGTTTTGCTGAGATAGACATGCTGGCCGAAGAAACGGCGCGCCGATTAGCATTCATGTATGAAGAGCAGCTCATTCGATTGGATGCTGAGCAAGCTACTTTATTAGGTGAATCCGCCATGAAGCTGATGCTGGCTTATTTGTGGGCGGGAGAATACAAAGATGAAAAAATGCCCGATCAATTAATTTCTAGCGTAGCTCAAATTAAAACCAAGAATGAAAGCAGTCAATGGTTAGAGAAACTCCGTCAACAAATTAAAGAATTAAGCAATAAGTTTCAAGATACTAAATTGACCACTAAGACCCATGAGCAATGGACGGCATTTGGAGTATTTCGTTGTCCTGGGATTGAAGTAAAAGTAAAAGAAATCACTTATTATTACAGTGGGCAGGGAACACGCCCGGATATTTACGGATATCGACAAGGGAATCAAGCAGAAGCAGAATCTGCGAAGCTGAACCGAACCAACGACCGTGTTGATTTTCGATTAAATACTGTCAGATTGACCTCCAGCACTGAAAAGCATCTAAATACGATAACCAGTGACAATAAAGCAACACATGATAAAGTTGAGCGATTGGAAAAACAAGTATCTCACTTAGCAAATCAAGTAGCTGCCACTTCCTCTCCACTGATTTCATCTCTCTCGCAAGTGACTTGGGCAGGATTAGAGAGAAATAATTATTTTGTCATTTCACAAGCGCCTGGGTTTCGTAAAATTCAAATCAATCGGGTGAATGTGCCTAAGGATAAAGAAAAGACTTTAGATGAGCTATTATCTATGCATGGGGAAAACTGTATGGAACTGAATGTGATTAAATCTCCTGCGGGTAAAATTAATACACTCATTTTTCATGATGAAGAAATGGCGCAGGCATTGGTAGATGTTTTATATAGCACATTTGAAATGCAATGTGTTAGCAATAATGTAACGCAAAAGCATTGATGAACTGCAAGAAAACGAGTAGCCTAGTCATCAAAATATAATTTTATTTGACTTAGAAAATATAGAGGTAATTAAATTATGCTAGATATGTTTAATGATTTATTAGAAAAAGCCAATGCAGGGGATGCGAATGCCCAGCTTGAGGTAGGAAACGGCTATGCCACGGGTGAGGGTATTGGAAGAGATGTGAGTCTGGCGGTGAAATATTACCGTTTAGCAGCCGAGCAAGGAGATGCGACTGCTCAATATAATTTAGGGTGGTATTATAAGAATGGACAAGGCGTTGCAAAAGATTTAGCTGAAGCGGTGAAATATTACCGTTTAGCAGCGGAGCAAGGGTATGCGCCTGCTCAAAATAATTTAGGATTGTGTTACGAGAACGGTACCGGTGTTGCAAAAGATGTAACGGAAGCGGTGAAATATTACCGTTTAGCAGTGGAGCAAGGGTATGCCGACGCCCAATGTAATTTGGGCGGGTGTTATCACGACGGTAGCGGTGTTACAAAAGATTTAGCTGAAGCGGTGAAATATTTCCGTTTAGCGGCGGAGCAGGGACATGCGAGTGCCCAATACAATTTAGGGTTGTGTTATCACCACGGTACCGGTGTTGCAAAAGATGTAACGGAAGCGGTGCGTTATTACCGGCTAGCGGCGGAGCAGGGACATGCGCCTGCCCAATTTAATTTAGGGTGGTGTTATCACCACGGTACCGGTGTTACAAAAGATTTAGCTGAAGCGGTGAAATATTACCGTTTAGCAGCGGAGCAAGGGTA
>CAYUEL010000122.1:0-5822 GCA_964443025.1 uncultured Gammaproteobacteria bacterium | reverse complement strand
CATCATAGCAATGAGTCACATCAACCATTGTCCCATGAGCCGCTATGATGATGGAGTTAATAGCCTGTAAGTTTGATCCTGTGAGTGTTAAAAAGGGCAATAATCCCGCAAAGGCTTGGTTATCCAAGGGAGCTCTAGAAAAGGTTTGAGCCAATCTTGCTACCCTGAGTATTACTACCTCATTTTCCCCATACCGCTCTTGCAAGGATTCCACCGCATTTCTAGCGGGACCATTTCCATCCGTTAAATCAATGAACAATATACTCATGGGAACTGCCTTTTAACCCAGTAAAGGATATGTTATCGATCTAAGTTTATAAGATATCTTTAAGATATGCTATAGTTTTCCTAATAACTTAAATAACCCATTGAAATACATCATCTTATTGCATTCAATGCACGGATGCGCCCGTTACGTTCTTTTTAACTTCCGGGTTTGGGGTATACACAAACTCACCCGGATAGTTCATTTTCATTTTTGTCAGGATTTTTCGCTCCTCAAAGTTCAACCTTGCTAAGATTTCTTCAAAAGAGGAAACGTGTAACGTTTTCATCATGTCGCCTGATATTTTTGGCGAGTAAAATGAGCACATTGTGACGAGTAAAGCGCTTTCTGCCTCGCTTTTAACAGGCTGAGTAAAAAAAGCATCAGGATTGGGTCGCGCCTGATCGATGGATGTAATGCTATCCAAGTCTCCCTGAACCTCAAAAAATTGGGGATAATGGTCAAAAGCGTGATGGTAAAATCCATGATATCTTTATGATATTTAAGGTAAAAGTGGGGTTTTATTAACTATGCGAGTTAAAAGCGTTGTCCAAAGTGTAAAAGATTGGCACAAAAGTACGGTATTGTGCGCACAAGACAGCGATATCGCTGTATCAGTTGTGGGCATCAATTTCAGAACAGCAAGCGAGAGGTTCGTTGGGCCAAATCTGCTTTTGCACGTTACTGTGATGGCAAACAAACGCTGCAAGAATTAAGCATTGAACTAAACAAATCCATCAGCACATTGCAACGGCATTTTGATTCATTGATAGTGAAAGTGGGATAATGGTCAAAAATTGTGACCCTAACGCTTTAACCCCGGCTTTCCATGCGTCAAGGAAATTATCCTTAACCACTGCTAGTAATGCTTCACCCTCAAGTGTTCCGATTTTTGATTGACTCATTTTTCCTAACTCCTACGTTGAACTCAATTTTAACCCATTAAATCTTTGGCTAAGACCAAACCTAGACGTACCCCTTGTCCATGACGGGCGTAATGCGCTTGTTCCTCTTCTTGGGTCAAAATAGGTCTTGTCATATTAAATGGGGTCGCCCATACCCCATTTTCAACCTTTTTAAGCGCTCGATTAATTTCAGTGGATAGGCTTTTACTATTGGTCCAAAAACGCAGCGCGGCCCAGGTGATTTCTTCTTTCACCTGCTCAACCCTGCCAGCGACTTTGCCTTGATATGCTAATTCGGCTAGTTTTTGATTCAAACAAACTTCTGCTGAGATGGGTAGCGCGTGCAATCGAGGGGTGCGTTGCCAATAAGGGATGCTGTAATACTCATCCTCGGGTTGTGTGTACCCTCGCCTTTTAGATGAATGCAGGCTCTTTAAGGGTTTATTGGGTAAAGGTGTCGATGTTTTTGTATCGGTGTTTATTTGTGTTTCATTTAAATCATTAATTTCTAGTTTATGAATATTATTATTAAATACAGATGCCCCATCTGCGATCACATCCCCTGATCGCACGCGATCAGGGATGTGGACAACTGTATCTTTTGAGGTGTGATTGTGTTGTTTTAATCGCTCTTGCAATTGTTTTAACTTTTGTCGGTAAGGGATGATGTCCGCTTTACTGGTGAGGCTCTTGTTCAGGCGAGCACGCTCCAGGGCGGCATTTAAAGCTATTTCAGCGGCTTTAATTTCTTGCTCTAAGTCTTGTTGATCTTCATACCAGGGTGGTGGGTTGTTTTGTGCGGCAAGTATTGCAATGCTACTCTCCTGAGCCGTGTTTAAAGGCCATGTAGTGACGTTCGTTTCACGAGCGCTGTGAGCGCAGCGTCTGCCCTGCCCTGCTTGAATATGCGCGTATAGCGTGTCGTAGAGCGATTTAGGTAAGGTAATTTTATAGCTGTTTGTCAGCTTGTTTCCCCGGGCGTCCTTATTGTTTTCTTTTGTTAAAAATCCCAACGCTATCAATCGCTCCAGGATGCGCATGATTTTGCCACGGCTCGTATTATTTTGCTTTGCTAAAGCTTGAGTGGATACCATGATGATGCCCTCATCGAAGTGCGATTGGGAACATAAAAACACCCAAATTCCCATGGCTGCCATATCGCCCGTTTGGGCCAGCGCATTGATAACAGCGCAGGGTAAATTTAAATATTCCAGTTGTTCAGATAATTGTCGGACGGCGCCCCAAGAAACCCTTTCGAGGGATGTTTTTGACACGTTCAATCTCCTTATGAAAGTAACTCGGTTGACTACATAAGGAGGAAAACGGGTACACTGCGCTTTCGTAATAAGCAGGTGGTAACCCTGTTGGTAGCGTCCTCTTTAAGTGCTGCCCAATCGTTACTGTATGCCTGAACCCGCGTTACCTAACCCTTAACGCGGGTTTTTTTCATGCCCTTAAAAAATCACCTCTTCAAAGACGAAGCCAGTATACCATAAGATAAAATAATGCAAGTGTTTAAACTGTGTATAACTGTTTTTAAGCGTTTTTATTTTTTTACTACCGTAAGGGTACCAATTGTTCAAAATAATTCATTAGCGTTCAATACAGTTCGTTACAGCCCACTTCAGCTATGTGACGCTACGTGGGGCTACTGAGATCGCCTCAAACCACCTAGGACCGTGTGAGACCATTACAGTCAAGTTTTAAATTTTAAATGGGATGATTTAGATGGCCAGAATTGTTTCATGTGAATCATTTTCCGTGTGATCAGCTTACATTCCATCGGGGATGTTTAGCTTTATTTTGATTTTAGGCCAAATTTCTTTAGTGAAGTATCCACGAAGTGCGCTTGTTTTCATCCCACTAAGCCCAGAGTTTATAATTTCTGCTGGCAGGATTTCTTTTTCCTGATCGGGCGTCAAATTTTTGATCCACTGCTGATAATGGGGCTCTTTTGCTTCTTCTTGCATTTTTTGTATACGATCTCGCTCTCTCTTCTGGTGTTCTGCATATTTGCGTAATGCTTGCTCTCTAGGAGATACGTAGTTGTCTGGCGCATTGTAACAGCCTTCCCGCCGCAAAATTCCCATGAAATAGTTCAGCGCTCCATTTCTTATTTGGCCCTGTTTTTTGTTGTTTATTAAATCATAAGCAAAATGGTTTATGGAATCTTGGACGACATCAGGATGCATTCCAAGTTTACATAGCTGGATCAACTGGCTACGGCCAAAATTGATATGTTGTAGAGGTTCGCAATTTATTTCTAACCACGATTCTGTTAGTTCAGTAGTAGTAGTAGTATCTTTAAGATTTAGATTACTACTACTACTACTAGAAGTAGTTGTGTTCGGTTCTGTGTCTGGTTGTGTGTTCGATTTGTGTTCGTTTTGTATCTGATTTGTGTTCGATTTCGTGTTCGATTTAATTTTCAATGAAGTGTTTTGATACTCAATAAGTTGCGTATGTATTCCTGCAGGAATACTATATTTTGAGCAACCGCCTCGGCCTTTCCAAAAATTCTCGCGAACAATAAACCCTTTTTCTTCGAGCCTACAAACACTTGTTTTTACGCTATTTTTATTGCATCCGACGCTATCGGCGATATGTATAGGATGTAGCCTGTCAGTAACCTTAAGGGTGTTTTGTTGGGCGTTATGATGGAGGAAAAATAAAATATCTCTTTGAATTCCTGATAACCCAGTAATGCTATTTTTTAACCAATCTTGTGTTCGCTTTGTGTTCGATTTGTGTTCGATTTTGTGTTCGGTTGCGTGTTCGATTTGTGTTCGGTTTGTGTCTGATTTTGAACTTTCTGTGATCGTTATCCCTTCTATAACAAGATCGCTTGTGTTCGCTTTGTGTTCGCTTTGTGTCTGATTTGTGTTCGATTTGTGTTTAATTTGCATATAATTTGTGTTTAATTTGTGTTTAATTTGTGTTCGATTAGCTGTTTCTTCTTCCTTTTGGTTTTGTTGTTGGTTAGTAATGGAAGGTGAGGTTGATAATTTTGTGTTCGCTTTGTGTTCGCTTTGTGTCTGATTTGTGTTTGATTTACTAGGAGCTTCTTTTTTTGCTTCTTCTAGCCGGGTACCCTCTGTTTTTTGCTCAGAAGAAGGGGTCGCTTCCTGTCCTTCAGGGTCGAGGTTCCAGGGCCGATATTCTTTCTTTTTGAAAAGCTTCTTTTTTTGTTTTGCTAATATGTCTTCAATTTTTGGCATTATCCGATCTCCATACCTTAGAATGCCGAGTTTAATATGTAGCTTCAATAGAATCTAAAGATTGATTTACTTTAGTGGTTGAATTTGGAGATATTTCTAAAAGTTCCTGTGTTAATAATTCAAAATCATCACGAACCATTGAACGGCTTAAGGTTAAAAAAACATTTCTGTTTTTATCCGTAAGGTTTTCTATTTCTTGGGCAAGGGGAATAGTTGTTGACAAAATACGGCCTTCTAAATCTGGATCTGATATCAAAGAACCGACAGCTTTATCTGATAAAACTGTTTTACCACTAAATTTATTAAGATAAACCATATAATTAATTTGTTTTTTATAAGCCTTTTCAAGGTTTTGAACCTCTTTTTTTAATATTGTTAAACCTTTTTCACTATATTTATTTGGATTAAGTGGAACAACAACCGTATCAACATACAAAGTAGTTGCAGCTACAGATTGCCCTAGCGTTGCTGGACAATCTATAAAAATGAAATCATATTGATCGGAGATTGGTTCTAATAGATTATTAAACAATCGATCTAAAGGCAATCGCCGATTAACGATCTCATTATCCAACACAGAGTTTTCGATCCTGCTTGCAATAAGATCTACCCCTTCCGCAACTGAAATAATACAATCTTCGATATCTGCTTCGCCTTTTATAACATCCACAAGAACAGGGAGGTTTTCTGGGTCGACACCACTACTGTCAGTCAGGTTTGCTTGAGGATCAATATCAATTTTTAAAACTTTAGCCCCATAAGCATTCACGCAGCTTGCAATATTCTCTATGGTAGTAGTTTTTCCGGTACCACCTTTAACAATTTGAGCGGCTATTTTTTTCTTCTTAAAATTTAGATTAAATATTTGTTTTGCTGAATCATGAGTAATAAAAAGTTTATTTCCAAATTTGGGGCAGGCTATCTCTTTGGCTTTAAGTTGTTGGTGTATGGCTTGTATAGAGACACCTAACAGCCGAGCAGCGCTGGCCACAGATAGTTTAGGTTGGAAAAATACCGAATTGGATTTATTTGTTTGCATAACTATCTCCCTAGTTGGTTTATGTTTTTTTTATATTATAAGAAAAACATAAATCTGTCCAATATAAAAAAATAGATATTTTTATAGTTTTAATTTAAACTATGTTTAGTTGATGTTTTTAGCAGTAAAGCGCGCCACCCAGGTGCTAGAACACCCAAATGGCGCTAACCACAACCACTAACCAACGGAGTGATCATGGCTAAAGAAAGCATACACGACTATGTTAAATCGTTAAACAATCATCTTGCCTTAGAAGAGCTTTATTCGGTACTAGCTCAGGCCGAGGCACTCTCAAATGCTTCAGTTACATGCCCAGATTTTATGGATCAGGATAAAAATACTATCCACCATTACATGTGGGTACTGAATCGCTTAATCATCGAGGCGCGCCGGTG
>CAYUEL010000121.1:0-5990 GCA_964443025.1 uncultured Gammaproteobacteria bacterium | reverse complement strand
TAACTATGTTCTAATAGTATCATAATATGATACTACTTGCAAGCCGATCGAACCCTTTGTTTTATAAGAAAAAGATTTTCAGACAGGCCGCGAACAAAAACCCACCGAAATTCGCGATGCATTGACGGATAAGGTAATTCGGGAATGACAGATCGGCTTGTCAGCTAATGGTGCAATTATTAGTATTGGGGCGCTTGCCTGCTAAAGTATTCCCATCTGTAGATCCCGCTGTAGATACAGAAGGACGTACTACTTTCTTTCTATTTTTTAAATCCAATAAAGCTTGTTGCGCTTTGTTATATTGAGCGTTGTCATTATCAATTGAAGATAATACATTAAAAGACTCATTAGCGACGCGAATATCTTTTGTTTCTAAGTTTGCTATAGCTTCGTTAATTTTTATAGCATGTGCAAGGGTTTTTCGAATAGCACCCGCGCTTTCTTCGGGACTAATTTTATTCATCCCTAAAACGAGAGTTCTTAAGGTGGCATTGATTCTCAATCCTTCTTCAAGGGCTTGCGCACCTTCAAGACCAATCGGGTTTATCGCTAAATTGAGGTTTCTTAGGTGTTTATTTTCTCTCAATGCATCATCAAAAGCTTTTGCCCCTGTAGTGCCAATTCCATTATTCTGTAAGTTGAGATCTTCTAAGGTTTCATTGATCTCCAATGCTTCTGCAAGAGCTATTGCGCCTTTTGACCTTATGTTGCTGTGCTCTAAATGAAGCGTTCTTAGGGCTTTATGAACCTTCAATACTTCTGCAAAAGCTATTGCGCCTTCAGGACCAATATTATTATGCGATAAAAAGAGCGTTGTTAGAGCTTTGTTAACTTTCAATGCTTCTGCAATGGCTATTGCGCCTTCAACACCAATGTTGCTGGCCGATAAAAAGAGTGCTGTTAGGGTTTGGTTAACTTTCAATGCTTCTGCAATGGCTATTGCGCCTTCAGAACCAATGTCGTTGGCCGATAAAGAGAGTGTTGTTAGGGTTTGGTTAACTTTCAATGCCTCTGCAAGGACTTGTATGTTTTTGAAAACAATCCAACCCCTTAATGTGAGTATTTTTAAGGTGTGGTTGCCCTTTAAGGCCTGCGCAAGTGCTTCTATATCTTCTTCAATAGTGTTACTACCATCGAAGTCCAACTCCAGCTCAGTTAACTTTGAGTCATTATTCGTTATACGGCCAAGTAAAACTGGATCAAGCATTCAGCACCTGTTAATTATCAAGACAGCACGCTATTTTAACTAAAATATAAGCAAGCTGTCAAGCATACAACTCTAACCATGCCCCTCATGGGCAGTGCCCCTGCATCAAATCTGCTACGCAACTGATCGCTCGCTTGCGCTCGCGCTCTGACTAGAGTTGAGCGTGTGTCTGAGCGCGAGTGTTAACGAGCGATCAGATGAGTTTAAATTTACGTGATGTATTAAACAATGTCGCGCACAATACGATTCAGCATGTTGTGCATAATCGCACAACATTCCTTTTTACTTATTCCTGCGGCGTTCCCAGCGCATGAGCAATAGGCAGAATATGACGGCGGTGATGGTGACGATGCTGATCATGATCGTCGCTAAGGCGTTAATTTTAGGGCTAACGCCGAGGCGAACGCTGGAATAAACCATCATCGGTAATGTCGTGGCTTGTGGACCAGCAACAAAGCTTGCAATGACCAAATCATCAAACGATAATGTAAAAGCTAATAACCAACCTGAAACCAATGCGGGTGCGATTAAGGGCAATGTCACACGCATAAAGATAGTAAAGGGTTTTGCACCTAAATCTTTCGCTGCCAACACCAACGATTTATCCATTTCACGTAACCGTGCGGAAACCACCGTGGTAACGTAAGCCATACTGAGTGTCATGTGTGCAATCCAAATCGTGTAAACGCCGCGGTGGAAAAAGCCAAAATGTTCTTCCATGGCAACAAATAATAATAACAATGAAAAACCCATGATGACCTCAGGCATTACCAACGGCGCGCGCAATAACACGTTGAAGAACGCACCACCATGACGAATGTGATAATAATGAATTGCATAAGCAGTCACCGTGCCTAATACGGTTGCGCCAAAGGCCGTCATTAATGCCACGCGCAAACTGATCCACGCTGCTTGTAATAATTGTTTATCTTGAAATAGTTCGAAATACCATTTGGTAGAAAAACCTGACCAAACAGTGACGAGTCGTGATTCATTGAACGAATAAATCACCAATAAAAAAATCGGAATATATAAAAATAAATACCCGAAAATCGTCATGGCTTTTACGAAGGGTGATGTTTTATGCATCTTCGGCCCGCCGCTCAACGCGTGTGAAATAATAAATCGGAATAAATAATAGCATTAACATAACAACCGCCAATGCAGCTGCCAAAGGCCAATCGCGATTACCAAAGAATTCCTGCCACATCACACGTCCAATCATTTTTGAACTTGAACCGCCTAATAAATCTGGTATGATAAATTCACCAACCGCTGGAATGAAAACCAATAAACTTCCTACAATAACGCCTGATTGTGTTAAAGGCAATGTAATCCGTAAAAAAGCATTCCAAGGTTTTGCGCCTAAATCCGCCGCGGCTTTTAATAAATCCCAATCTAATTTAGTGATTGCAACATAAATCGGTAAAATCATAAAAGGTAAATAGTTGTAAACAATGCCTAAATAAACCGCAAAAGGCGTGTATAAAAATTGAATGGGTTGATCGACAACACTCATTCCTACCAACAATTGATTGAGATAACCGGTTTCTTGCAGAATTCCCATCCATGCGTAGGCACGCAATAAAAACGATGTCCAGGATGGCAACACAACCAATGTTAACAACACAGGGCGCCATTCTGCAGGTGCTTTCGCAATGGTATAAGCCATTGGATAACCAATCAGTATACAAATGATCGTAGAAATCGCAGCTACTTTTAATGAATTGATGTAAGCTGAAGCGTAGAAAGGATCATCAAAAAGAAAATAGTAATTATTTAAATTCACCTTGAACGTTAACACCCAATCTTGCACGGTGACCAAAGGATTATAAGGCGGCAAACCGATTGCCATCTCGCTAAAACTCAGCTTGAAAATAATGATCATCGGTAATAGCAAGAATAGCAACAACCAGAGATACGGAAGTCCTACGACGTAGGTTCGACCTGAAAATAGTGGTTGAATCCAGCGCATGTTCATCCTTGTAGCACCACCGCACTGGTAGGTTCAAAATAAACGTGCACTTGATCTTCCCACGTAATCGCTTCACTAATAAAGCGATCACTGTGGTAGACATTTGCAGTGATCTTTTTACCTGATTCTAATAACACGTGGTAAATAGAATGACTTCCCATGTAAGCGATATCATATACTTTGCCTCTGGCAACGTTAGTATCACCACCGGGATGTTCCAATGAAAGGGACATTTTTTCAGGTCGCACTGCCACCCATACTTGCAAACCTTCCGGCGCTGATAAACCAAAGTTGATACGTACCTGATTTTTCCAATCGGGCACATTGATTAAAGTAAAATCGGTAGGTTCCTGCGCAATGGTTCCCGGTAGAATATTCACTGATCCCAAAAATTCTGCGCTGAAACGGCAGTTCGGGTTTTCATACACTTCATTGGGCGTACCAATTTGAATGATTTCACCCTTATCCATGATGCCAATACGCCCTGACATTGTCATCGCTTCGCTTTGATCATGCGTTACAATCAAACATGTCACACCTAATTTTTCCAAAATACTGACGACTTCAAGTTGCATACGCTCACGTAGATTTTTATCGAGCGCGCCCATCGGCTCATCCAATAACAACAATTTCGGACGTTTCGCAAGACTACGCGCCAATGCCACACGTTGTTTTTGTCCACCCGATAAACTTGCAGGTTTAACATGCTCATATTCTTTCATATGCACAATGTCTAACATCTCATCAACACGTTGATTAATTTCAGCGCGTGGTAATTTATCTTGTTGCAAACCAAATGCGATATTTTGCCAGACTGTCATGTGAGGAAATAAAGCATAGGATTGAAACATCATGTTAACAGAACGTAAATGCGGTTCAACTTCGGTGATATCAACACCATCAATGTAAACACGTCCTTTGGATGGCGTATCAAGTCCCGCAAGCATTTGAAGCAATGTTGATTTACCGCAACCGGAACTTCCCATTAAACCAAATAATTCGCCTTGTCTTATACTGAGCGATACGTTATCGACAGCTTTTACATGACCGTATTGTTTAGATAGATTTTCAATTCTAATGTAATCTTGTTTCTTCATTGTGCCTTCATTTTTGCCCAGTTACGATTATTTTGTTTCATCAATGCCAATGGTAATTCCTTGGGAACAAAGAAATGTTCCATCACGGATTCTGGCGGATAAATTGACGCATCATTGATAATCGAGGCATCCATGAACTGATCCGATGCAGGCACCGGATTCGGATAACCTATAAAGCTGGTAATAGAAGCCATCACTTGCGGTTGTAAAATGTAATTCATAAATACCAATGCTTCTTCGTAATTTTTTGCATTTTTAGGTACAGCCATCACATCATACGTAAATAACGATCCTTCTTTCGGATTAAGATACTGAATCGTCATTGGCTTGCTTGATTCTAAAGCACGATTACGCGCCATCACTAAATCACCGGACCATCCCAACGCAACACATACATTGCCATTGGCTAAATCGTTGATGTATTGCGAATCATGAAAATACGTAATGTAAGGACGAATCGCTTCCATTTTTGCAAGAGCTTTTTCATAATCCTCAGGATTTTGACTGTTAGGATCTAAACCTAAATAATTTAATAAAATGGGTAATATATAAGTCGGTGAATCCATAAAAACAACTTTACATTTGCCCAATTTTTCCATGTATTCTGGTTCAAACACCATCGCCCATGTATCTAAAGGTAGATCCGCACCCAATGCCGCTTTCACTTTATCAACGTTGTATCCAAGACCGATCGTACCCCACATGTAAGGAACACCGTACAATTCCCCATTCACATAAAGTGGATCAAGAAATTGAGGTGCAACACCTTTTAAATTTGGAAGCTTTTCTGCATTCAATGATTGATAAACGCCGGCTTGTTGTTGACGATAAAAATAAGGAAAATTCGTTGGGAACACGACGTCATAACCTGTATTACCTGCATAAAGTTTCGCTTCAAGCACTTCGTTGCTATCATACACATCGTAAACCACATCAATTCCTGTGGCTGTTTCAAAACCAGATAACGTGTCAGGCGCAAAATAATCCGACCAGTTGTAGATATACAATGATTCTGCCGCCCATGCTGTTGGGGCCATAAGGATTGCGCTCAGCATTACCCCAGTAAAAAGTCGTCGAAACATAGCATCCCCCGAAGCAAAATTATAGTGTACTCTAGACAACACGCCATTATGCCAAAAATATTTTAAAATGATAATGTTTATTTTCATATCCAACACACTTTAACCTTCATTATCGATATTTCCTTAATAAATCAATTGGTTATACTGATATTGCTTATCTGCTTGAATCCTGGACTTAGATAGGTATAATACCGTTTTAAGCAGGGAAAAATCATGTCCAAACAACCTCTCATAGGTATTGTGATGGGATCCCAGAATGACTGGGAAATCATGCAACACGCCATTCAAATGCTCGAAGAACTTCATGTACCCTATAGCGCCGAAGTGGTTTCAGCGCACCGAACACCCGATCTGCTCTTTAAATATGCCGAAGAGGCGGAAAGCAAAGGCTTGAAAGTGCTGATTGCAGGCGCAGGTGGAGCGGCCCACTTACCCGGTATGTTAGCAGCTAAAACACATTTACCTGTATTAGGCGTGCCCATCAATACAACGAGCCTCAACGGACTAGATTCGCTGCTTTCCATCGTGCAGATGCCAGGCGGTATTCCCGTAGGCACATTGGCCATTGGAAAAAAAAAAGAGAAAAATGCGGCTTTATTAGCTGCAAGTATCTTAGCATTGCATGATGA
>CAYUEL010000120.1:0-6034 GCA_964443025.1 uncultured Gammaproteobacteria bacterium | reverse complement strand
GTTTCATAAAATTTCGTCAAGGTTTGCTCAAGTTTAGGTTTATGCCTTGAACCCCCTGTATGAAGCCGTTCAATGGCCAGAAAAATATCGCAGCGTGCTTCATGAGAGATAGACAAATGATGCGCTTCTTCCCTCAAGCTTTCTTTTAATTGCATCCACTCGTGCGATGAATGGGTATTAAAATGTAACGCGGCCTGGGTTAATCGTTGGATAAACTGAAAAAACTCATAAAAGGATTCACTTTTATCCTCTTGTATGTCAGCATCTCGCCAATGAATGATTTGAACGGTTAGCGCATTCATCACATCATTGACCCAAAGTACCTCTTCGCCCAACGTTTCTAATTCATCGTAAGCGGCTTTGATATGAAGACGAATGAGGGGAACCATGTCTTTTTGAAATGAACGAGGCAAAATACCACAATGACGTAAGGAGGTTAAACCCAGTTCCAGATTATGGGATAAAGTGTAGCTTTGTTTTTTAGCTGTCCCCTCTTCTAACCGATGAATCTCTTTTAAAAGCCTCGCCAGGTTGTCTTCCAGGGCTATAAAAGGATTCGTATCAAAGGGGGCATGAATCGCGGGAATGCAAGCCACTACTTCTCCCTCTTGAGAAAGTGCCGCACTGATAGGGTTTAACGGGCGATCATCCACCCTCAAGGCTTGAAGTTCTTTAAAGCATTGAAGAAGGGTTTGTTGGAAAGACACTTGCAAATTGAGTGGAATGTTCTCTTTATCTAAATTATTCCACGCTTGTTGAATCACCGCCCCTACTTCGTTTCGTACAGCATTCCAAGTTGCCTTTAATTTGTCATGATGCTCATTAAGCTCCCTATTAAGTTTCACGAATTGCGAGAAAGGAATGGGAAGGGTTCGAAGCACGGCTTTAGACACTTCACTTCCTTTTAATTGCAAGCTGCGCGTTCCATCAATTAAATCATCGTAAAAAGCAGTGATGGTTTTATCTAAGTCAAGGCTTTCTTGGTAAGGATGTACTAAATCATTCATGATTAAACTCCTTTCGTTTTATGTTTTTCACGGGCTTGTGTGCTTTCTTGATGCCCCTGGGAACCCGCCATACGAGCTAACTCTTCTTGTGCGTAGTGTTCAATGCTTAAGGTGCGAAGTTGCATACGGGAAGGAATAAAACGGTGCATAAACGATTCACGCGAACCCACTTTCCAAAAGACACAACAGAGTTGTCGAACCTGTTTCTCCAAATTGAACAGTGTTAAGGTTCCTTCTTGCAAATGGGTAACGAGGTAGTGTCTCAATTCTTGCTTTTGCGCAATCGCAGAGGTTCGAGAATGCACATGGTTTTTTCGGGTTTTGGCATGAAACAAATGTTGGCATTTCGCCTCACGGCTGACATAAGGTGAAGGAGGTGGCGGTGAGGATGCGCCTTCATTCGCTTGTTCATACTTACCCAGTGCAGGCGAATTAGCCGGTGTCGCTTTGCGAGGCGCTTGGACAATGATGGCCCCTTCATTTAACTCCTGGGTTAGCGTTCGCAATAAAAAGTGGTGAGCATCCATGCCCACCGTTAACTCGTTTTGTGTGCCTTTTGCGCGTTCTTTTAAGCCTTGTTTCAATTCTTCTTGAATAGTTTCATACAAAGTTTTCGTCTTGGCGCTACAGTGAAGGGGGAAATTTGGATTCTCGCCAAAGGATTGACTTAGGAGACTAAGATTTAAACATCCGGTTTGATTTAAAAACAAGAGTTTTTGAATAAACTCACCCTCTTTGGTAATGATTTGCGCGGTGCGCTCTTTCTCTCCTCTTAGGCGCCGATAAACATTCAAACAAGCTTCAAAACGCGTAACGCCTCGCTCAAGCTCTGCCCCATAATCTTTCAGTTTTTTTACCAAACTTTGGGATAAACGAAATCCAGCACCGAGTATTTCGTAGTGTTCAAAGTATGAAGGCATTAAGGTATAGGCACGCTTTATCATTCCATGAATGAGTGATCGCATCTCATAAGGGGTCGATTCTATCGTTTCTTTATCGATTCCAAAGAAAGAGGACACTTCTTTATTGAAAGTTTCTTGGATTAACCAAGAATCGATGAGGCTTACGCTATCCATCACGTCATAAGCCAAAGGAACATCCAATTGGTAAAAATAGTGAGATAAACGTTGTAATTGTTCACTGAGCAAAGCTACTTGTGGTGTATTGATATTTTTCTGATAAAGACCCAAAGCTATGGAATGAATCAAGACCGTCATGCTGATTATTTCAAACACTTTACCCCAATAGGATTTAAAACTGTCATGTTGCGTATCAAGGTGTGATAAAAGCAAAGAAGAATCACTAATCGAAGGAAATTCTTCTACTAAACGCAACTGAATGTGAGAGCGTAAGACAGGGTGAAGTCCTTTGGTGGCATCACGAATGCCTTCTATTTCTTTTATCAGAGGCATGGGTAAATCAGGAAATGAAAGCAAGGCCCAAACACATTGAAGCAAGTGAAACTTGTTAGGTTCATGATGCGCAATCAAAGCATCCCAAAATTTTTTTAAGTGCGCTCTTTGCGAATCGCAAAGAGATTCATCCTCAACCTTGTCATTTACCCACTGCCGAATCACCAGAGGTTGATTCCATGATTCGAGTTTCTTTAGGATGAGTTTATTCCCATCCGACGATGTTGTACTACTTTTCATACGATTTATTCCAGTTTAGAGAGTTTTAAAAATGAGTGTGTTTAAGGTTATATAATTAAATAATCATTTTGGCTTTACTGTTAACACAGCAAACCAAAAAAATTAACAAAGGGATAAAAGGCCTACCCCTATAACAAAAAACCCTGCGTTGTGCAGGGTTTTCTGGGTTCAAGAGGAAGTATTGTCATTATGGAAAAAATCATATCAAATAATCCCCACGATTGCAACCCCCCGAATTGCATCATATTAAATCTTACCCAAGTAGGTAGTGAATAGGTATCGTTGCCTCATATTAAATCTTACTCAAGAGAGCGAGGCAACACCATGGATTACCAAGCTAAGGAAGCGTATCGACATTTAATTCAGCCCCGTTACCGACGAGCAAAGAAGCGCATTAAACAACGTATTCTCGATGAGTTCTGTGCCGTTTGTGGCTACCATCGAAAATATGCCATTGCCTTGCTTAAAAAGCCTGTGAGGATTCAAAAGCGAGCCGCCCAAAAGCCAGGTCCCAAACCCCTTTACCAAGACCCTAAATTAATCAAAGCACTTGCGCGCATTTGGTATCAGGTAGATTTGGCCTGTGCTAAAAGGCTTAAAGCCGCTATCCCTGTGTGGCTTCCTCATTATTGCCAACATTACGAAGCCCTGGGCTTGGACATTCAAAAGAAATTGCTAACCATCAGCCCCGCTACTATCGACCGTATCTTAAAACCCCTACGTGACACATTAGAGCGTAAAAAACGCAGCCAAACAAAACCCGGTTCCTTACTGCGAAATCAAATCCCATTTAAAAAAGAAGCGCTCTGGAACCCTACTACGCCCGGTTTTGTGGAAGCAGATACCGTGGCTCATTGTGGTGGAAGTGTTTCTGGCGATCATGCTTGGTCTTTAACTTTGACCGATATAAAAACCACCTGGACAGAAAATCGTGCCGTTTGGAATAAAGGGGCAGCCGGTGTCATCGCACAAATTCAATATATCGAAAAATACCTCCCATTCCCCCTCCTTGGATTTAACGCAGATAGTGGTAGCGAGTTTATGAATCATCATCTCATACGTTATTTACATCAAGAAAAGCAGCCCAGCCTGTTATTTACTCGCTCTAGGCCCAATAAGAAAAATGATAATGCTCACGTTGAACAAAAAAATTGGACGCATGTTAGACATCTGTTTGGTTATGGGCGTTTAGGTAAACAGG
This sequence comes from uncultured Gammaproteobacteria bacterium, assembly GCA_964443025.1. Classification (GTDB taxonomy): domain Bacteria; phylum Pseudomonadota; class Gammaproteobacteria; order JABCZS01; family JABCZS01; genus JAJFKJ01. Next base: position 2,174 of record CAYUEL010000120.1, on the reverse strand, counting down.
GCGTCGTACTGATGATGAACGAACTTTACACCGATGAATGGCGCTTGTATCAAAACTTCTTCATGCCTTCGATGAAAATCATAGAAAAAACCCGTATAGGCTCACGTTATCAAAAAAGATATGATTATCCTAAAACACCTTATCAACGCGTCCTAGAAGAACCTACTATTACCCAAGAGAAAAAAGATGAACTAACCGCCCTATACAAAACCCTCGACCCATTTACATTGAAGCAGAACATTCAGCTCAAATTAAAACGAATCCGACAATACTTGAGTAAGACTCATCTTGAGGCAACGAATCCATGCTAAAGTAAGGTTCTAATTTGAGTCAACGCGCCCCCTAAATACATTTTTTATTTTTTCTCAATCTTATCACTAAAAGCTTGATGTAATTTTTTTATCAAAAGACGTTCGTATTCAGCAAGTAAATGTTTTGCTTCGATATATTGAGCCTCGTATCTCTTTTTCCAATTATTTTTGGATACTCCAATCATTTTGGCCAATTCCGAACGCGCAAGAGGTTGGCGTCCTGCACCACCACATCTTTCACAGAGAGTAGCGATAGTTATACCGGTTCCTTTACACGCAAGACAATGCTCTTTTGTAATCAAGCACTCGGTTATTGCGGCAGAGCTCATTCTTCTTAAAAAATTCTCATCATTTCTTTTTTTCCATCCTTGCGCATTGGCAACCCGATGTAAATCCATGGCCAAACAATGACAAAGCTTTCTTTCGCACTCGGCATCCAAGCCCGAAGCATACAAGTAAGCAAGAAAAATCGGACCCTCTGTTAATCCGTTTAAAGCGGCTGCCACATCCGAGCCTGAGATGCCTGTATTTGTCCCACTTTTTATGTACACTTCTTCTTTGCAACGTCTTGGACTAAGCTTTGTAAGCAAATTTAACACACTCATCACTGTCTCCTTTTCTTGTGTTATTGACATCACTGCACTACGCAAGGGGAAGCGATAAGCTTCCCCCTACGTAGTAGGGTGCAGTCATGCAGTCATTATTAACTCGTTGATAAATAAAAACTAAAATTAACTGCATAGTGTTTTGAAGTAGTGCAGTCATGCAGTCGTAAATTTGTGCGTATCGTTTTGAATTTTTTAAATTTTCTTTTTGGGTCATGAGTGCATAAACGACTGCAATGCACTTATTGATGCAGTGATTTGTTTTATATTTTTTCAATGAAATAGATGAAGATGTTTTAGCGTTACAAAGCATGATTACCATCCTTCGATAGGATGCTAAAAAACAATTGTCTTCCCTGTTCATGAATAACTATGCTTGGATTTTTTTTAATTTCCCTCATAATGTAATAAGCATGGCGCTCCTGAATGCCTAATTTTTTCATCAATGCCATTTTCAATTCGCCAGAATTTATTGGTTTTTCGCTATGGCGTATAATTTCAATACCAGAGCTCACTTTGTCACAAGATGTTGCATCCAGCTTATCAAGGATTACCCAGCTGCCCTTTTCGCGGTGAAGTTTAATGGTTCGGGTGACGGGTGATTGGCAATCGCGAGTTTCATAGTGCACTGCAACTATGTCATTATTTTTTTTTAATACAATGCCTGTGTCATACCAACCCAGCCAAGCAGAGCTACCTCGAATACCTAAAAAAATATCATCAGAATCATTCTGCTCCATGATTTTTTTAAAATGATGAATAAGAACAATAGTAGGAGATGGCTTTATAACCTCTTGTAAATGCCCTAGACGGCCATAAAGCAAGGCTGACACCTGTTGTGCCGAGTTCTCATCAAAATCAGCAAAACAAATAATAGGGTCAAGCGCTACAATGTCAGGTCGTATATTTTCAACTACGTAACAAAGCTCTCTCCAATCTCTCTCTGCATTAATGTTGAATTTGACTTTGTCTGTGACAAATAAATTTTCATAAACAAGTGATAAACTTTTCGCATCACAAAATCGGGTGAACATATTGATGCGTTCTTTTAAATACGCTTTTTTAATTTCCGCTTGAATGTATAAAATTCTCAAAGGCCTTGAAAATTGTTTCCCAAGAAAAATACCACCACTTGCAGCTCTGACCGCCAGTTCAATGAAAAAATCTGATTTATGAGATTTGCGAGCACCCGCAATTAATACACGAGAACCTTGCGAAAGCACACGCCCTTGCCAGAATTCTTCTGGCTTTTCTACTG
>CAYUEL010000119.1:0-6204 GCA_964443025.1 uncultured Gammaproteobacteria bacterium | reverse complement strand
CTACCAGGGGGTATACGCACAATGATTATGATGTCGTGAAAAACCGCGTTATTGGGGACAAGATGCTTGCAGAAAAGAAACTACAGTACTCCACCTTAACCGATAATTTAAAAACGGGAGAAGGTTTAGTAGACATATTGAGTCCACGGGCAGCACCGCAAAGCCTTTACGCTACACCTACTGCCACATCGACAAGAGAAGGGCTGCACTACCAAGCTCCTGTTGTCCAGGAAAGACCGGTTTCCAATAATTCAGCAGGAAATTCTCAATCTATGCAAGCAAACACTTTGCCTCCACGGGAATCGCCAAAAATTTAATTTATTCAAAAGTACTGAGCTATTTTTATCAGTATATGCTCAGTTTCGTATTAATTAATTTGAAAGATAGTAAGCACAACGGCAATTACCAAAGGCACGCAATACTAAAATAACCTAATTTGTATTCTTCATAACCAGTTTGTTATCAAGAAGCACTGTCAACTTTTCTTCCAATTTTTTCACCAAAGCGGAGGTAGGTAAAGTGAGTGCAATGATTTTACTTTTTCCATTGCGCGCAATGTCTTTCTCTTTACAATTCTCTGAATAATCTTCCATTAGTGCAGTCACGCTATCATGCTTATCTGCCGGAATACTCGTTAAATCTAAACTGAGCGTTAAACCATCTACCATCACACCTGCTACGGGCTCTTTCACGGTGTTCACTGGTTTTGTAATACGAGGTGCTTGATGAAATAGAGGGTTACTACTTGAAGCACCCGATTGAGTGGCAGAAAGCGTAGCTAACTGGTTTGCCAAATGAGTCACCTGCTTTTCGAGTAATTCCGTTTTATCTTGAGCTGATTTAGATGCGATTGTTGCTGCATTTAAATGCTTCTCACTGCTTGCAGAAAGTTTTTTCGTATGTAGTCGCGAAGGAAGGCGTTCACTATCTTGCTTAAGTCTAGCAATTTCCACTTCCAATCCAGTCCCCAAACGATACCCATAAACATCCGGTTGTGTGCCTTGCCCACTGTAATAATGTATTGCCTCTCCCGTTTTGACTTCAATCCCAGGGCACTGAAATACCCTAAAAGCGGTCCATTGTTCATTAAATTTTGTGATTAATTTTGCATCTTGAAATCGATTATTTAATTCCTTAAATTTTTGACGAAGCTTGGCCAGTCCTTGGCTGTGCTCATTGGGTGTTTTGACATGTGCAACGCTGTGAATCAATTGCTCTGACAGCGCTTCTTCTTTAAAATCCCCTTCCCATAAATACGCTAACATCAGCTTCATCGCCGATTCGGCTAATGTCGTTGCTTGCTCAGCATCGAGTTGCAACAATTGCTCTTCATAAGTGAGTGTTAATTGACGAGCTATTTCTTCCGTTAAAACATCAATCTCAGCAAAACTGACGGTTTGTGTGGCAATTTGATGCAGCTTCGTATCTACATTACCCTTCGCTACCATTGCCTTTTTCATAATATACACCAGGCATCTACTCATGGCTTGCGCCCCAGGAAGAGGTATAGCCTCTCCCGCTAACGTCATGTGATGCGCTATTTTTTCTACTTTGCCTATGTCAGCACGAACCACTAAACCCGAATCAATGACATTACACGCTGCAAATAACCCATGTAGTTTACCCTGCAATACACGGTAAAATCGTCCTAGGCTTTCTTGATTAAATAAATGGATCTGCTGTGCAAGTATGGCTTGCTGCGCTTCATAGGTCTTAATCAAGGGCGCTTGCTTTTCCTCGAGTTGCTTTAATTTTGCAAGTAAATCGGGTTGTTCTGGATTTTTCTTGAATGCTTCCTTGGTTTTTTCAATCTCTGCCCAAATAGCTTTGAATTCATTTTCTTGTGCTTCTTTTATGCTGTGAGTTTGCAGCACTAATTCATTTACAAATTTTTGATAATCGGATAATACTTCTTGCTTGACGAGCAATTGTTGCGCTTCAACCGTTTGAACAAGCTTGCCTTGTAAATCCTGCAATTGGTTTGCATCATTTATCCTTTGCTCTTTCAATTGTGCAACTGTTGATTCTAATGTATTCAGGGACAGGATAGTTTCTTTGCTACTGCTTATGCTTGAGGATGATGCAGATTGCACTAAAGAAGATAACGAACTATGAGTAAGAATTGCAATTCCTTCTGACCAATTCAACGACTTTGCTAAATCTAAAGGAGTTTGAAAATCATTATCTATCACATGTTGTTCTACTCCTGCTCCATTATCAAGCAGCAAACGCAATAAAGCTGCATTTTTATTGTTTACTGCTATATGTAAAAGTGTACTTAAATAAGGAAGTTTACGTTGAAAATATTCACCATAAGGCTTAACTCCCGATGCTAATAAATTTCGTACTTGTGAAATATCTCCTATTTCGCATGCATTAAATAACTTATCGGCCAAGCCCTGATTGCGCGCAAGCATTGCACTAACAGCTGCTTGAGCAGCGTCACTGATTTTGTTTTGGCTAAGATCGAGGGTGGTGAGTGTTGTGCTTTGAGCCAATGCGTAAGCGCCTGCATCACCAATGTTGTTATTCCCAAGATAAAGCGATACAAGCATTATACTTTGAGCCAATGCCTGAGCTCCTACATCACCTACATTGTTACCAAAAAGATGAAGCGATGTGATCGTCGCACTGTTAGCTAACGCTTTTGCACCCTCATCACCCACATTATTATTGCTAAGATTAAGCATGACAAGCATTTTACTGTTGGCCAAGGCTTGAGCGCCTGCAACAGTGATTTTATTAGCGCCCAAATCAAGCACTCTAAGCGTCACACTTTGAGCGAAAGCTTTCGCACCTTCATCACCAATGTTATTTTCACTCAGATAAAGCATTATAAGCATCATGCTTTGGGCTAGCATCCGCGCGCCTTCATCACCTACATGATTTTTACTTAGGTCAAGCCCTCTGAGTACTGTACTTTGGGCAAGCACTTTAGCACCTTCCACTCCGATGTTGTTCCGCCAAAGATTCAGCATTCGAATTTTTGCTTTTTGGACAAGAATTTGAACTTGTGCATCATTGATATTGTTAGTAAGAGAAAGCGCGATCACTATATTATTTTGAGTGAGCGCCTCAAATAAGTTATCAATATCTGTGAGTGTTAAGTTTTGAGAACGAAAGCTAAGCTCCTTCAACCACTTATCATTGTTACGTAATCTATCTAAGTCACTCTCAAAGTGCTGAGCCTCTAAGTCAGTTTTTGGCATGAACAGTCTCCTTATGTATAACACTCAGTGGTGCTCAGTAGCATACGACTAATATGTATTTAAAAGCAAGTCTATTTACTTTTTATCGCAAACCCCATTTTAAGTCAAATAAATAAAAATAATCCATCCAGCGATAAAAATTTTTAAGAAGTAACTACGTGATATATTTTCAGTGCAATGAGTCACGTAGAGGTTAAAGTGATGGCATATTTTTGATGGTAACCACAAACGGCACAGAACTCATCGAGAATACGTTGTTTGATAGACTTCTTGGCCCGGTGGTAACGGAGCTAAATTAAACGTCGATACACTTCTTTAGCTTGATGAACCATGGTATTGCCTCACTATCTTGGGTAAGATTTAATGTGAGGCAACGATTTTACTCAGGAAAATGAGCACATTTTATAACCCAAGTTCCGGGCCTCTTAAGTGGTTTTTTTTGCAAAATGATACACGCCTCCCTATATTCCCTTTCACTTTCTCAACCCCACATTTTCTCACCACATCATTATAATCCATCCCTTCAATCTCAGGCATCGTGTAAGACGCATGCGCGCCTTTCTGGTTTAGAATATTAACCGCATCTTTGGCGGTCGCTTCGGTATGGCTATTAGGTCCATCGTTATCGACCAAGATTAAAACATGCTCATCTTTTTCAACATGAACATGTTTAAAGTTTTGAACCCCATGGGTCACAATAATTTTATGTTCTGGCATCGCATCGCGCACCGATAATCCGGTTTCAAGACCTTCGCATATTAAAGTAGGAAGATTTGGATTTGTGCCTTCATTAATGATGTTATTGGCTCCAAACTTGGTGCGACCCGTAATGGGACGATGATGCTTTTGATGCTCATCCTCTTTTTGAATCATTAACCGTGCACCACTCTTATCCAATAATGTCGCTTGCACGGCCTGCACTTCATTGCCTTGCATGGCCACACTGATAACGGCAGGATGATATGCTTTTGTTTCTTGGCTGTAACGTCTTTCTAAAAATCGCACAGAATCAGGCAAAGTTTCACTCGTAATACCACGCTGCTCTCGCAAATAACGCTCACCCAGTGTTCCTGTAATAGGAATACTTTGTTGATAATAATATTGCACTTGCGCGATGCTTTTCTTATCTTCCACACTAAACGTTTGAGCCTTATGCATTTCATCCTGAACTGATTTTGTTTTTTCAAATCTGGCAGGTGATGGGCTTTGCGCCACTCCTAACCATCTTCCAATCTCATTAATCGCTTGTGCATATGTCATAGCTTGTTTATCTTTTATGAGGGTAAAAACATCTTTAGCGGTTTCTTTTCCTGACCAATCTTTAATAAAACCACATTCATTGGGCTTGATGTTAAAACACAAGGCCCCGTTTTTACCAAAACGTAAATACCCACCTTGTTTGCTATGGTAAGGGCGGGCATTCGTATCGACTAAACCGTAATACAAAATAAGCGCTTCGATGCGATCGGGAGTGAGCGCATTCAAAACGGTTTGCCTATCCCAACGTTCATGCCGTTTAGATGTATTGGAAAGACGCTGCTCTTTGACTTCTGGTTGTTCTAGTTCTTTGGGTTTGATGGACTCAAACAACTCACTGGCATAATCACGTCCTTCCATCGCTTCTAATGCGGTGATTTTCTCACGCTTGAATCGCTCAATGGCGTTTTTTAATGAATCGATGTTATCCACATACAAACGTGTCTCATAACGTGCACGTGACAAAATCACATACAGGGCATGAAGGCTTGATAACGCTGTTTGTGTTGAATCCATGTGCCCTATCACATCAAATGAGGTATCCCCTTGCAGGCTGTGGGCTGTTCCGACAAACGCATAATCCACATGTTGGTATTCACGCTTGGCAGTATCCAGTACACACTGTTTTCCATTCGCGAGCGCAACTGTAATCTGTGTATTTTCTACGGATACCACCGTAAAGGTTTGTGCGTTAATTAACCCCAGCGCTTTGTGCGTGGTGCGGCTGCATCGCAATTTATCCCCCACACAAATTTCACGTTGTTGCACGGTATAAATTTCAATCGCGTCAGGGTAGTTGAATGTGCTGGGTTTTACTTGAATGGTTTTCCCGGATTCACTTTGAAGCAGAATGCTGTGATGATGGGGGTCTGTTTTTAAAACGGTGTAATACGTATTGGCACTTAACCTTGCTTGATAACGCCCCACGCGTACCACATTTCCTTCCTCATAAGCATGGATATGATGGGCATGGATTTTTTCTAAATGTTTGCTGATTAAAACGGTTGTGGTGATACCTTGTTTTTCTAGTTCGTTTTCCTTTTTTAATCCTTCACGAATCAGCTGATTGAGCATCATTCTGTTATCATTGCTGGTCGTTATCAGCATGGTTTTATCCCGCATGGCTTTCGTGCGGGATAAGTAATCCTCACTCATGGCGTTAAGCCTTTCATCGGTATCCGGTAGTTCATGCAAACGACCTTGAAGTAGCTGCATGACCTTATCGACATCCTTATAAATAGCTTGAAGGATAACGTCTTTTAAAGGGCTGTCCGAACGTTGGCGAACAATGTCGGTGAGTTGTACATGGTTCATGCCAAGCGCCAACCATTGCAAGAAAGGATTACCCGCAGGAACCGCTTGCAATTGCTGATAATCCCCTTGTAATACCAAGCGTGAACCTTTGGGTAATTGTTCAAATACATCCAAGAGTTTTTTAGCGTTGAGGCTTGATAACATCGAAGCCTCATCCAAGATAAGGTAATGCGGGCTTTGGTAATGTAGTCTGCCTTGACTCGCTTCAATAATAAAACTATCTACCGTTTGGCAAGGAACTTCTAAAGCTTCTTGTAATACCATCGCTGCCTTACCGCTAGGCGCTAATCCGATAACCTTATAGGAAAGGTTTAACGCGTTCAAGACTTGTAATACACTGCGCTGCAACGTTGTTTTACCCGTGCCTGCAAATCCTTGAATACCCACCATCGCATCTTCACTGGTTAATATAAAACGCAGCGCT
>CAYUEL010000118.1:0-6258 GCA_964443025.1 uncultured Gammaproteobacteria bacterium | reverse complement strand
CCTACCTTTGCGATTCCCGCAGATGATGCAGCGGAAATTCATATTACATCAGATCAGTTTGCTTATGATCATCATACAGGTGTTGCAACCTATACAGGTGATGTATTAGCCGTACAAGGAACACGAAAATTAACCGGGGATGAAATGCAAGTGTATCGCGCCAAAGATGGCAAGATTGCAAAGATCATTACCACGGGCAAACAAGCAAAGTACCAAGGTATCATGGAGCATGAAAAGCCCATGTTATATGCACGCGCAAATACTATCATTTATAATATTGCTGAAAACCATTTAACGTTGCTTGAAAACGCACATGTCAAACAAGGTGGCGATGTTTACGAATCACCTCGTATTGAATACGATACATTGCAAAAAGTTGTAAAGTCACCGCCAACAGAAGATGGTCGAACAACAATTATATTACAACCTCAACATAGGGATTCATGATGCCCACATTACGAGCAGAAAATCTTAAAAAAACATACAAAGGCCGCAAAGTTGTTCAAGGCGTTTCGCTAGAAGTGGAAAGTGGGAAAATCGTTGGATTACTGGGTCCAAATGGCGCTGGGAAAACCACTTGTTTTTACATGATCGTAGGTTTAATTCCTTGTGATGAAGGTGAAGTTTATTTGGATACACAAAACATCACACGCAATCCCATGCATGTACGTGCACAACAAGGTTTGGGTTATTTACCGCAAGAACCTTCCGTTTTTCGCAAGCTTTCCGTAAAAGAAAACATCATGGCTATTTTAGAATTGCGCGAAACATTAAGCAAAGAAGAGCGCGAACACTTATTGCAACAATTACTCGAAGAATTTCATATTGATCATATTGCGTCAACGTTGGGCATGAGCTTATCCGGCGGCGAACGTCGACGTGTTGAAATTGCCCGTGCTATTGCAGCTAATCCACAATTTATTCTTCTCGATGAACCCTTTGCCGGCGTCGACCCTATTTCCATTGTTGATATTAAGGATATTATTCAACACTTAGCGCGACGTGGCATTGGCGTATTAATTACCGATCATAACGTTCGCGAAACATTGGATATTTGCGAACATGCTTACATCATGGGCGAAGGGCAATTATTAGCTCATGGAACCCCAGACGCCATTCTCAAAAACCAAAAAGTCCGCTCAGTTTATCTGGGTGAAGATTTTATGATTTGATTATTTATTAAATGAAGAAAGATGATCTTTTAAAAAAAATAAATGAAAAACAGCAAGAATCTGCTAGTTTGGAACTTTCCGGAATCCAATTCCGTAGGGAATGTGATAAGGCCTTGGCGCTTTTGATACCTTTTATCGATAACGTAGGGAGTAGTCCAGCGTCTTCTGAAAAGACAGAAACATCCATAGCAAAACAACTCAGTGCAAATAACTTTTATAATGAAGCTGATCCGATTCATCAATTAATAATAACCCAGTTAAAAGGCGGCATTGAAACTGCTAGCGGAAATTTTATGGGTTATATTCCTGGTGGTGGTTTATTATCAGGTGCTTTAGCTGATTTAGTAACAGCGATTACGAATCGTTTTTCAGGTTTTCATTTTGCAGCACCTGGATCTGCTGAATCTGAAAATAAAGTCATTCATTGGCTTTGTGATTTATTTCAGTTAGGGGATGATGCCTGGGGAAGCTTAACAAGCGGCGCCACGATGGCGACCCTTAATTGTTTCTTGGCGGCCAGAGAATCTGTGTCTAGCACGCTCTCTGAAAAACTTGTAATTTACCAAACAAGCCAAACGCATTTTGCAACTGATAGAACTCTCAAAGCCATGGGTATTTCAAACCAAGCTATTCATGTTATTCCTACAGATAACCATCTTGGCATGAATCTAGAAGCACTGGAACATACTATAAAAACAGATCTTCAAGAAGGTAAAAAACCGTTTTTAATGGTGGCTAATGCAGGATCAACAAATACCGGTACTATTGATCCATTAAATGATATGGCATTCATTAGCAAAAAATATGGCCTTTGGCTTCATGTAGACGCCGCATATGGAGGCTTTTTTCAGCTATGCGCTGAAACTAAACACCTTTTGCAAGGAATTGAAAAAGCAGATTCCATAGTTGTAGATCCACATAAGGGTCTCTTTTTGTCTTATGGAATTGGAGCAGGTCTCGTAAAACATCATCACTTTTTGAAAAATGCCCTTAAGGAAGAAGCACCTTTTCTTTCTCGCGAGGAAACTCCATCAGACCGTTCTCCTGCAGATTATTCCTTTGAGTTGACAAGACATAATAGAGCTCCTCGTGTAGAGCTGAGCCTCCAATTATTTGGGGTTTCGGCCATTTCAGCATGTCTTTCTGAAAAATATCTACTTGCCAAATGGCTTTATGAAGAATTAAAAGAAATAAAAGAACTGACAGTGTTCGCAGAACCTGCACTTACTATAGTTGTGTTTCGTTGCAAAAATGACCATGAAACAAGAAATCTTCTAGACTACATTGTTGCGGACGGTGTCATTAACGTAAGCTCTACTCAAATACAAGAGCAATTGTGGATTCGAGCCTGTATTCTGAGCTTTAGAACCCATAAAGAACATGTGCAGTCTTTAGTGGATAGAATTATTTTATTTAAAAAGCAAAAGTGATTTCAACTATTTTAGAAACTCTTGCATTTAATAATAACTTATCTTACTTTTAATTTTATCTCACCCAATATTATTGGTATATCAAAAAAAATCATGTATACTGGATGCATTAGAAAAATAGTTACATAATACAAAAAGAGAAGTAACAGTGACACACCAACAATATGACTATGGTTATCGCCATTTATTTTCACATCCCAAAGTGGTGGCGGATTTGCTCCGCGGATTTATAAAAGAAGAATGGGTTGCTTATTTAGACCTGACAACCCTAGAACGTGTGGATACGCAGCAAGTTTCTGATAAATGGCATAAACGTGAACAAGACAGTATTTGGCGAATTTCATTCAATAATGAATGGGTTTATTTATACCTACTGTTAGAATTTCAAAAGAATATTGATAAATATATGGGAATGCGTTTATTAACTTACGTTGGCTTATTGCACGAAAATTTAATTAAAACCAAAGGGATATTACCCAACGGATATTTACCTCCCGTGTTACCCTTTGTTATTTACATGGGCGAACGTCCTTGGAATGCAGCAACTCATGTGCTGGATTTATTTCCTGGAAATTTACCGAAGCCACTGGCAGCGCGTCAGCCTCAAATGACTTACACTGTATTAGATATGGGTAGATTTCCTTTAACTGAAGAGCTGCTGCAGAGCAATAATGTAGTAGCACCTTTAATAGAGCTCGAACAAAATGCGCATCATTATGATATACAGACAATTATTCATCGCTTGGTTATGTTGCTAAAGGATTCAGAACATGACTCCTTAAGGCGTGCATTTTTGGTATACTGTAGTCGTGTGCTAAAATTAGATGAAAAAATGATATCTTATTTGGATGACACTTCAGGAGGCCCTCACATGCTTGCAGAACGGATGGAAAATTATCGAAACTCATTGATACAAGAAGGTTTAAAGCAAGGTCTAGAACAAGGCCTAGAGCAGGGTCTAGAGCAAGGTCTAGAACAAGGCCTAGAGCAGGGTCTAGAGCAAGGTCTAGAGCAAGGACTAGAGCAGGGACTAGAACAAGGACTAGAACAGGGTCAGAAAATAGCCTTATGTGGGATGCTTACAGGTAAATTTGGAAAATTGCCGCCGGCAATAACTGAAAAGATATACTCATTATCACAGATGCAATGCCAAACATTGATGGCTAAAGTTTGGGATATCGACTCTATCAAAGATTTGTTAGCCTTAATCAAACAAAACGAAGTCGATTTGCATTACTAACCACTGTTAATGATGAGAGAGCCATTGTCGCTCCTGCTAGCATAGGATTTAATAATATCCCTGTAAAAGGAAATAAAAGACCTGCTGCAATAGGAATAGCAATAGCATTATAAATAAATGCGCCGAATAAATTTTGTTTCATATTTACTACGGTGTTGTGTGAAATGATGATCGCATCTGCAACGCCTTGCAATGAGCCGCCCATGAGCGTAATACTGGCACTTTCAATGGCGATATCCGTTCCTGTTCCTATGGCAAATCCTACATCTGACTGAGCCAATGCAGGTGCATCATTAATACCATCACCTACCATTCCTACTTTTTCACCTTTCATTTGAAGTTCTTTTATTTTATTTTTTTTATCCTCAGGTAAGATTTCAGCCATCACATCGTGAATACCTACTTGCGCAGCAATGGCATGAGCCGTGGCCGCATGATCACCGGTAATCATAATGACTTTTAAACCCATGCGCTGCAAACGTTCAATAGCTTTTTTTGAATCAGGTTTAATGGGATCCGCAATGGCAATAATTCCTATTACTTTCTTGTCTACTGCAACAAAAATAGGCGTTTTTCCTTGTGAGGCCAATTCATCTGCTTTTTGTTTGCAATCACCTAACGAAATAGATTCTGTTTGCATCAACCGTTCGTTACCTAAAAAAATTATTCGGTTTTCAATATGACCCTTAATACCCCGTCCAGATAAAGCCTGAAATTGCGTGACTGGATGTAAAATGCAATCGTGTTGCCTCGCTGCATTAAGAATGGCCTCAGCCAGTGGATGTTCCGAACCCGCCTCTAAACTAGCCGCTAACGTTAATACTTGTTTTTGATCGATATGAAGTTCAGGATAAATACCCATCACTTCAGGTTTTCCTTGTGTAATTGTACCGGTTTTATCTAAAACAATGGCGGTCAATTGTTCTGTTTGTTGCAACGCATCCGCATGACGAATCAAAATTCCATGTTCTGCCGCTTTCCCAATGCCAATCATCACAGAAATAGGAACGGCCAAACCCAACGCACAAGGACATGCAATCACTAACACCGACATCGCTGTCACCAACATATACGATAAGCGTGGCTCAACACCTGCAAAATACCATGCAATGGCCGTCAATAAAGCAATGATGACTACACTCGGCACAAAATAAGCAGAAATGCGATCAGCCAATCGAGCTAATTCAGGTTTTGAATTTTGTGCTTGTTGAACCATCTTGATAATTTGTGATAGCACCGTTTCGCTTCCGACATGAATGGCTTTAAAAATAAATGTTCCATTTTTATTGAGTGTTGCGCCAATCACTTTATCTCCCACTGCTTTTTCAACGGGCAATGATTCGCCTGTTAATAGCGATTCATCAACACTTGAACTTCCCTCAATAATTTCGCCATCCACAGGAATTTGTTCTCCAGGGCGAACGCGGACCAAATCACCCATTTGTATTGACTCAATGGGAACATCGATTTCTTTTCCGTCGCGCACAATACGCGCTGTTTTAGGTTGTAATTTCATTAAACGTTGAATGGCATCCGATGTATGACGTCGTGCACGCATTTCAAGCACAGATCCCAGATCAACCAATGCAATGATAATAATGGCTGTTTCAAAATACACATGACGCGCCATATCAGGAATATGTTCAGGCCATACGACAACGATCATGGAATAAATCCAAGCGATGCCTGTGCCCATTGCAATTAACGTATCCATATTGGCTGAAAGTGATGTTAAGCCTCGCCAAGCTCCCGTAAAAATATGTCCGCCCGAATATAACAACACACCCAAACTTGCAAGACCTATTAACAGGTTATTTACCTTGACATCAAACAAGCTGAATACAATGAGCATGATACCCATGCTTGCAGCCACGGCTGTTTTTATCATCAAGGATTGATAGGGTTGTTGAGGTTGAGAACAGTGGTGGGCGTGTGTCATAAATATAGCCTCAGGGTTGTGCTATTTGTAGGGTAGCACGACCCCTACTATACTCAAATGATGAAAACACAAATAAGAGCCAAGTTAGGCCAGCAACAAAAATTATCTTCACATATGCAGCAGGCAATGAAGCTTATGGCGATGCCCGCCTTGGAGCTTCAGCTTCATATTCAGGCCATGCTGGATGAAAACCCTATGCTTGAGCTTGAAAACCCCGAGGAATCTCTCACCGCCGACACAACAGAACAAACTAATAATACAAACGATAACGATTTTGATTGGTTATCTCAAGTTCACGCAACGCTCAATTTACAAGATCATTTGCGTAACCAATGCGATATGCTTTCATTCACCCCTCAAGCGCGCGTCATTGCACATACCCTGCTTGATAGCATTAACGAAACAGGCTATTTACAGACAACACTCGACGAACTTTTCCCAGAATTAAAACAACCTGCTGAACAACATTTAATACGT
>CAYUEL010000117.1:0-6287 GCA_964443025.1 uncultured Gammaproteobacteria bacterium | reverse complement strand
GCAAGCGCGTGACGGACATCGCCACGTTGCGGCGGATTCGACCGCTCGCGGTGCCGCCGGCCTATAACGATGTGTGGATCTCGCCGGTTGCCACCGGTCACATTCAGGCCACTGGCCGCGATGCGCGCCATCGGAAGCAGTACCGGTACCGAAATTTATACTGGTCCGGTGCATATCACTGTATGGTATATCCCAATCCAATATGGTGGAACTCATTCTAGGTGTTGCTGTGTTGTTATTTTGTTTGGGTTCATCGCCGTTGCAATTCAAATTAGAGCATTATTTAAAGCCTAAAGAAGGTGAAGAAAAATCATCAGAAGCGGATCTTAGAAGCTTCATCTCCGATGCGGGTATTAAAGGAAATGATTTTTACCGCACCGTGACGGAGTTACAACTTTGGCAATCGCATGAACGCTTCTTTGCCATTGTATTTTGGTTTTTAATTCTAGGTCCCATTGGTGCCGTTACGTACCGCATGATCAGCTGGTTTCATGATAATGCATTGCACGGTGAAGTGATGTATAAGGATCAATTAGAACACATGACGTTTATCCACAATTGGGCCGCCTGGATTCCTGCGCGTGTGGTTGCGTTGACTTATACGTTGGTCGGTAATTTCATGGCTAGCTTTGATGTATGGTTGAAGCAAGCGCCACAACCAGGCTTGGTAAAAGAGATTTTAATCAGCTGCGGCTTTACGTCGTTAGGTATTGATGAAGACAGCAAAGGCAGTAAAGAGGAAAATGAACGTACGCAAAAGCTAATACACCGTGCATTGTTGGTTTGGGTATTAGTCATTGCTGTGGCGACATTGGGTAAATTGTTTCTTTAGCATTCCCGTCATTCTCCGTCATTCTCCGTCATTCCCCGTCATTCCCCGTCATTCCCCGTCATTCCCGCGAAAGCGGGAATCCAGGAGAAATATTGCACAAATTTTGTACTAAGTTCCCTGGGTCCCCGCCTTCGCGGGGATGACGGTTAGATGTAATTAAACTCATGCAACAATATCCCATAAATATGATAAAATACCCTGATTTTTAAATGATTAGGGATAAATCGGGAATGGCCGATAATTTACAGCGTCAAGACAATAATCCAGAAGAGACTCAGGAATGGCTTGCCGCCCTGGAAGATGTGTTAGCCGAAGAAGGTTCGGCACGTGCGCAGTTCATCATTGATCAATTGTTAACCAAAGCAGCGGGCAGCGGCATTCAGGTAGATAGCTTGAATACCCCCTATATCAATACGATTCCCGTTGATCAACAAGCCTTAAAGCCGGGTGATAATGAATTAGAATCTCGCATTCGTGCCATTGTTCGTTGGAACGCCGCTGCGATGGTGATTCGAGCTGGGAAACAAGCCCCCGAATTGGGCGGGCATATTGCTTCATTTGCTTCCAGCGCAACGTTATATGATGTTGGCTTTAGTCACTTTTTCCGTGCTCCTCATGAAGGTCACGGGGGTGATTTGATTTACATTCAAGGACACAGTTCACCAGGTATTTACGCACGTTCTTTCTTAGAGGGACGTTTTACCAATGAGCAACTCGATGCATTTCGCCAAGAAGTCGAACGTGATGGTTTATCTTCTTATCCGCATCCTTGGTTGATGCCTGATTATTGGCAATTTCCTACCGTGTCGATGGGACTAGGGCCCATTCAAGCCATTTATCAAGCGCGTTTCATGAAATACTTGCATCAACGTGATTTTATCAATCGCACCGATCGCAAAGTGTGGTGTTTTTGTGGTGATGGTGAAATGGATGAACCTGAATCATTGGGTGCGATTTCCCTTGCCGGACGTGAAAAACTTGATAATTTGATATTTGTGATCAACTGCAACTTGCAACGCTTGGATGGTCCTGTTCGTGGTAATGGAAAGATCATTCAAGAATTAGAAGGTGTTTTCAAAGGTGCGGGCTGGAATGTTATTAAAGTGATCTGGGGACGTCATTGGGATCCGTTGCTTGCGAAAGATACATCGGGATTATTGAAAAAGCGCATGCAAGAATGTGTCGATGGGGATTATCAAAATTACAAAGCCAAAAACGGCGCTTACGTACGTGAACATTTCTTTGGCAAATATCCCGAGTTAGCTGCGATGGTAGCGGACATGTCTGATGAAGAAATATGGTATTTAAATCGTGGGGGTCATGATCCTTCTAAAGTGTATGCAGCTTATTACAATGCAGTTCATAAAAACGATGGAAAACCTACGGTTATTTTAGCGAAAACCATTAAAGGTTATGGCATGGGCGAAGCGGGCGAATCG
Organism: uncultured Gammaproteobacteria bacterium; assembly: GCA_964443025.1. Classification (GTDB taxonomy): domain Bacteria; phylum Pseudomonadota; class Gammaproteobacteria; order JABCZS01; family JABCZS01; genus JAJFKJ01. Next base: position 4,016 of record CAYUEL010000117.1, on the reverse strand, counting down.
CAAAACATCACGCATCAACAAAAGAAGATGGATGTTGAAGCGTTGAAACGTTTTCGTGATCGTTTTGAAATTCCTGTGAGTGATAATGAAATTGATAAAGTTCCTTTTTATCATCCCGGTGAAAATAGCCCTGAAGTTAAATATGCACGTGCACGTCGTTCGGCATTAGGCGGCGCATTACCCGCGAGAACACCGGTTTATGAATCATTACCGATTCCTTCGTTAGAAGCATTTGCGCCGCAATTGCAAGACAGCGGTGATCGCCATATTTCCACAACAATGGTATTTGTGCGCATCTTAAATACATTGGTTAAAGATAAAAATATTGGCAAACGTATTGTGCCGATTATTCCTGATGAAGCGCGCACGTTTGGTATGGAAGGTATGTTCCGTCAATTAGGCATTTATTCATCGGTGGGGCAATTGTACGAACCGATGGATGCCGGACAAGTCATGTATTACCGCGAAGATGAAAAAGGCCAAATTCTTGAAGAAGGTATTACAGAAGCGGGCTCAATGTGTTCATGGATCGCAGCGGCAACGTCTTATGCAAATCATCATCAAACCATGATTCCGTTTTATATTTATTATTCGATGTTTGGATTTCAACGCATTGGTGATTTAGCGTGGGCCGCAGGCGATGCGCAAGCACGTGGCTTTTTATTAGGTGCCACGGCTGGACGTACTACATTAGCGGGTGAAGGATTACAACATCAAGATGGACATAGCCATCTTCTTTCAGCCACCATTCCGAATTGTGTTTCGTATGACCCCACGTTTTCGTATGAATTAGCCGTGATTATTCAACATGGGTTATACCGCATGTATGAACGTCAAGAAAAAATATTTTATTACATCACGTTGATGACTGAAAATTATTTTCATCCTGCGATGCCAGAAGGTGCTCAAGATGGAATTATTAAAGGTTTGTATCGATTTAAAAAGAGCGAAAGCAATCAGGCATTAAAAGTACAACTCATGGGATGTGGTACTATTTTGCGTGAGGTGATTGCTGCTGCTGAAATACTTGAAAAAGATTATCATGTCAGTTGCGATATTTGGAGTGCAACAAGTTTTACTGAATTGCGCCGCGATGCGCTCGATGCTGAACGTTGGAATCGTTTGCATCCGCTTGAAACACCGCGCATTCCTTATGTTACGCAACAATTGCAAGATCAACCTGGACCCATTATTGCTGCCACAGATTACATGCACAGTTTTGCTGATCAAGTGCGTGCATTTATTCCACAACGTTTTGTCACATTGGGAACGGATGGATATGGTCGCAGCGACACGCGTAAACAATTGCGTCACTTCTTTGAAGTGGATACGAAAGCAGTTGTATTGGCGACGTTGAAAGCGTTACACGATGAAGGTCAAATTGAAGCGGATGTGGTGGCGATTGCTATCAACGATCTAGGAATTAACCCCGAGAAACCTAATCCAGTTTTTGTATAAGGAAGCGAGGCCCCGTGAAAACAGTTTTAATACCCGATATTGGCACGGATCAAGCGGTTGAAGTGATTGAGATTCATGTGAAAGTAGGCGATACCATTGGTGTTGATGATAGCCTTATCACATTAGAAAGTGAAAAAGCATCAATGGATGTTCCTGCCAGTGACGCAGGTGTTGTGAAAGCACTGAAAATTAAAGTCGGTGATAAAGTCACGAAGGGAACGGCGATTTTAGAATTAGAGCCGGCTGTTTCCCAAACAGAGCCGCGAACCAATATATCAGCACAGAGCGCGAACGTGAGTGAGCGATCAGCTGAGCCTGAATTGCCTCACAATCTTGCTCCAATGACACGCGAACCCGACACCGAACCCCATTCTATCGGCGAACGCACCTACGCCAGTCCGTCGGTTCGTCGATTAGCCCGTGAATTAGGCGTTGAATTAACACAAGTCGGTGGAACGGGTCGCAAAGGTCGTATACAAAAACTTGATTTACAAAATTATGTGAAACGTCGTTTGCAAGGTGAAGGTGGTAGTAAAGAAGTATCATCCGGATCAGGCATTCCTGCAATGCCGAAAATCGATTTCACTAAATTCGGTGAAGTTGAAACCAAACCGTTATCACGTATTAAGAAATTTTCTGCAACGAATTTACATCGTAACTGGGTTAACATTCCTCATGTGACACAATTTGATGAAGCAGATATCACGGATCTCGAAGCTTTTCGTAAAACGCAAAAAGAACGTGCAGAAGAACAAGGTTTTAAATTAACACCTTTGGTATTCTTAATGAAAGCGGTGGTTGCATCGTTAAAACAATTTCCTGATTTTAATAGTTCGTTATCACAAGATGGTCAAGAGTTAATCCTTAAAAAATATTTTCACATTGGCGTTGCGGTGGATACACCTGAAGGATTAGTGGTACCCGTGATTCGCGATGTCGATAAAAAAGGATTATTTGAATTAGCGAAAGAATTAGGGGATATCAGCGAGAAGGCGCGTAAAGGTGAATTAACCGGACGTGACATGCAAGGCAGTTGCTTTACGATATCCAGTTTAGGTGGTATTGGTGGAACAGCGTTCACACCGATTGTGAATGCGCCTGATGTGGCTATTTTAGGCGTTTCGCGCTCAAGCATGAAACCGGTTTATCAGAATGGTGAATTTGTAGCACGTTTGATGTTGCCATTATCATTATCGTATGATCATCGCGTGATTGATGGTGCACAAGCCGCACGGTTTATTACATTTATGTCGGAATTGTTGAGTGATTTGAGACGTATATTATTGTGATTAGACTTCGTCATTGCGAGCTCCGCAGGAGCGAAGCAATCTATTTCTTGAATGGATTGCTTCGCCTTAGCAGGCTCGCAATGACGATGAAACAAAGGAAACAAAGAAATGACAAACATTACCACACACTTAGTAGTTTTAGGCAGCGGCCCTGGGGGTTACACAGCGGCATTTCGTGCGGCCGATTTATTTGCTGAACAAAAGCTTGATAAAAAAGTTGTTCTTGTTGAACGTTATGAAAACATTGGTGGTGTTTGCTTGAATGTCGGTTGTATTCCATCCAAAGCATTATTGCATATTGCGAAAGTGATTGAAGAAACGAAGCAAATGAGCAAACATGGGATTGTTTTTAATGAACCTCAAATTGATATCAATAAATTGCGTGAGTGGAAAGATGGTGTTCTTGGCCGATTGACCGGTGGTTTAAAAGCATTATCAAAGCAACGTAAAGTAGAAATCATACGCGGTGTTGGTAAATTCACGGGTGCTAATACCTTAGAAGTCACATCTGATGATGGTAAAAAACAAACAATCACGTTTGAACAAGCCATTATTGCGGCAGGTTCACGACCTGTTGCGTTACCGTTCATACCCAATGATGACCCACGTGTGATGGATTCAACAGGTGCGCTTGAATTGCAAGAAGTGCCGAAAAAATTATTGGTCATGGGTGGCGGTATCATCGGCATGGAAATGGCTTGTGTTTATAACGCATTAGGCAGTGAAATCACCGTCGTTGAATTGGCGGATAGTTTATTAGGTGGCATTGATAAAGATTTGCAAAAGCCTTTCATGAAATACATTCAATCACGTTATAAAAACATACGTTTGAAAACCAAAGTTACCCAACTGGAAGCGAAAAAAGATGGTTTGTGGGTTACGTTTGAAGGTGAAAATGCACCTGCGGAACCGGAACGCTTTGATCGTTTATTATCTGCCGTAGGGCGTATTCCCAATGGTAAAGACATTGGTGCAGAAGCTGCGGGTGTTCAAGTCAATGAGCGCGGCTTTATTTCCGTGGATAATCAAATGCGCACGAATATCCCTCACATTTATGCCATTGGTGATGTCGTTGGAAATCCCATGTTGGCACATAAAGCTATTCCAGAAGGGCGTTTGGCTGCAGAAGTAATTGCGGGCAAGAAACATTACTTTGACGTTAAATGTATTCCGAGTGTGGCTTATACTGACCCAGAAGTGGCATGGGTGGGTTTGATGGAAAAAGAAGCCAAAGAAGAGTAGGGAAGGGGACAGATTGTCACCCCCCTT
>CAYUEL010000116.1:0-6288 GCA_964443025.1 uncultured Gammaproteobacteria bacterium | reverse complement strand
GGGAACCATCTTGAGGTTGTGCGTCTTCTTGCTGAAAAGGGCGCAAAGTTAGATGAAAAAGGTGATAAAGATGGTAAGACAGCACTCCATGAGGTTTTCCGGCGCTATTACGTAACTGTATTATATAGCGACCGTGCCGATACGCCATGGGCGCACGACTATCGTGGTAAGGCAGGTCTCTTTCTAAACATAGCGCGTGTTCTTGTTGAAAAAGGCGCGAAGGTGGATGAAAAGGATAAAGATGGTAAGACAGTATTCATGCAGGCTTTTTCGGAGTATCACGATAGCAGTAACATGGATAAGAGTGGTGACTTCCTGCTCATGTGTCGTCTTCTTGTTGAAAAAAATGCAAAGTTTGGTAGTTTGGATGATAAAGATAATGCTGGCAAGACAATGCTCATGCGGGCTGCTCGAGATGGCGACACAGAAGTGGTACGTCCTCTTGTTGAAAAGGGCGCAAAGTTAGATGAAAAAGATAAAGATGGCAATACTGCGCTCATCTTGGCTGCTATCGGCGGTCATCTTGAAGTCGTACGTTTTCTTATTGAAAAAGGTGCGAAGGTAGAAGAAAACGCGAAGCTGGATGAAAAAGATAAAAACGGCGATACACCGCTTATTAACGCTGCTGGTGGTCCTGTTAGGAATAGTAATGAAGCATATGCTCTTATAGAAGCAGGAGCTAAACTGGATGAAAAAGGCAAAGATGGTGAGACAGCATTTTTTAGGTTGGTTAAGAAAGGCCATTTTGATATAGCACGTATTTTGGCTGAAAAAGGTGCGAATCTCAACGAAAAAAATGATAATGGTGAGACAGCGCTCATCTCGGTTGTTGATAAGAAAGAGAATGGTCGCCCTGGCTACGCAAAAAAATCGCGCACCGAGGATGCTCGCTCTTTTGATGCCGTGCGTTTTCTTGTTGAAGTGGGTGCAGGGCTGGATGAAAAGAACAATTCCAACTACACCGCGCTCATCTTAGCTGCTAAGCAAGGGGACCTTAAAATCGCGCGTGCCTTAATTGAGGGAGGTGCGAGATTAGAAGAAAAAGCTAACAATGGCAATACTGCGCTCATGATGGCTGCTTACGAAGGCCATCTTGATTTGGTATGCTATCTGGTTAGACAAGGCGCTGTATGGGATAGCAGAAATAGTGCAGGCCAAACTGCTATTGATTTGGCTAAAAAACTTATAGAAGAAGAATTAACAGATGATTTAGCTCAAGAACTGGAGGCTAAGGAAACCAAAAAAGAGGTTAAAAAAACCAAAAGTTCCGAAAAGGAAGTTGAGCCTAAAAAAACCACAAAAGCTAAAAGTTCCGCACAGAATAAATGGGAAGAAATTGTGGCGTATTTGACAACCCAAGCTCAAAAAGAATGGGGTATGGATGCTAAGACTAAGCCTATAGTACAAAGCGCTACTAATTCAAACAACAACGCGACGAAGGATAAACCTACAGTACAAAATCATAGCAACACCAACAACAACGCCAAAGAAAGCCATTCCACTGCGGTGGCTTCAGCGCCTGTATCTCAACAATCTCAATCGACTCACTCAGCTTCTAGCAGTAGTGCAACAGAATCCACTTCTTCTTTTACCTCCAACTTAGAAATCATTCCTTATGCTGATTTAAAAATAGAAAAAGAATTAGGCGAAGGGGCTTATGGTCGCGTGTTTAAAGCCAAACATGGGCATGAAGATGTGGCAGTGAAGCAATTGAACATGGGTAGTAATAATGCGCAAGTCCTAACTCAATTTCAAAGTGAAGCGGCGCACATGGCCAAACTTCATTCGCGTTACACGTTAAGGATTGTAGGTATTTGTTTAGAACCTTACCGGTGTTTGGTATTGGAATACATGGAAGGCGGTTCGTTGTATGATTATTTACAAAAGAATCCATCCTCCACTATCCAATGGTTGAAGCGCATTGAACTCGCATTAGACATAGGCAAAGGATTGTCGTATTTACATACCAGAAATGTGATTCATCGGGATTTAAAAAGTTTAAATGTATTATTAGATGAAAAGCAAAATGCAAAAATATCGGATTTTGGACTTTCGACCACCAAGCAACAAAGCCAAAGTGGTAAAACAAAATCAGCGTGCGGTACAACACCGTGGATGGCGCCCGAACTCTTAGACCCTGATGTAGATGAATATGAATACACAGTACAAACAGATATTTTTGCATTTGCAATGGTATTATCTGAACTTGCCAATCATCAAACGCCATATCAAGGACAAAAAGATGCTCAAATTATCAGTAAAGTTCAAAAGGGGAATCGTCCCGCATTGCCTGATAATACCCCAGCGGGTTATACCAGCTTAGTCACGCGTTGTTGGGCGCAAGAAACAAAACAACGTCCCACTGCTGATGCGGCAATTGCAGAGCTTAATAATCTCAAACAAACGGAAGATAAACGCGCTACTCCGCAACATGCCAGTTTGTTTAGTTAAACAATGAAGGATGATTAATATGGGCAAAAATGAAGGCAAACACGAAGATCTTGGGCATCGGTTGTTAACGGCTACCAACCCCAGTTTAGATCCTCAAGGCTTAGTTTCAGCTATTTTACAAACAGCCAAGTTTATCTATCAAACCGCAAAATTGGCTAAAGCAAATCAGCTGCGCTGTCAACGCTTGGCAGGCCGCATAGCCGATATTACGCTGACTATCACACAGCTGAATAAGATCCCTGATAATACACATTTTGAAAAAACGCTGAATGAATTTCTTACATTGCTAAAAGAATGTCAGGATTTTATTAATCATTTCAGTGCTCCTGAAGATGGAAAAATGAAACGCATTGTGCGCCGTTTTCTAAAAGCAGGTGATGACAGTGCGCACTTTGAAGGGTTCAATAAAGCATTAGAAAATAAAAGCCACGCACTCAATTTAGGCCTTAATATTCAGCAACTCTTTAATCATGAAGAAGATAAAGTCGATGCAACGAAAGATCGCGCTGAACTTAAAATAATGCTTTCAAGTATTAATCAAGGGCAGGAGCAACTGCTAGACTCTCAAGCGGATATCATTGCATTTCAACAACAAATGTTTGCACTCATGCAAGATAATCAAGCGAGCGAAACTCAGCATTTTTCTATTTTACAATCCGATATTGCACAACTGATGATGTTGGTACGTCAGCTTCATTTGCCACCTCCTTCCCAGCAAGACATGCACACCCTCACATTGCAAAAGCAAATAAGGCCTGAAGAAATAGCTTTCTTACAACCGCTCAGTAAAGGCCGCTTTACGCAAATGCATCTGGGGCATTGGCATGGGCAATTGGTTGCTTGCAAAACTGCCGAAAATCCTATGGCTCGTCAAGCACTCATTCGAGAAATGCAGGTGATGTCACTGGTGAGTCATCCTTGTATCATCACGTGGTATCGAGGATGTGTTAATGAGCAATTCAGTGTTTCGGTGATGGAGCACATGCCCAAAGGCTCATTGAGCCAGGTGTTGCAAACCGAGTTTGATATATTAACCCCAAGTCAAATTAAAACCATAGCCTTGAATATTGCGCGCGGCTTGGCGTATTTGCACAATGAAAACATCATTCATGCGGATGTGAGAAGCAGCCATGTATTGCTCAATGAACAATACCAAGCCAAACTGACCAGCTTGGGTTTAGCGAAAGTGCAACAGGCGGGTATTGCTGCGAGTGCGCAAGTACCCGATTCTTATGCATGGCAAGCACCGGAAGTATTGCGTTTGCACCAAGACACGAAAGCGAGCGACATCTACAGTTTTGGTGTATTGCTCTGGGAAATGCAAACGGGTCAAATTCCCTGGAAGGATTTAGATAATGATGCTATTAAGCAAAAAGTTTTAGCCGGTGAACGTCCCTCGATTTCACAAGAGATTTGTGAACCTTGGCGAACCCTGATTAAAGATTGTTGGCAGGCCGATCCGACCCAAAGACCTACTTGGCCCACGATTATCAAACAACTCGAAACTTATCAGCCACAAGGCGATGCTGATGTGCTTTATGACCGAGGTCAACGTTTATTTAAAGAAAGTAAAAATTATTCGCAAGCGTTGGTGCTGTTTCGTCATGCTGCAACGAAGAATCATGCAAAAGCTTGTACTATTGTAGGTAATTACCATTTAAGACCGGAAGATACCGGGAATGTGGTTGCACAAAATAAACCCGAAGCTTATACCTGGTTTAATCGTGCTGCCAACACAGAGCCTGCGCATCCTCGCGCGATGTATGAAGTGGGCGTGATGCTTGAAACGGGTGAAGGGGTGACACGTGATGTACCAACAGCGCATACCTGGTATCAACGTGCTGCAACAGCCGGTGAAAAATATGCCATAGAACGTTGTAACTCATTGGGATTGAAATTTTAACTTGAAGAAAAATTAAAGGAGAATTTATGCTAGGAAAATTGCAGCATGCAGCCGCAAGAGGTGATTTAGAACGTGTTAAAGCGTTGATCAAAGGAATGGGGTATGGATATTAAACAGGAAACCCACTTCACCAACGATTTAAATCAACTTCCTCTTCGTCTAATTCAAATGTTTCCAGTTCTGATTTAGCGAAGCAAAATTTAGGGATTACTGCAATGTTATTAAATTCTTGAGATGAAGGCAATACTCAAGAGTTAATTTCAATGATTATCTTTACTTATTTGACTTCATGATACGATTGCGGGTTAAATGGCATTGTGAAAAAATTTTGTAAAGGATGATTTACATGGGTAAAAATGGAGATAAACAAGAATACCTCTATGAACATCGACTGTTCACGATTGAAAAACCCAGCTTTGATCCACAAGGATTAGTTTCAGGTGCCTTACAACTAGCTAAATTTATTTACCAAACCGCCCAATTGGTTAAAGCCAATCAACAACGTTGTCAGCGCTTGGCAGGGCGCATCGCTGATATCACGTTGACTATCACACAGCTTAATAAAATTCCTGATAATACTCATTTTGAAAAAGCATTAAGGGAATTTTATACCTTGTTGGAAGAATGCCAAAATTTCATGAGCCATTTCAGCGCCCCTGAAGATGGGAAAATGAAACGTTTTGTACGTCACTTTATTAAAGCCGGTGATGACAGTGCGCAATTTGAGGGGTTCAATAAAGCATTAGAAGAGAAAAGCCATGCGTTAAATTTAGGTCTTAATATTCAGCAACTGTTTAATCATGAGCAAGATAAAGAAGATGCGACGAAAGATCGCGCTGAACTTAAAATATTGCTTTCCGCTCTTAGCCAAGGTCAAGAGCAGCTGTTAGATTCCCAAGCGGATATCATTGCTTTTCAGCAGCAAATGTTTATTTTAATGCAAGATAACCAAACGAGTGAAGCGCAGCATTTTGCTGTTTTGCAATCGGATATTGCGCAACTGATGGTATTGGTGCGCCAGCTTCATTTACCTCCTCCTTCTCAGCAAGCAACCCACAGTCTCGCGCCCCAAAAACAAATAAAACCTGAAGAAATCGTTTTTTTACAAGCAATAAACAAAGGTTCTTCTACTCAAATACATTTGGGACATTGGCATGGGCAGGTAGTCGCTTGCAAAACAGCTGAAAATCCTGTGGCTCGCCAAGCGCTTGTTCGAGAAATGCAGGTGATGTCACTGGTGAGTCATCCCTGCATCATTACGTGGTATCGTGGATGTCTTCAAGAATCATTTACTGTTTCTGTCATGGAACATATGTCAAAAGGTTCATTGAATCAGGTGTTGGAAAAAGAATTCAATTTATTAACACCGAATCAAATTAAAAATATTGCCTTGAATATTGCGCGTGGATTAGCGTATTTACAGGGTGAAAATATCATTCATGCGGATATCAGAAGCAGTCACGTATTGCTGAATGAATCGTACCAAGCCAAGCTGGCAAGCTTTAGTTTGGCTAAAATACAACAGCCGGGTATTGCTGAAAGTACGCAAGTACCTGACTCTGGTGCTTGGCAAGCGCCAGAAGTATTGCGTACACAACGTTACACGAAAGCGAGTGATATTTACAGTTTCGGAATGCTTTTATGGGAAATGCAAACCGGTAAAACTCCTTGGATGGGATTAGATAATGACACCATTAAACAAAAAGTGTTAGCGGGTGAGCGCGAAGCGATTTCCACAGAAATCTCTGAACCTTGGCGAACCCTGATTAAAGATTGTTGGCAAGCCGATCCGACCCAAAGACCTACTTGGCCCGCAATTATCAAACAACTAGAAGCTTATCAGCCGCAAGGCGATGCCGATGTGCTTTATGACCGAGGGCAACGTTTATTTAAAGAAAGTAAAAATTATTCGCAAGCGTTGGTGCTGTTTCGTC